>NZ_JBSFIK010000025.1:0-104650 GCF_053597535.1 Streptomyces sp. NPDC001348 | reverse complement strand
CTACTGAGCGTACTGCTGCTCCAGTGGACCTTGCGGGCCGGCACCCTGGCCGCCTCCCAGCCGGCCCTGACCCTGGGAGACGCCCTCATCAGCGTCACACTCGGCGGTCTGCTGTTCGGGGAGAGCATCGCTCTGGGCTGGAACCTGCTGCCCGAGGCCGCGGGCGTCGGTCTGATGGCGGCGGGCATCGTCGGTCTGACCAGATCGCCCATGTTGGCCGCGGGCCGAAGCTGGGACACGGCGGCACCGGAATCCACCGCTGCGAGCCGTGACACCTGAACCCGGCCGGCGGGCCTGCCGGCGGTCTCGGCAGCGGGCGAGGGGCGTCGCGGGCCGGCCGGCTCACTCGACGGCGCGTCCGCGCACCGGCCGGCCCGCGCCTCACCCCGCCGGTCAGTCGCCCTCCTGGACGAGGAAGACGTCCTCGGCGAGCAGGCCGTGCGCCTCCTGGTGCACGGCGGTGGCGGCCTGCGCCGACGGTGCCTCGATGAGGCAGAAAACCTTTCCCTGCGGCTCGTTGACCCAGTACCGCAGGTAGCGGACCCCGAACCTGCCCTGTGTCTGCAGGTCCGCCTGGTGAGCCTTCGCCGCGTCCTCCGCGGTCACGCCCCCACTGATCGTGTGGACGTCGAGATACAGCGCCATGATCTTTCCCTTCGTGTGCCCGGCACTCCTGGCGGTGCCACACTTGATACTCGTGACGCTCGGCAGGAAGAGCCATGACCGCACGACCGGGACTCCTAGCCGTAGCCCCGCGCACGGTTCCGGCGAGGTGGTCACACCGCCCGCGGCGGCGTGGGGCACGCTCGATTCGGCCCTGCAGGGACTGCGGCTGGACGGGGCGATCTTCTTCCGCGCCGAGTTCACCGAAGGGTGGGCGTACCGGTCACCGACGCCCGACCAGCTGGTCCGGGCCCTCCGACCGGGCGCGAGACGCTTGATCGTTTTCCATATCGTCGCCCGCGGGGAGTGCTGGGCCCGGGCCCGAGGTGGTGAACGCCTGTGGGCCCGTGAGGGCGATGTCGTCGTCGTGCCGTACGGCGAGCAGCACTCGATGGGCGGATCCGACGCGGCGGAGGAGGTTCCCATCCTCGATCTGCTCAGTCCGCCCCCCTGGCGGACCCTGCCGGTGCTTCGGCACGGCGCCGGCGGGGGACGTACCGACGTCGTGTGCGGCTATCTGCACTGCGACCATCCGCTGTTCAACCCCGCCCTTCAGGCACTGCCGTCCCTCTTCGTGGTGCGCCCGCCGGACGGACCCGCGGCGGCCTGGATCCGGTCCAGCGTCGACTACGCTCTGGCGCTCGGTTCCGCGGCACCGGGCACCGACCGGACGGCGACGAGACTCCCGGAGCTGGTGTTGCTGGAAACCCTCCGACTGCATCTGGCAACGGTGGCGGCGATCGACACACGGTGGATGGCGGCGCTCGCCGATCCGGTCCTCGCGCCGGCGCTGGCACGCCTGCACGCCGCGCCGGACCACCGCTGGACGGTTCAGCGACTCGCCGAGACGGCGGCGGTCTCCCGTTCCGCACTGGACGAGCGGTTCCGCCAGGTGCTCGGCCGCTCACCGATCCGCTACCTCGCCGACTGGCGGATGCACCTGGCGGAGAACCTGCTCGCCACGACCGGGCACTCGGTCGCCGCCGTCGCCCACCGAGTCGGGTACGACTCCGAGGAGGCGTTCAGCCGGGCGTTCAAACGTGTCCACGCCATGGCCCCTGGCACGTGGCGTCGGGCACAGCCGGGCAGGGCCCGTTCCCAGGGCCGGCCCTTCCGGGCTTGAGCGAAGTCGTCCGGGCTGTCAGTCGGAGCGGCCGGCGAGTTCGGCGGTTGTGGGCCGTTTTTCGGCGCTCCTCCGCGGCGCAGCGGCGTCCTCCGGCCGCGGCCGCCGGCGCCGAGTGGGAGACGCCGGGGCGGTGAGGACGGCGAGGCAGGCGACCACGAGCGCGATACCGATCCAGCCCGCGCCGGGCTGGCGCTCGCCGATGACCAGCACGGCGAGCACCGCCGCGACGGCCGGCTCGAGCAGGGAAAGCGTGGTAGCCGTGCTGGCCGGCACGTGTGCCAGCCCCCATCCGAAGAGGACGTAGCCGGCGAACATCGGTACGAGCGCCATGTAGGCGCCGACCGCCGCGTTGGACCAGGAGGCGAGGAGCGGGGCGCCGGTGAGCAGCAGGACGGGCAGGAGGAGCAGTCCGCCCAGCCCGAAGACCGATCCCATGGCGGCGCGGGGGGCTATCCGCCGGGTGATCAACCGGTGTGCCGCCCAGGAGTAGAGCGCGTAGGCGGTGGCGGCGAGAAGGCCCAGCGCGACACCGAGTACCGTCGCCCCCGGAGACGCCCGCTCCGGACCGGCGGGGGTCCGCGTGGCCTCGGCCGCGCACAGGATGACGGTGCCCAGGAGTCCGAGGGCGGCTCCGAGTTTCCAACGCCCCGTCAGGCGCCTGCCGTCCAGGACATGTTCGATCAGCGCCGAGGCCGGCGGGGCGGTGCCGATCGACACCACGGTTCCGACGGCCACTCCGGCCAGACGCATCGAGCTGTAGAAGGCCAGGGGGTAGGCAGCCACCGCGACGGCGCCGAGCACGACGATGCCGAGCCGCTCACGCAGCCGTGCTGCCTGGCGAGCCATCCGAGGGGCTGCGACCAGGGCCTGGAGCAGTCCGCCCAGCCCCATGGCGACGGCGCCGATGGCGAGCGGCCCGACGGCGGGAGCGAAGGTGGCCGCTGTGCCCGTCGTGCCCCACAGCAGGGATGCGGTGAGCACGCACAAGGAGCCGGCGGCCGTCGAGGGGCCGGGCACAGCGGGGCGCCTCACAGCCGGTCCAGCAGGTCCGCCGCCATCGCGCGGGCGTGCTGCAGGCGGGTGCTGTCCCCCTCGAGGCCGGCGCGCGCCATCGCGCCCTCCAGCAGAAACGACAGGTGTTCGGCCGCCGCGCGTGCGTCACCGGGCCGTCCGGGCAAGAGGTCCTCTAGATGGCCGGCGATCAGGCGCTCGACCTCCTCTTTGTGGCGGCGTACGACCGCCCTCCCCTCGTCCCCCGCGGGCAGCTCGGCGGCCGCGTTGAGCAGACCGCACCCGCGGAAGCCGCGCTCGTAGGCGGACTCCGCATGGTCGGCGTAGGCGTCGAAGACCGCCAGGACGCCGTCGCGCGCGGTGTCGGCCCGCTCGACCCGGGTTCGGTAGAGGGCGAGCCACTCCTCGTGCCGGGCTTCCAGATAGGCCATGACGAGCTCGGCCTTGCCGGCGAAGTTGTTGTACAGGCTCATCTTCGCCACGCCGGCCTCGGCGGTGATCGTGTCGATCCCGGTCGCGGTGACGCCGTCGGCGTAGAAGCGGCGCGCCGCGGCCGCCAGCAGGCGCTCCCGGGCCGGTCGCCGCCTGGTCTCACTCATCGCTCGTCCCCGGAGAAGAGAGGTCTTCTATGTAGGTCGGTCTACCTACCATAGCGGACGGCGCAGAGAGACGAAGGGACCGAGGTCATCGACGGCGGGCGGCGGACGCCGGCGGGTGATCAGTCGGCGTGCCAGGCCCCGCCGAGCCGGCTGAGCCTGGCGGCCGCCGTGATGGTGGCGTAGATGTAGTGCTGGGGAGCTTCCGGCATGACGTCCATGGGCTTGAGCAGCAGGACCGCACCCCAGATCGCGCCGTCCCAGATGACGGGCGCGGCGATGGAGTTCCACTTCGCCATGCACTCCTGGCGCCCCAGGGCGTACCCCTGGTCACGGATGTCGGCGAGGGAGGCGAGCAGTTCGCCGCCGTCGCGGATGACCCCGGGGCCGGCTTCTTCCGGAACCGGGTCGTCGGCCACCCGCTGCTGGATCTGCTCGGGCAGGTAGGCGAGGATCGTCCGACCCGAGGCGCCGGTTCGCAGCGACCGTGTGACCGACAGGACGTCGCGGGGCGTCATTCCGAGCTCGACGAGATCGGAGTCCCCCACCGCCATGTCCAGGCACTGTCTGCCCGCTATGCCGAACGGAGCCCTCATGTACAGGAAGACCAGGCCGCTGTCGGTCGCCCCGCGCAGACCTTGGAGGACATGGGTGGCCTCGCTGCCGGAGAGGTTGTCCTCGGCCAGTGCGTGGAGCCCCAGGTCGGCGACCGTGCTGCCGAGCTGGTACAGGCCTCGGTCGATTCGGACGAAAGTGCTGTTGTAGGTTCCGGCGGTGAGCATGCGGCCGGTCGTGGAGTCGTCGAGATCGGCTGCTTTGGCGATCTCGGACAGCCGGTGCGCACCGGGGCCCAGAGTGATGAACGCCTGCTGCACCCGCATGAAGCGGTCGGCGTAACCGGTCCCGGTTCCGCGCCGTCCACTCATCAGCCGTACCCCCTTCATCCGGCCCGCGCCCCTCTGCCCGGAGCACGGTGGTACACGGCTCCGAAGCCACCGCATACGGTAGGGCACAAGATTATTACTCGGTGACAGCGAGACTGAACTTACCCGTCCCCGTACGGCTGTTGAGCACGTGGTGCGCCTTGGCCGCGTCGGCGAGCGGATAGGTCCCGCCGCTCACGGTCTTGAGCGAGCCGTTGCCGACGGCGTCGAAGAGCTGCCTCATGGACGCCGCCAGCGGGAGCGTCCGGTCCGTGTAGAGATGCGGGAGCCAGAAACCGGCGACGGTGACGGACTTCTGGAGCAGCGTGTGCACCGGGACCTGGGCGAGCTGCCCGCCGGCGAAGCCGTACACGACGAGCCTGCCGCGCGGGGCGACCACGTCGAGTGTCTGCAGCAGCGTCCTGCCGCCGGTCATCTCCAACGCGGCGTGCACGGGCCCTCCGGCCGCGTCGAGGATCCGCTCCGTCAGGCCGTCCTCGTCGGAGGAGTCGACGGCCGCCGTCGCTCCCAGCTCCAAGGCCAGCCGACGCTTCTCGTCCGTACCGGCGAGAGCGATGACCCGGGCGCCCGCCCGGTGCGCCAACTGGACGGCCAGCGAACCGACGCCGCCGGCGGCGGCAGGAATGACGACGGTCTGCCCCTTCACGATCTGCGCGACGGTGAAGAGGAGGTGGTACGCGCTGTTCCCCTGCAGAGCCAGCGACACCGCCTGTTCGTCGGTGACTTCGTCGGGGATCTCCCACTGCAGTCTGCGGTGGGCGGCCACCTTCTGCGCGTAGCCACCGCCTTGGGTCAGCGCCACGACACGCCTGCCGTCGGCGGTGGTGCCGACGACCTCGTTGCCAGGAACGTACGGAAGCTCGACCGGCGCGAGGTAGGTGTTTCCGCGTACATGGACATCCGCGTAGTTGACACCCGCCAGTCTCACATCCAGCAGGTTTTGTCCGGGCGCGGGCTCGGGGTCGGGAACGTGTTCCAGCTGCAGGACCTCTGGGCCGCCGAATTCCCTCATGACAATGGCGCGCACGGCACTCCTATGGACGCGGGGCGGATGTGTACCACGACAGGCTAGGGCATCCGCACAACGACTCCCACCTGGCCATCTTGCCGTCTACACCTTTCTCACGAGGTGAGAAGAAGCCATCCGTTTCTCACTCGGCGAGAAAATTCAACGTCGAACTTCTCGGGAGGTGAGAAGGGGAATCCGCGGATTGCATTTGCCCTTTCGGACAGACATAGTGATGCCCCCCGCTCGAGCGCTACAGGAGGACCAGCGCAGGAGGCTGCTGTGCCCCTTTCCCTTTCTACTCACCGTGGCCGTTCACGAAGCCGGACACCGGGTGTCGCGACGGCCGTGCCCGGACTCGTCGGCGAAGCGCCGGGCAGGCCCCCGTCCGCAACTCCGCCCGCCGGAAGGCCGTGCGGCGGGCCGATCACACCTGAGACCAACTGGCAGGGTGCCGCGCGCATCTGGTCCTCCTAGGGAGCCCGCTTCCATGACCATGACCTCCGCCGTACCCGTCGTCGCGCCCCGGTTCGGGGCCGTCGCCGGTACCGTGGCGATCGTCGCCCCCCGCGGCAGCGCTTTGCCCGCGGAGTCCTTCGGGCAGCGCGGCTGGCGATGCGTGGCCGTCGAACCGGACACCCGGTGCCGGCCGTCGGCGTCGGCACCGGCGCACGGGGCAAGTGGCTGTGCGGACTTCGTGGAGCATCGCGGATCCCTGCGGCGTACGGTCAAGGCGCTGCGGGGGCTGGGAGTGTCGGCCGTCGTCGCCGGGAGTGCGGCGGGCGTCGGGCTGGCGGAGCGGATCGCCTGGCATCTGGGCCTGCCCCAGGGGGATCCCGAGACATCGGGGCTGCGCTACGACCGTGGTGTTCAGGCGGCCGCCCTGGCACGAGCCGGCATACCGGCACCACGCGGCATCCGCAGCGCGAGCCTCGCCGAGGTACTGGCCTGGGCCGAGACCTGCCGCCTGCCCGGCTACCTGCTGGCCCCCGCCGCGGCCGGAGTTCCGGTCGAGCCGGTGCCCTGCGACGGCAAGAAGCAGATCAACACCTTCTGGCCCGCCATGAAGCGGGCGGCCGCCCGGTACTCCGACGACGCGCGCCTGGTCCTCACCGAGCGGCTGCCCGTCCGGCAGTTCGTGGTCAACAGTGTCAGCCGCCCGGGTACGGACGGTCGGCCGGACCATGCCGTCACCGACGTATGGGCTGAGACCCGCTCCTGCGACCGCTCCCTGGACCGCATCGACCTGTTGCTCCCCCACGAGCCGCTGACACGAGTCCTTTCGGCGTACGTGCTGCGCGTGCTCGACGCCCTGGGCGTGCTGCGCGGACCCGTCACCGCACGCGTCGCCTACCAGGAGGGCCGGGGCCCGCTCCTCGTCTCGGCACTGGCGGTGCCCGACATTTCACCGGCCGACGAGGCGCTGCGCACGGCAACCGGCTACGACCGCTTGACGGACGCACTGGACACCACGGTGCCGCCGCTGCCCGTTCCGTTCGCGCCGGGTGCGACGGGGCACCGGGTCGTCCGAGTGTGCGTGCGCCGGGGCGGCGAGGCGTTCGGCCCGCAGCTGGGGCGTTCCCTGCGCCGGCTTCCGACGGTGGTCGCGGTCAGCGCAGACCTCCTGGAGCACGCCCCGGTCACCCCCGCGTCCCGGTGCGCCGAGGTCGTTCTCAGCAGCGACGAGCCGGACGCCGTCGAGGCGGACTACCGCGTCATCCGGGCGGTGGAGGACTACTTGAGGCCGCTGAGCATGACGCCGCGGACGTAGTACTTCTGCAGCAGGAGGAAGAGGATCAGGACCGGGAGGATGCTCAGGACGAGCCCGGCCATGACGATGGGCATCGTGCGGGCCGGGTCGACGTGGTCCTGCAGGAGCTGGATGCCGACGGGAAGCGTCATGACGTCCGGGTTGGCCGTCGAGACGAGCAGCGCCCAGATGTACTCGTTCCAGGCGTCGACGAAGGTCAGCAGTCCGAGGGTCACCACGACCGGCTTGGTCTGCGGCACCACGATCCGCCACCACACGGCGAACTCACCGGCTCCGTCGATGCGGGCGGCCTCGAGGACCTCGTCCGGGATCGCGACCATGAACTGGCGCATCAGGAAGATCCCGAAGCCGTTGACGAGGAACGGCACGGCGAGCGCGACGATGCTGACGGTCAGTCCGGCGCCGCCGCGGCCGAACAGGTCGTTGCCGCCCGCCAGCGGCCAGTGCGCCAGGATGAGGAAGTGCGGGACGAAGAAGAGGAACGGGGGGAACATCATCGTCGACAGCACGAGACGGAAGACGAAGCCCCGGCCGGGGAAGCGGAGCTTGGCGAGCGCGTATCCGGCGAGTGACGACGTGAGCAGGACGGAGGCGGTGATCACGGCGGTGGCGGTGACGCTGTTGCGGAAGAGCACCGGAAGGTCGAGCTGGTCCATCGCCGCACGGTAGTTGGACAGGTCGAACGCCTTGGGCAGGAACCGGTAGGGCAGCGTGCCGGACTCGCCGGGCCCCTTGAAGGACGTCATCACCATGTCCAGGAACGGCACCACCGTGACCACGGCACCGGCCACCACCAGCAGATACGCCGGCCAGGGGAAACGGCGACGGATCACGCGTCCTCCCCCTTGCGCCGGAAGACCCACAACTGCGCCAGGGTGACCGCGAGGACCACCACGAACAGCACGAAGGCCGCGGCGCTCGCGGTGCCCCAGTCGCCGTGGGCGAAGGCCTGCCGGTACATCTCCAGCGCGGCCACATCGGTCGCGTCCCCCGGGCCGCCCTTGGTCATCACAGTGATCAGGGCGAATGACTGCAGGCCGGTGAGGAACTGGGTGACGCAGACGAACAGCAGGGACGGCCTCAGCAGCGGCAATGTGATCCTCCAGAACACGGTGACGGGCCCGGCGCCGTCGAGCGCGGCGGCTTCGTAGTACGCCCCGGGGACGGACTTCAGCCCGGCGGTCAGGACGAGGATGGCCGTACCGACCGAGGCCCAGGCCTGTACGACCACTACGGAGGGCAGCGCGGTGTCCGGGTCCTGGAGGAACGCCACCGAGTCGAACCCGAGGGTGTTGAGGGCTCCGTTGACGAGCCCGCCCGGCTCGTACATGAACTTCCACACGTTGCCGACGGCTACGACGGTCGTGACGATCGGCAGGAAGTACAGGGTGCGCCACAGTCCCTGGAACCGCAGCTTGTCGATGCAGGTGGCGACGAGCAGGGAGCCCGAGAGGGCGAGAGCCACGGTGCCGAGGGCGAACAGGAGCGTGTTGGTGAGGACCGGCACCAGGAACGTCGATCCGTCCGCGAAGAGGCCGGTGAAGTTGTCCAGGCCGACGGGGTCGATGTCGCCGAGGTCGAAACCGGTCCAGTGGGACATCGACAGCAGCAGCGCGAAGCCGAGCGGCAGGAACAGGAAGACCGCGAAGAACAGCAGCGTCGGCGCCAGGAACAGGTAGGCGACGACCACTTGGCGGTGCCGGTGCCGGATCCGGCCGCGGCCGTCGACGGCGGGTACGGCGGATCGCCTGCTGTGCGCCGCCCGTCCGGTGGGTTCCGGCGCCAGCGCGTTCACCATGAGCGCGACACCTCCTGATCGACCTGACGGCGGGTGGTGCGCAGTGCCTCGTCGACCGACTGCCGGCCGGTCCAGAACGCCTCGATGTTCCTGCGGAGCAGTGACTTGGCCTGCTGCGCCCCGGGCACGTTCGGTTCCGGCACCGCGTATGCCAACGCGTCGAGGAACGGGCGCAGGTTCGGGTCGCCACCCTGGCCCAGAAGGGTCCGTATGTCGTCGGCGCGCCCGGTCAGGGAGCCGACGGACACCTGCAGGGAACTCATCCGGGTCGCTGTCGCGGTCTTCCCCTCGCTCTTCACGCGGACCTTCTCGGTGTTGAGCCAGCGCAGGAACTCCCAGGCCTCGCGCGGGTACGCACTGGCCGTGTTGACCCCCAGCATGAATCCGGTGGAGAGCGTGGCACGCTCGTCGCCCGTCTCGGGGACGGGCACGGGCGCGACGCCGACATCTCGGTAGTCCGTGCCCATCAGCGCCTTCAGACTTGTGGTCCACCAGCCGGCGCCGACCACCATGGCCACCTGCCCGGACGGGAACGCCTTGTAGACGTTGACGCCGGGGTCGCTCGCTCCTTCGGCGATGAGGCGGTGCTCCAGATCGAACACCGCCCGGCCGGCCGGCGAGTCGATCGCGGTGCTCCTGCCGTCCGCGGAGACGAAGGTTCCGCCGGCGGCACTGAGCAGGGCGAGGGTCTGGCCGACGGTGGTGGAGTCGTCGTACGTCGACAGCCCGAATCCCTGGACCAGTGTGTTGCCGTACCGGTCGCGTCGGGCGGTCCGGTAGGCGGTCTCCTCCAGCTCCCGCCAGGTGTGCGGAGGGCCGTCGATGCCGGCCTCGTGCAGGAGCCGCTTGTTGTAGTAGAGGGCGTACGTCTGCACCTCGGTGGGGTAGCCGTAGACCTTGCCCCCCACCGAGGAGGCCGCGACCGCGGCCGTTCCGTAGCCGCGGGTGATCTCCTCGGCGGGCTCCTGCGGAGCGGGCCGCAGGACGCCCGCCTGGACGAGCTGGCCGTTCCACAGGCAGTACGGATGGATGATGTCGGCGCCCTGACCCGCGGCCTGCCGGACCATGAACGTGGTCAGCAGGTCCGTGAACTCGACGGCCTTCGTCTGCACCTTCACCCGTTCGTGGGTGGCGTTCCACTCGTCGACCGGACCCTGCAGGGCCGCCTTGAGTGTCCCGCTCGCGTAGTGGGACAGCAGGGTGAGGACGATCGGATCCCCGGGCCGCCCGGTGCCCCGGTGCGGCGCGGCACATCCGGCGGCGAGCAGCGAAGAGGGCAGAGCGAGGGCGAAGTGACGGCGGCTCAGGCCGCCGGCGCGGTGCGACCGTGTCATCCGGCGGCCTCCCGGCGCATCACCTGGAACACCCGGGTCGTGGTGAAGCCGGCCTTGCGGTACAGGTGACCCGCCGGGGAGTGCTCGCCCGTCCAGAGGAACCACGCGGAGTGCGCGCCACGCGCCCGCATACGGCCCAGGACCAGGTGGAGCAGGATGCTCCCGAGTCCGGTACCGCGCATGTCCTCGAGCACTCCGAACGGGCCGAACCGCTCGTCCACCGACTCGTACGCGCCGTGCATCGCCCAGCCGGCCAGGCGGCCGGACGGGTCCCGGACGACGACGATGCGGTCGAGCGACGTGCCCGCGGCCAGGCACGCGGCGCGGATCGCGCGTGCCCAGTCCGGGTTGAAGTGGGCCCCGGCGAGGGCGACGAGTTCCACCACGTCGTCGTCGGACGGAGTGGTGAACCGGTAGCCCTGCGCCGTCAGTTGGGCCCGTCGGCGCGCGACACCCTCCGGGAGGCGATAGCCGACGAGGCCGCGGTCCATGGCCGCCGCCTCGTACAGGGTCCGGAACCCCAGCGAACGAAGGAGGCCGGCCGCTTCCGGGTAGGCCTCTGCGTCCAGGCCGGGGAGGAAGTAGTTCGGGGTGTAGGGGGAGAAGTCCACCCGGGTGCGGTCGTGGCTGCGCAGCCAGTCGAGGGCATCGCTCAGCAGCCGCCGGCCGAGCCCGTGCCCGCGGGCGGCCGGGTCGACGAAGAAGAACGGGAGCCAGCCCTGCTCCGGCTCCAGGTCGGTGCCGGTCATCGGCGTCAGACGGCGCACCGCGTAGGCCGCGCCGACGACACGGTCGCCGGCGACGGCGACGCGGAGCCCTTCCGGGTCGAAGTTGGCGTCCAGCAGGACCAGGGAGCGGAAACGGTCCGGGGTGATGGGGTCGGCGGGCGCACTCCGGCACCACGCCTCCACCAACGGCGGTCCGTCACCCACGCGAAAGCCACGGATCCCGGCCCGGGCTTGCGCTGTGCGAGGGGTCATCGGCGGGGTTGTCGTGCTCATCCTTCGCCCCCGTCTGCTGGTGATCTCCCGAAGCGGCAGCCAGAAATGTACCGGTATATCCCTTGGATGCGCGGGATGTCACGGCCGCCGACGGGAACCCTGTCGGCCCGTTCCCCTCAGCGGCGCGCGAGCAGGCCGTCGGCCGGGGCGGGTGGGCGGTCGATGCCGAGGGCCTCGGCGAGGGCATGGCCGTGGCGGATCCTGCGCTCCTCGCTGTGCCACACCGGCCCGGCTCCGGGCCGCGGGCGTGGCGGCCGCGCTTCCCCTCGTCGCACATCCCCGTCAGGCGGATCCCCGGGCCGGGAGGCCGGAAGAGGCGGGCGAAGCGCCGAGACCGGCCGGCTCCTGGATGGTGCCGGCGACCGCCACGGTGGTGCCGATGCGTCTGCCGGTCCCCTCCGCCGCGGGTCGGGTCACAGCACCCGGCCCGTCCTCAGGCGAGGTCGGGCAGGGGGCGCCTAGCGACGTCGTGGGCTTCCTCGGACGGGACGCCCAGCATGCGCAGCAGCATCTCGGCCAGACTCGACGCGGCCTCGTCGCCGTCGAGCTCCGGCCGGGCGAAGCGCAGCTCCACCAGCGCCAGCAGTGAGCCGCCCAGGGCGGTCAGCGCGACGGTCGGGTCGGCGATGGTGAAGCGGCCGGAGGCGACACCACTCTCCAGGTCGCGCCTGGCGCGCGGGGCGAGGCCCGAGTCCGCGTGGATGTGACCGAGGCCACGGCGGCGCAGAACCTGCATCAGTTCGGGCCGGGAGTCGGCAAGGCGTGCGCTGAGGCGGAAGCCCGCGGCAACGAGTTCCGCCGGGTCGTCGATGCCCCGCAGATGCTCGTCGAAAGCCTGGCCGAACTCCTCGAGGGCGTCCTGCACCGCCGCGTCGAACAGCTCCGTCTTCGACTCGAAGTGGTTGTAGAAGGAGCCGAAGCCGACGTCCGCGCGTTCCGCGATCGCCTGGATGCTCGCGCTGGTGTCCCCGGTCTCGGCGAGTATGCGCCGGGCCGCGCGGACGAGCGCCTGGCGGGTCTCGGCGCGGCGCCGTTCGAACCGGTTGCGGGGCGGAGCTGACGTCGGCATGGGCGGAAGTCTAGCAACGAGCCGCATGGCGCCACAGTTCTGATGATTCCGTCAGTACATACCTGATGACTCCATCACCTCCACCGGGGAGACGCTTGACGATCGAAGCATCAACACTGATGATTTCCTCATCACGGCGACGTTTCTTGGAGGACACCATGGCCGGAACCCGCGCCGACGCGGTCGGCGTCACGGACGTCAGGACGGCCCACCAGGACCTCCACAGCGAACAGGGAGCCCTGCGCGGCGAGCACCCCGGGCGGTCGCGGAACCCCGTGATCAAGGTCGCCGACCTGGCCTGGCTGGAGTTCGAGAAGCCCGACCTGGACCGGGCGGAGGTCTTCGCCCGTGACTTCGGGTTCGGCATCGCCGCCCGCTCGGAACAGGAACTGTGGCTGCGGGGCACCTTCGCGGGGTCGCCCTGCATGGTGATCCGGCGCGGTCGGACCTCTCGCTTCATCGGTCCGGCTTTCCGTGCGGCGGAGCGTGCCGACCTGGACCGGCTGGCCCGGGCGACGGGAACGGCTGTACGGGACGCCGATGTGCCGGGCGGCGGCAAGGCGGTCGCGCTGCTCGATCCCTCGGGTTTCCCGGTGCGTGTGGTGCACCTCCGGGAGGAACTTCCGGCGCTGCCCGGCCAGCAGCCGCTGCTGCTCAACTTCGGCACTGATCACCGCCGTACGAACGCTGCGCAGCGGCCTCCGCGTGAACCGTCCCGTATCCAGCGGCTGGGCCATGTGGTCCTGGAGACCCGTGTGTTCGGCCGGTCCCTGGACTGGTACCTGGACACGCTCGGGATGATCGTGTCCGACTTCCTGTTCCTCGACGGGCAGCGCGACCGCGGGCCGACGATGGCGTTCGTCCGCTGCGACCGGGGCAGTCTGGCCGTGGACCACCACACCCTCGCCATGCACTTGGGGCCGGGCAACGGCTATGTCCACTCCGCCTACCAGGTGACCGACCTGGACTCGCTCGCCGCCGGCGGCGAGTACCTGGCCGAGCGCGGCTACAAGCGCAGCTGGGGCATCGGGCGGCACATCCAGGGCAGCCAGGTCTTCGACTACTGGCGCGACCCCGACCGCTTCATGCTGGAGCACTTCGCCGACGGCGACCTGTTCTCCTGCGACGTCGAGCCCGGCTGGGCGCCCATGTCGACGAGCGGCCTGGCCCAGTGGGGGCCGCCGGCCACCCGCGACTTCCTCGGCGCCAGTCCCTCCCCGCAACGCATCCGCGATGTCGTCCGGGCCCTGCGGGGCGACAACGAGGTGGACCCGGCACGCCTGGT
The DNA here is from genome assembly GCF_053597535.1 of Streptomyces sp. NPDC001348. Classification (NCBI taxonomy): domain Bacteria; kingdom Bacillati; phylum Actinomycetota; class Actinomycetes; order Kitasatosporales; family Streptomycetaceae; genus Streptomyces; species Streptomyces sp. NPDC001348. The sequence continues at coordinate 91,046 of NZ_JBSFIK010000025.1, read as the reverse complement.
GGGCCTGCTGAAGGCCGTGAACTCCTGACCCCCTCCCTCTCAGCAAAGGCAACCGACATGAGCACCAACGTCCTGCGCACCGCCGACGGCTGGTGGGCCGTCCTCGGCGACCATGCCGTCCCGGTCGGCACCAAGGCCGTCACCACGGCCGAGCTGCTGGCCGACCGGGCCGCGGTCGAGGCGGCCGCCGCGTCCGGCGCGGTGGACACACCCGTGGCCGACCTGGTCGCCCTCTCCCCCGTCACCACCCCCTGCCGGGTGGTCGCCCAGATGGTCAACTACCGCAGTCACGCCCGGGACTCGGGTTTCACCGGGGACATCCCGCCCGCCTTCTTCCGCAAGGCGTCCGGGTCCGTCAGCGGCCCGGGAGAGGCCATCGTGCGGCCGCCGCACGTGAGGTTCCTCGACTACGAGATCGAGCTCGGCCTGGTCATGGGCGCGCCCCTCCCGGTCGGCACCGTCGTCGAGGAGCGCGACGTGCCGTCGTACGTCGCAGGACTCGTGATCACCAACGACGTCAGCGCCCGTGACGTGCAGTTGACCAAGACGCAGTTCTACGAGAGCAAGTCGTACCCCACGTTCACGCCCACCGGGCCGTACCTCTCCCTGCTGGGACCGGAGGACTTCGACCGTCTCCTCGACCTGCGGCTGCAGTTGTCCGTGAACGGCGAGCCGCGTCAGGACCGCACCCTCGCCGACATGATCGTCCGACCGGCCGAGGCCCTGACGCTGCTGGCCCGGTTCCAGACCCTCGGCCCCGGGGACCTGCTGCTGACGGGCACGCCCGGCGGGACCGCGCTCAAGGCTCCGCCGAAGGCCGTGGAGAAGATCGGCGCGCTGCTGCCGCCGGCGGTGAAGTGGAAGGCCTTCTTCAAGAGCCAGGCGAGCAATCCCCGCTACCTGCGGCACGGCGATGTGGTGACCGCGACCATCGCCACCGCCGACGGGCGCATCCAACTCGGTGAGCAGCGCACGCCCGTCACCGACGCGCAGTGACCCATGCGCGAACCCATACCGGAAGTGAGCCGCACATGACCGTCCACAAGCCGGCGCACGTACCCGTGGTGATCGTCGGAGCCGGGCCCGTGGGCGTGACCGCAGCCATCCTCCTGGCCCGGCGCGGCGTGCGTACCGTCGTCCTCGAACGCCACCACGCCGTCTATCCCCTGCCGCGTGCCGTCGCCACCGACGACGAGGTGCGCCGCATCCTCCAGGCCGCAGGTGTCCAGGAGGAGTTCGCCGCGATCGCCCGTCCCGCGCGGGGGCTGCGGCTGCTGGACGCCCGGCACCGGGTGATGGCCGAGTTCCCGCGCGCCGCCCAGGGAGCCCACGGCTACCCGCAGACCAGCATGTTCGACCAGCCCGAACTGGAGCGGGTACTGCGCACCGCCCTGGCCCGCGCCCCGGAGTGCGAGCTGCGCGGCGGAGTCGAGGTCGTCGGCGTCGAACAGGACGACGGCGGCCCGGTCCGCGTCACCTACCGCGACGAGGCGGGCGAACACCTGCTGCGGGCGGATGCCGTCCTCGGCTGCGACGGCGCGGGCAGCCTCACCCGCGACGCCGTCGGCGCCGCGTGGAAGGACCTGCGCTTCGAGGAGCGCTGGACGGTCGTCGACGTGCGCACCGGTCTCCCGGTCCGCTGCTGGGAAGGCGTCGAACAGATCTGTGATCCTCAGCGACCGGCGACGTTCATGCGGATCGGTGCCGACCGCTACCGCTGGGAGTTCCGGCTGCGGGACGACACCGAGCTGGATCACGAGCGGCTGCGGGAGCTGATCGCTCCGTGGGTGGACCCGGTCCCCGGCGCCGACTTCGAGGTGCTCCGGCAGGCGCGCTACACCTTCCGGGCGCGTATCGCCGACCGCTGGCGCCGGGGTCGCGTCTTCCTGCTCGGTGACGCGGCCCATCTCACTCCGCCGTTCATCGGGCAGGGGCTGTGCGCGGGTCTGCGCGACGCCCATAACCTGACCTGGAAGCTTGCTCTCGTCCTCCGGCACGGTGCTGAGGAGCGGCTGCTGGACACCTACGAGAGCGAGCGCAAGCCGCACGCCCGCCATGTGATACGACTCGCGGTCGCCATGGGCTGGGCCATGACCGGCGGCCAGGACGGCGCGGCCGCCGTCCGGCGCGGACTGCTGAGCGCGGCCGTCCGCGTCCCCGGGCTGAGTACGGCGGTCTCCCGCGATCTCAGTCCGGCCCTGACCGCCGGGCCGCTCGTGCACCGCCGCGTCCGTGGGCCCGGTGGTGGGCTCGTGGGCCGCTTCTGCCCGCAGCCGTGGGTGACCGTCCACGGGCGCCGCACCCGCCTCGACGACCTGCTCGGCGACTCCTTCGCCGTGCTGACGGCCGTACCGCCGTCCCCCTCGCTGCAGGCGGTCGCCGACGGCCTCGGTGCCCGGGTCGTCCGCGTCGACGGCCTCGGCGACGACGGCCGGCTCGCCGCCTGGCTGCGCGAGGGGCGCGCGGACGCCGTGCTGCTACGGCCTGACCGGGTCGTGATGGACGTCGTCCCGTCCAGGGGCGAGGCCTTCACGGCGACCACCGCATGGGCGTGCCTGCTGCACACCACACGAACCCCCCTTCCTTCCCGAGAGACCGTCGCGGAAGGCCTGCTGAGGAGCATGACGCGATGAACACGCCGTACCCGGACCCGTTCTCCAGGCCCGATCCGGAGGCCGCGGCCGCCAGCCGCATCGTGGACTTCGCCCGCTGGGCGGCCCGGCACCGGGGTGTGGCGGCCGACGCGGACTACGCCGCCCTGCACCGCTGGTCGGTCAACGACCTGGAGGGCTTCTGGGGCGCGGTGTGGGAGTACTTCGACGTCGCCGCGGACACCTCCTACGAGCAGGTCCTGGCCGAGGAGACCATGCCGGGCGCCCGCTGGTTCACCGGCGCCACCCTCAACTACGCCCACCATGCCCTGCGCGGTGCCACGGACGACGACGTGGCGATCATCGCCCTCGACGAGACCGGCTCGGCGTACGAGATGACCGGGAAGCGGCTGCGCGCCCAGGTCGCCTCGGTGGCCGCGACGCTGCGCGCCCTGGGAGTGGGGCCGGGCGACCGGGTCGTCGGCTACCTGCCCAACACCCCGCACGCCATCGTGGCCTTCCTCGCCTCCGCGAGTCTCGGCGCCGTGTGGTCGGTGTGCGGCCAGGACTACGCACCCGAGGCAGCCGCTGACCGGTTCGCCCAGCTCGAACCCACCGTACTGATCGCCGCGGACGGCTACCTCTTCAACGGCACTCTGCACGACCGGCGGGAGGCAGCCCTCGAGCTGGCCCGTGCGCTTCCGACGTCGAAGGCGACGCTGCTGGTGGAGCACGTGGGCCTGCCCCGGCTCGCGGACCACTACCCCTCCGTGGTGGTCCCATGGGAGGAGGCCGCCACCCGCACCGAGGAACTCACCTGTACTCCGGTGCCCTTCGACCACCCGCTGTGGGTCGTGTTCTCCTCCGGCACGACCGGGCTGCCCAAGGGCATCCTCCACGGCCACGGCGGCGTGCTGCTGGAGCACCTGAAGACTCTCGGTCTGCACTCCGACCTCGGCCCCGGCGACCGCCTCCTGTGGTACACCACCACCCACTGGATGATGTGGAACCTGGTCGCCTCCACACTGCTGACCGGTGCCACGACGTGCACGTACGACGGCAGCCCGGCGCCCTTCGCCAAGCCCGACATCCTGTGGGAGCTGGCCGCCCGCCACCGGGTGACCGTGTTCGGCACCAGCCCCCAGTACCTGCTGGGCATGGCCAAGTTCGGCATCGACCCGTCCGGGCACGGTCTGTCGAGCGTCCGTGTGGTCGGCTGCACCGGATCGGCCCTGCCGGCTTCCGCCTACCCCTGGGTCCGCGACCACGTCGGCGACCATGTCCTGCTGGCGTCCATCAGCGGCGGCACCGACGTGGTGTCCGGCTTCGCGGGCAGCGCCCCCAACCTGCCGGTCCGGGCCGGGGAACTGTCCGCACCGCACCTGGGCGTGGCCCTGGCCGCGTACGACGCCGACGGCCGTCCGGTCACCGACGAGGTCGGCGAGCTGGTCGTCACCCGCCCCATGCCGTCGATGCCGCTGTACTTCTGGAACGACCCCGACGGCATCCGCTACCGCGACGCCTACTTCTCCTCCTACCCCGGTGTCTGGCGGCACGGCGACTGGATCACGTTCACCGGTCACGGCTCGGTGATCGTCCACGGCCGCTCCGACAGCACGCTGAACCGCAACGGTGTGCGCCTGGGCAGCGCCGACATCCACGATGTCGTCGAACGCCTCCCCGAGATCGCCGAAGCCCTCGTCATCGGCGCGGAGGAACCGGAGGGCGGCTACTGGATGCCGCTGTTCGTGGTCCCCGCCGCCGGAGCGACCCTGGACGACACCCTCCGCGAGAAGATCAAGGAGGCGATCCGCGCCGGCACCTCGCCCCGCCACGTCCCGGACGAGATCCTCGAGGTCCCCGCCATCCCGCACACCCGCACGGGCAAGAAACTGGAAGTCCCCGTCAAGCGCCTCCTCCAGGGCGCCCCCGCCGAGCAGGTCGTCAACCGCGCCGCGGTGGATGCCCCTGAACTCGTCGACTACTTCGCCCGCATCGGAGCCGAACGCCGCAACCGGTGAGGCGAGGCCGCCGGATGGATCGCCGACGTGCGGTCCGCCTCCCGGGCCGCGCCCATGCCCGGCGGCGCGCCCGGGGCCGGCGGCCCGCACAGTCCCGGCGCATGATCCGCGCCGTACGTGGCACACCTCATGAACATGAGCACCACCGAAGCCCGGCGGGGCGAGCCGGTCACCACGGTTCTGACCTGGGAGGTGCGCCCCGGCCGGGAGCAGGAGTTCGAGGACTGGACGCACGGGATCACCCGCTGCGCCAGACGGTTCCCGGGCAACGAGGGCGTCTCGTGGCTGCGCCCGGAGGAGGGCCACCGCTTCCACGCGGTGCTGCGCTGGTCCGATCCGCACCGGCTCACCGCATGGCTGGACTCGGACGAGCGGGCGGCATGGCACGCCCGGATCGAGGGCGTCGCCACCGAGATCGGCAGCGAACGGCAGTCGACGTCCGGGATGGAGACCTGGTTCAGCCTGCCCGGCACCACCGTGCAACCCCCGCCCCGCTGGAAGATGGTGCTCACCACGTTCCTCGGCGCCTATCCGTTCACACTGCTGATCCAGTGGCTGGCGACGCCCCGCACGGGCGCCTGGCCGCTGCCGTTGCGGGCCGCGGTGTTCCCGGTGGTGCTGCTGCCGACGCTGACGTACCTGGTGATGCCGCGGCTGAGCCGCCTGCTGCGGCGGTGGCTGTACCCTCCGCCGGACCGGTGATCACTCGGACACCCGGGGCCGGTGCGTCGGCGGCCTGCCCGTCCGGCGGTGGGGCAGGCCGCCGACGCACGGCGGTGCCCGGCTACAGCGCGCGTTCCATGCGGTCCGCCATCAGTTTGACGAACCGGGCCGGTTCCTTGGGCTGGCCGCCCTCGGCGAGCACCGCGAGGCCGTGCAGCAACTCGGCGGTCTCGGCCAGTCCCGTGCGGTCCTCGAGCTCCTTGTACGCCTGGTTGAGGCGCTTCACCAGGTGGTGGTTCGCATTGAGCTCCAGGATCCGCTTGGCGCGGGGCACCTCCTGGCCCATCGCGCGGTACATGTTCTCCAGGGCCGGGGTCAGGTCGTGCGCGTCGGAGACGACGCAGGCCGGGGAGACGGTGAGGCGCGAGGACAGGCGCACCTCCTTGACGTCCTCGTCCAGTTGTTCCTTCATCCAGCCGAGCAGCCCGGCGTACTCCTCGGTCTGCTTCTCCCGCTCGTCGTCGGCGGCGTCCTCGTCCTTCGCGTCGAGGTCGATCCTGCCCTTGGCGACGGACCGCAGCTTCTTGCCCTCGTACTCGCCGACGGCGTCGGCCCACACCTCGTCGACGGGGTCGGTGAGCAGCAGCACCTCGATGCCGCGGTCCCGGAACGCCTCCATGTGCGGGGAGTCCTCGATGCTCTGCCGGGACTCGCCCGTCAGGTAGTAGATCTCGTCCTGCCCGTCCTTCATCCGCTCCACGTAACCCCTGAGCGTGGTCGGCTCGGTGTCGTGGTGCGTGCTCGCGAACGACGCGAGGGCGAGGATGGCGTCGCGGTTCTCCGAGTCGGTGACCAGCCCCTCCTTCAGGACGGTGCCGAACTCCCGCCAGAACGTGGCGTAGCGGTCCTGGTCCTTGGTCATCATCTCCTTGACCGTGGACAGGACCTTCTTCGTCAGCCGTCGCCGCATCATCTCGATGTGGCGGTCCTGCTGCAGGATCTCCCGGGAGACGTTGAGCGAGAGGTCCGCCGCGTCGACGACGCCCTTGACGAAGCGGAGGTACGGCGGCAGCAGCGCCTCGCAGTCGTCCATGATGAACACGCGTTTGACGTACAACTGCACGCCGCGCTGGAAGTCGCGCGTGAACAGGTCGTGGGGGGCGTGGGCGGGGAGGAACAGCAGTGCCTGGTACTCGAAGGTGCCCTCCGCCTGGAGCCGGATGGTCTCCAGTGGGTCGCGCCAGTCGTGGCCGATGTGCTTGTACAGCTCGTGGTACTCGTCGTCGGACACCTCGTCACGCGGCCGCGCCCACAGCGCCTTCATGGAGTTGAGCGTCTCGGGTCCGGGCGCCTCGTCGCTCTCGCCGGCCTCGGTGGGACGCTCGGGCACCATCCGGATGGGCCAGGTGATGAAGTCCGAGTACCGCTTGATGATCTCCCTGATCTTCCACGGGGAGGTGTAGTCGTGGAGCTGGTTCTCCGGGTCGGCCGGCTTGAGGTGGAGCGTGACCGAGGTGCCCTGCGGCGCGTCGTCGGCCGTCTCCAGCGTGTAGGTGCCCTCGCCCCGCGAAGTCCAGCGGGTGCCCTGGCTCTCTCCGGCGCGCCGGGTCACCAGGGTGACCTCGTCCGCCACCATGAAGCCGGAGTAGAACCCGACGCCGAACTGGCCGATCAGCCCCTCCGCCCCGGCCGCGTCCTTGGCCTCCTGCAGCTCCTGGAGGAACTTCGCCGTGCCCGAGTTGGCGATCGTGCCGATGAGCCGGCCGACCTCCTCGTACGACATCCCGATGCCGTTGTCCCGCACGGTGAGGGTGCGGGCGTCCTCGTCGATGTCGATGTCGATGTGCAGGTCGGACACGTCGGCCTCGAGCGAGTCGTTCCAGAGCTTCTCGAGGCGAAGCTTGTCCAGGGCGTCGGATGCGTTGGAGACGAGCTCCCGCAGGAAGACATCCTTGTTCGAGTAGACCGAGTGAATCATCAGCTGCAGCAGCTGACGGGCCTCCACCTGAAACTCAAACGTCTCAGTCGGCATGGTCGCGAATACCTCACAGGTGCTGTCGCCAGAAACTGGTGCCAGCCACTGTAAAACACCACGTCAAGGCAGTGGCCGGATATCGGAGCGATGGCTGGATCCGCGCCGTGGGCGAGGACAGGCCCTAGTCGGCCGCTGCCACCCCGATACCGATGACGATGAACAGAGCGCCGGTGACCCGTTCCCAGCGCCGGCGCCATGCCGGGCGGTCGAGGAGGGCCCGCAGGCGGGCCGCGACCGCGACCAGGGCGAACCAGTAGACGACACCGCCCAGGACGTCGAGCGCGCCGAGCAGGAAGACCTGTCCCGTGACCGAACCGCCGCCCCGGTCGATGAACTGGGGCAGGACACTGAGGAAGAACAGGGCCGCCTTGGGGTTGAGCACGTTGCTGAGCAGTCCCTGGAGGAAGCTGTCCCGGAGGCCGTGTCCACCGGGTGTCTTCTCCTTCCGCCCGGTCGGCCGACGCGGTGCGGCGGCGCCTGCGCGGGCATCGAACAGGGCCCGCACGCCCAGGTACACCAGGTAGGCGGCGCCGGCCAGTTTGATCAGGGTGAAGGCATGGGCCGACCGTGCGGCGATCGCCGACAGGCCCAGCGCCGCGGCGCACGTGTGCACGCACAGCCCGGTCAGGGTGCCCAGGGCCGCCGCCCGGCCCAGCGAGGCACGCCGGGCGGCCGCCCGCACGACGACCAGGAAGTCCGGGCCGGGCACCAGGTAGGCGAGCAGCACCACTGCGAGGAACCCGAAGAGATCGACCGACACCGTCTGCTCCGTTCCACGCCCGGCCGCCGGACGCGCTTCACTCCCGTGGGTTCCACCGATGCCGTCCCTCATGCGTCCAGGCGGGCTGTCGGGCACCGCGGGGGAATGTTCGGGTGGGCGGAGGGCAACCGAACGGTCAGTCAAAGGTGAAGCACACACGGCATGTGACGCCGCGTGTGCCGGTCGACCACACGGGAGTGTGCCCCATGACAAGCTACGGGAGTTCCCCTGCCGCGACCTCGCGTACCAACGGGATGGCCGTCGCCGGTCTCGTCTGCGGCATCGTCGGAATCTTCTTCCTGAACATCGTCCTCGGTCCGCTGGCCATCGTCTTCGGCGCCTTGGGTCTGCGGCAGGCGGGGGCCCGGAACGGCGCGGGCATGGCCAAGGCGGGAATCGTCCTGGGCATCGTCGATTTAGTCATCTTCTTCGTGCTGTTCGCCGTGGCGGCGTCGAACGGCGGCTTCGCCTGGTACGTGGGCAGCTGATCACCGCACGCGGCGGTATCCGCTCGGAGCGGCCACTCAGGTGGCCGCTCACTACGGTGCGGCGGGACGTTCCGGGGGCTCGCCCCTCAGGTGAGGGCACCTTCGAGAGGGATGCGCAGGGCGAGGAGGGCCACGTCGTCGTCGTTGCGCGCCGGACGGACCCGGCGCAGCAGCTGGTCGGTGAAGGCCGCGAGGGGGCGGTGGGCGAGAGCGGCGGCGTGTTGCCGCAGGCGGTTCAGGCCCTCGTCCAGGGAGTGGCCGGCTTCTTCGACGAGACCGTCGGTGTACAGCACCAGCGTGGACCCCGGCGGCAGCACGGCCGTGGCGTCGGGGCGGGGGATGCGCGCTCCCGTTCCCAGGAGAATGCCGTGGCCCTCGGTCAGGTATTCGGTCAGGCCGTCGCGGGTGACCAGCAGTGGCGGCGGGTGCCCGGCGTTCGTCCACGACAGCTCCCACTGACCGTCCTGCGTCGCTTCCAGCCGGGCGAAGACAAGGGTGGCCATGGGCACGTCGGTGATGGGCACGATCGCTTCGTCGAGCCGTTCCACGATCCGGCTGGGAGGATCCTGCTGGGACCAGGCGTAGGCGCGGAGCATGTTGCGCAGCTGCGCCATGCCGGCCGCGGCCTCCAGGTCGTGCCCGACGACGTCCCCGACGGCCAGGGCGGTGAGGCCGTCGGGGAGTGTGAACGCGTCGTACCAGTCGCCGCCGACCTGTGAGGCGTCGGGGGCGGGCAGGTAGCGGACGGTCATCTGCAGGCCGGGAACGTGCGGCATCAGCGGCAGCAGGTGGTTCTGCATGGTCTCGGCGACCTTGCGCTGACGCTGGTAGAGGCGGGCGTTGTCCAGGGCCAGCCCGGCGCGGCGGGCGATGTCCTCCAGCAGGGGAAGATCGGCGGGGGTGAAGTTCCCCGGCTTCTCCGCTCGGCCCACGGTCAGGGCGCCCAGCACTTCGCGGGTGCTGCGGATGGGGGTGATGGCCGCGGAGTGGATGCCGGTGGCGTCGAACAGGCGGCGCTGTTCCACCGCGATGCCGGAATCCGGCTGGCCCCGGTAGGTCTCGGGTCCGGCCAGGTTGGACGCGACCCCCCGCAGGGCCCTGGACAGCGGCATCGGGGATTCGTCCGGGACCGGCGGCATCGGGCCCTGCAGGTCCTCGTGGTGCACCAGGGTGTCGCCGTCGGCGTGCACCACGGCCGCGCGCCACACCTCGTCCCGCTCGGTGATCAGATCGATGACGACCCAGTCCCCGAGCCGGGGCACGACCAGGTCCACCAGTCGGCGCAGCGCCTCGTCGACGTCGAGGGTGGAGGTCAGGCTCCCGGTGGTCTCCGCCAACAGGGCCAGCCGTTCGAGCTCCGTCAGCGACTCGGCCGCGGGCTCCGGCTGCCGGGCGGTGGCCCGCGGCCGGTCGGGCGTGTGGAAGAGGACGAGCGCGCCGGCCTCCTGGGCACCGATGTCGTAGGGGGTGATCAGCCAGGAGACGGGCAGCACGGAACCGTCGCCACGTGCGAAGTGCTCCTCCTCGGCCTGTGCGGTGCGTCCGGCGTGGAAGGCCTGCCGCATCACACACCGGGTCCTGGAGAGCGACTGGCCGTGCGGGTCGCGGTGCAGCAGGTCGTGTGCGTCGTGGCCGAGGAGGTCCTGGGCGGATCGGCCGAGCAGATTCTCGGCACGGGCGTTGACCGCGATGATGCAGCCCTGCTCGTCCACCACGTAGGCCCCGGTGCCGAGGGCGGCCAGTGCTTCGGGCAGCGCGGCGGCCGGTGCCGGCAGGGCCCCGTCATCGACGACACCCCTCTGCTCCGGCCCCGTCATGTCCTCGCCTCCCTTTCGTTCCTCGTCCCGTCCCGGGTTCCCTGCGTGTACCCGGGAAAAATGGAAAGTCCGGCAGTGTGGACACGATTCTGCTGACTTTCGGCCACAGCACAGCCGATCATGGTCGCATCACCGATCTGCTGCGCTCCGCCGGCGTCACCGCCGTCGTGGACGTACGCACGGCCCCGGGCAGCCGGCGCGATCCCGACCTGTCCCGGCAGCGGCTCGCCGAATGGATGCCGCCCAGCGGGATCGCCTACCGCTGGGAACCCGCTCTCGGTGGATTCCGCAGACCGCCTCCGGACAGCCCGGACGTCGTCTGGCGCAACGCCTCCTTCCGCGGTTACGCCGCCCACACCCGCTCCCCCGAGTTCGTGACCGCGGTCGACCGGCTGCTGCACGATGCCGCTCGCGCCCGCACCGCCGTCATGTGCAGTGAGGCGGTCTGGTGGCGCTGTCACCGCCGGCTGATCGCCGACTTCGTGGTGCTCGCCCGGGGCATACCGGCCCACCACCTCATGCACGACGGACGCGTCAGCGTGCACACACCGACAGAGGGTGCACGACTGCGCGACGACGGACTGCTCGTCTACGACGGACTCGACAGCGCGGACCACCGGGTCGGTGGGGCGGCACCGTGATCGTGCCCCGGCCGCGGCGCCCGGTGTCTCGCGGGCCGGCGCCCCGGTGCGGATCCGCCGCCGTTGACCATGGCCCTGCGGACGGCATCCTCGGGACGAGCAACTGCTAGCGTCCCGCCACATGGACGACAGCGTGTACGTGGGGAACGCGGGCAAGGATGCGGCGCTGGACCGGGGCTGGATCCTCGGGCACTTCAAGGACGCCGGCGATCCGCGCCACAGCGAGGCCGTGGAGATCAAATGGGGTGTGCATCCCCGTGGCGACGAGCGCGCCCAGTGGGTGGAGGGCGAGGTACGCACAGCTCTCCTGGTGCTCATCAGTGGCCGCTTCCGCGTCGAACTTCCCGGCCGCAGCGTCGTTCTGGAGCAGCAGGGCGACTACGTCGTCTGGGGCCGCGGCGTCGACCACTCGTGGTTCGCGGAGGAGGAGTCGGTGGTGCTGACCGTCCGGTGGCCGTCCGTTCCCGGTTACGCGGTGGCGCAGGAGGATCGGTAAGGCCGGAACCGGGGCCTGCCCCGCCCGGCTTCCCTCGGCCGACTGCTACGTCTGGGCCTGGGCCTGGGCCTGGGCCTGGGCCTGGGCCAGCGTCTCGTTCAAGTGGTACTCCGAGATTCCCCGCATGAACTCCCGGTCGGGGAAGTCCCCGTCGAGCAGCCGCAGCGGCCCGGCCGTCAGTGACAGCCGGTGGGTGAGCGTGTAGAGCGCGAGCCGGTGTTCGTCCAGGCCCTCCACCGCCAACCGGCGGGACACGTGCCCGTCGGGATGGCGCAGCCGCAGGAACGCGTGCTCCCACTCGACGTCGAAGTACAGCAGATCCTCGATGTCGATCAGAACGGGGTTGCCGTCCCGGTCCACCAGCACGTGGTCCAGCCCCAGTTCGCCATGGACGACCGCGTACTCGGTACGCGGCCGCACCGCCGCGGCGAGCTCTCGCAGCCGCTCCTCCAGCCGGTCACGGGCGTCAGCCATCCTCCGGTCGCGCGAAGCGGCCTCGGCCAGGCAGCTCATCGCGAAGTCGAGCGCTGCGTCCTCGCAGCACGTCGCCCGTGACATCCCCCCTGCGTCGATCAGGCCGACCTTGCCGAAGGACGCCGCCCGATGACTTCGCATCGCCGTCAGGGCATCGGCGAGACGGTCCATCGTCGGCTCCGCGGCTCTCGGATCGCGCTCGAGCAGATGCATCAGGTTCTCGCCCGGAAAGTCCTCCACGATCGCGAGGTCGGCCGGGTGGCGGGTGCGGTCGCGGTCGGCCAGGTGGAGCTCGGGGACCCGTAGGCCCAGGGCGGCCAGCCGGGTGCGGGCCGCCTCGAACAGGTCGAGCCCGGCACAGGAGGAGAACGGATCCGTGAGGTCGCCGTCGCCTTCGGCCGACGGCCAGTAGTTCTCCGACTCGTCCCACAGGTAGGCGATCGCGGTCGTGGCATCGTCCATCGTCAGGCGGTACACGCCCTTCCTGCTTCCGCCCGCGAGTCGCTCGACCGTCTCCAGTCGCCGCCCGCCGCCCAGCGCGGCCCGGGCCGTACCCGCCAACTGGTCGCGCGTCACTTTCCTCCACGTCACATCCATCCGCCACCTCTCCGGCTCGGCAACCGGGGCACCGTACGCGAGCCACGCCGTCGATGCCGAACGATTTGTCGGAGCCGCCGGCCCGGGGACGTCCGTGCCGACCGCGCCGCAGGGCCGGTTCCGCGTCGCAGCCGAAGGAAATACATGTCTTGCTTTATAGTCATTTGACATGATTTCAACCCACGATGATGGTGTGTGCGAACGCGGCAGGCCGCCCCAGGCGCGCCGCTTGGTGCTGGGCCTGTTCCCGCTGGTCGCGACCGTGGTCACCTTCATGACGCCGTCCGCTCAAGCCGTGGCGGCCACGGGTCTCGGCGCCGACTGGGACGCCATCGCACGATGCGAATCAGGCGGTAACTGGCGCGCGAACACCGGCAACGGACACTACGGAGGTCTGCAGTTCAAGCAGTCGAGCTGGATCGCCGCAGGTGGCCGCAAGTACGCACCGCGGGCGGACCTGGCGACGAAATGGGAGCAGATCGCCGTGGCCCGCCGCCTCGCCGCACTTCAGGGCATGAGTGCCTGGGCATGCGCGTGAGGGCTCTGCCGCACCGGGCGGCCGCCGTCGCTTCAGCGCCGCTGCCCCCAGGCCATCAGCATGCCCGGGCCGAGTTCGGCGAGCCCGGGTGAGGACAGGTATGCCCGTGCCTCCTCGATGACGGTGTCGTCCACCCGGCCGGTCTCCGCCAGCGCGGGCCGCATCCGGCTCCAGGTCTCGGACCAGAAGCGAGCCAGAGGGCCGCCCGCGGCCAGTGGCGGGCAGTACAGTTCCGCGGCGACTCCCCCCAGGCCTTCCTCTCTCAGAAAGTGCGGATACGCCGGGACTTGCGAGGTGTCGGTGCCGATCGTCGACTTCAGCGCCTGCCACATGGCGTCCATGGTCCGCCGGTAGGCGGACGAGGTGTCGAGCGCGTCCGGTATTTCCACGGCGTCGCCGAGCACCAGCCAGCCTCCGGGGTTCAGCCAGCGCGCGAGCCGTGCGACGAGGCGGCGGCGCTCGGGCAGGTGCATGAGGACGAACCTGGCATGGATCAGGTCGAAGCTGCCCGGCCGCAGGTTCTCGTCCGTGAGATCGGCGGTGACCACTCTCAGCCTCGGGCCCGCGAGGGCGGCCAGGGCACCGGTGTCCCGGTCCAAGGCGACCACCTCTGCCGCGCGTGCCTCCTCCAGCAGCCAGCGCGCCACGGTTCCGGTGCCGGCACCGACCTCCAGGCAGCGGCTGCCCGGTCCCACGCCCAGTGCCCGCAGACGGCCGGTGGTGACGGGGTCGTAGACCAGCGCGGCCGCGTCGATCCGCTCCGCTTCCCGTGGGTGCTCCGGCTCGAACAGGTCCTCGCCGTAACAGCCGTCGCGGGAGCGCGTCCGGTCTGAGGGCGGTGACCCGGTCATGGCAGGACCTCCTGTCCGAGCGCCGTCTTCTCAGCCGGCCCGGCCGGGGGCCACCGTACGAGAGCCCGGCGCGCAGGCGTCGAAGGACTGCTCCCCCGTACGTTCGGCAAGGGTGCCGGTACGCTCACGCGGGCTCTCCGCTGTGCTGTTCCGCACGACGTCGGGACGCCTCGATCTCCGCGTAGGCGGCATCCCGCCCCTCCCAGTGGGAGCCTTCCACGCTCTTGCCGGGCTCCAGGTCCTTGTACACCTCGAAGAAGTGCGTGATCTCCAGCCGGTCGAACTCCGGGACGTCGCCGACGTCCTGGAGGTCCGCGTATCTGGGGTCGTGGGCCGGCACGCACAGGACCTTGTGGTCGGGCCCGTGCTCGTCTCTCATGCAGAACATGCCCACCGCGCGGCACTCGATGGTGCAGCCCGGGAAGGTGGGGTCGCCGGTCACTACCAGAGCGTCCAGGGGATCGCCGTCCTGGCCGAGGGTGCCGTCTATGTAGCCGTAGTCGGCCGGGTACTGGGTCGAGGTGAACAGCATCCGGTCCAGACGGATCCGGTGCAGCTCGTGATCCATCTCGTACTTGTTGCGGGACCCCTGGGGGATCTCCACGGTCACGTCGAACTCCACGTCCGCCTCCTCGCCGTCCGCGCACCCGGCGCCGTCGGGAAGTCCACCCGCCGTACGCCGACACGGCGCGCCTGACACCGGACGTGCACTTCCAGTGTGCGCCACCTTCCCACCGGCGGCCCACCGGGCCTGCCGCGGGCTGGCGCCATGGGCGGGAGGGCACCGGATCCCCCCGTTATGTTTTCCTCGGTCCTGCAAGGGGGCCGCCGGCCTCCGGGCCCGGCATGACTGTTCCCCCCCCGGGCGAGGCGAAGACCGACGCGAAGGACGCCGCGGTGATCGCGGACGCAGCCCGGACCAAGCCGCACACCCTGCGCTCGCTTCAACTGACCGACGAGATCACCGCCGAGCTCACCGTGCTGGTGGGCTTCGACCAGGACCTCGCGGCCGAGGCCACCCGCACCTCCGATACTCGGCCTGCTCACCCAGTTCCACCCCAGCCTGGAACGCTTCCTGGGCCCGCGCCTGGACCACCCCGCCATCACCCGGCTGCTGGAACGTTACGGATCCCCAGCCGCCCTGCGGAAAGCCGGACGCCGCAGGCTCGTCGGGGTGCTCCGGCCGAAAGCCCCGCACATGGCCCAACGGCTTTTCGACGAGATCTTCGACGCACTCGACGAACAGACCGTCGTGGTCCCGGGCACCGGCCCCCTGAACCTCGTCATCCCCTCCCTGGCCCGCTCCCGCCACCGTCCACGAACAGCGACGAGCCCTGGAAGCGCAGATCGGACAGCTGCTGGAGGCTCACCCTCTTTCCGCGGTCCTGACCTCGATTCCGGGGGTCGCGGTCAGGACCGCCGCCACCTTGCTGGTCACCGTCGGCGACGCCGCCGGCTTCCCCACCGCCGCCCACCTGGCCTCCTACGCCGGCCTCGCCCCCACGACCAAGTCGTCGGGGACCTCGATCCACGGCGAACACGCACCCAGAGGCGGCAACCGACAGCTCAAACGCGCGATGTTCCTGTCCGCGTTCGCCGCGCTGCACGACTCCGCCTCCCGCGCCTACTACGACCGCTGCCGGGCCCGCGGCAAGACCCACACCCAGGCCCTCCTCCGCCTGGCCCGCCAGCGGATCAACGTGGTGTTCGCGATGCTCCGCGACGGCACCCTCTACGAACCCCGAACCCCACGCCTCGCTTGACGAAAGACATAGAGGCACCCGCCCCCGCGCCTGACCGCGTTCGCCGCGGCCAGGACACGGTCGCTGTCGCAGGTGCTGTGCGCGCTAGGCGTCCGCGGCACGGGCCGCTCCGTGTCCCGCCGTTGGGAGCGTCACCTGTCACCGCAGTTGGTTGAATGCCTGGTCGGCGTCGGCCACGGCCTCGGGGTGGACGTCGTGGGCGGCTCGACCGTCGGCGATCTTCTGCCAGTTGGTCCGGGCGAGCACCCGTTGGACCGCGAGTACCTGGGCGGCTCGCAGGCGTGCCTGGATGCCTTCGCCGAGGGCGTCCGCCAGTGCCTCCTCGTCCTCGAGCTGGTACCGCGTGAGCCGTCCTGCCAGGCTCGGTGTGGTGAACACCAGCCGATGGAACGCCACCACCTCGGGGTGGTCGTTGAGGCCGGTGACGGGGTCGTACCGATCGAGGCCGGCCCGGAAGTGCCGGTGCAGCGCCGTCACCGGCTTGATGCCGGACTCACGGTCACGTACGACGCGTGCCGCCTCGCCCTGGTGGTCGGCAAACCGGTGCAGTACCAGGTCTTCCTTGGTCGGA
Source organism: Streptomyces sp. NPDC001348 (assembly GCF_053597535.1). Taxonomy (NCBI): domain Bacteria; kingdom Bacillati; phylum Actinomycetota; class Actinomycetes; order Kitasatosporales; family Streptomycetaceae; genus Streptomyces; species Streptomyces sp. NPDC001348. The sequence continues at coordinate 74,740 of NZ_JBSFIK010000025.1, read as the reverse complement.
AAGTACCGGAAGAGGGTCGGCTTGGAGATCTCGGCCGCCGCGGCGATGTCATTGACCGAGACGCGGTCGAAGCCGTGCTCCAGAAACAGCGAGACGGCCGCGTCGCCGATGGCGTCGCGTGTCCGCTCCTTCTTGCGGGCCCGCAGTCCCGTCGGCTCGCTCATACGACCAGCGTAACATTCATTACCGAGTTGCTTTTTTAACCAAGTAACGTTTTCATGTCTGGTGTGAATCAGACGGACATTCCTCCCGTGCTCGTGACCGGGGCGACGGGCCGGGTCGGCCGCGTCGTCATCGACCAACTCCTCGATGCGGGGGTGCCGGTCCGCGCCCTCACCCATCGCGCCGAGATGGCGGCGACGCTGCCGGCGAAGGTCGAGGTCTTCACCGGTGACCTCACCGTGCCCGAGTCGCTCGACCCGGCATTGAAGGGCGCCGGTGCGGTCTTCCTCGTCTGGACAGCGCCGCCTCAGACCGCCGCGGCAGTCGTCGAGCGGCTGGCAGCCCACGTGCGGCGGGTCGTCTTCCTCTCCTCCCCGCACCAGACGCCGCACCCCTTCTTCCAGCAGCCCAATCCCATGGCGGTGCTGCACGCCGACATCGAGCGGCTCATCTCGGCCACCGGACTCGAGTCGACGATCATCCGGCCGGGCATGTTCGCGTCGAACTCGCTGGCCTGGTGGGCACCCGCGATCCGGGCCGGTGACGTCGTCCGGTGGCCCTACGGCGCTGCCGAGTCGGCACCGGTCGACGACCGCGACGTCGCAGCCGTCGCGGCGCGGACGCTCTATCAGGACGGACACGTCGGAGCTGACTACGTGCTTACGGGCCCCGAATCGCTGACCCAGGCCGCGCAGGTGGACGTCATCGGTGACACCCTGGGCAAGCGGATCGCATTCGAGGAGATGACGCCGGACGAGTTCCGGAGCCTGTCGGAGGGCACGGCTCCCAGCTCGGTCGTCGACATGCTGCTCGCCGCGTGGAGCGCGGCGGTCGGACAGCCCGCGTACATCACCACTGCGGTGGCCGACATCCTCGGGACGGCGCCGCGAACGTTTCGTCAGTGGGCCTCCGACCACGCTGCCGAGTTCACGGAGGGTTCGTAACCTGGCCGACCGCGACCCACATCTACGGCCGCAGCCCTCAGTTGTCCGCCTCCTTCCGCCTGCAGATCCTCCTCTCCGGCTTCGTAAGCAGCAAGGAGCAGCACGTCGAAAGCAGTTCGGGAGGCACTACGGCCGTCGGCGCTCTCCGGATGTTCACGACGATGGGCAGCAGCGCGAAGGCTCCGGAGGTGGCGAGCCCCGTCCGGGCGTGTGCGGCTCCGCACGGGCTGAGGACAAACGCTGGCTACGGGCGGAGGTAGTCGGTTGTGGCAGTGGCGTTGCCCACTGCCCCGCTCCCGGGAGCGGGGCGCCTCCCGAAGTCGGGTTTGGCACACATTCCGTGAAACGGTCACACACTGTTCAGTGACGTCGGCCGCTGAGATGATCACTACTCATCCACGGCTGAGGAGTCGGGGCCCAGATGAGTAGCTGGTCGCCAGAGGTAGATGAGGTGTTGGAGGCGTCGGGATGGACGCCTGGACGGAAGACAGACACGCCCCGCTGGCGATCCGTGTTCGAAGCGGTCGGCCTCGCCATGCACGACGCTGCGGAAGCCTTCCTGCAAGAGTTCGGCGGTTTGATTGTGACCGTCAGCGGACCAGGGATCAGCTGTGCACGCACGCCATTCGAGCTGGACCCCGAGCTGGCCTGGGGCGAGGATGACCGATTCACGGAGTGGGGCGAAGCGATCGGACGCCATCTCTACCCGCTCGGCGAGCTGGACCACGGCCGGTACTTTCTGGGCATCGACGAAGTGGGCGTGATCTATCTCGTCGAGACCTGGGTTGCCAGTTTCGGACCGATGCCTCACGCCATGGAGAACTTGGTTCGCGGCGTGGCTCCTCGCCGAGTCGATGAGGGGTACGAGCCAGCGGAACAGCCGTCCTGACGCGTCGGTCACCGGCCGAGCAGGACTCGCTTCCACAGGAGCGGGAATCCGGCTCGGCCGGACATCTCCCGTTTGAGCATCTTGATCCGGATGACATGTCCCTCTACGACGCCCGAGTTCCAGGGCAGGCTGAGACCGGCGACGACAGCGTCGCGATCGCGGTCGATACCGGCGGCGAGGGTGTGGAGGCCGGGCACGTTGTCATTACGGACTGCGCCGAGCCACTGGTGCAGCCGCTGGTCTTGCCGCTTGGTGAGGATCTCGGCGAAGGAACGGAGATGTCCGGTGAGTGCATCCAGTTCGGGGCAGTGGACCACGACGGCCTTGAGGCGGAGCTGTTCCGCCTCAATGAGGGTGTCGGGGTGGCGGAGGATCCAGCCGGCGACCGCGCGAGGCGACGGTGGCGGTGCAGTGACGGGATCTGCCGCGCCACGTACGCCGAGATCGGCAGGGCGGCGGGGCTGTCCGCGCCCGCCGCCAAACGGCGCCTCGACCGGCTGGTGGCCACGGGCGCGATCCGCGGTTTCACCGCCCTCGTCGATCCTCAGGCGTTGGCCTGGCACACCGAGGCGTTCGTCGAGGACTACTGCAGCGGCAATCCGACCCCCGCCGAACTGCGCCGAGCCCTGGAGGACATCCCCGAGGTCGTCGAAGCCTGTACCGCCTCCGGCGCCGCCGACGCAGTCGTCCACATGCTCGCCAGAGACATCCCTCACCTGGAACAGGCCATCCAACGCGTACGCGCCACCGCTCCCGTCGAACGGACCGAGAGCGCCATCGTGCTCTCCCGGCTGTTGAACCGGCCTCGCGTGTGATCCACACCACGGATTGGGTTTGTCCTGACTGACGATGAATGGAAGAGGACGTGCTGGAGGCCGGCAAGGCCGCCCGCCTCGGCTGCCGTGCCGCGCCCCGCGAGGCAGCCCGCTGGCAGCACGGTCACGGCCTGTTCGTGGAGGCGGAGCTGGGCGGCCCCTGAGAGTCGTCCGATCCTGTGGGAGGTTCAGGCGAGGTGCAGCATGGTCTTCCAGGTACTGCCACCGTAGGCCACGGCGGTGGCAGGTGCGACGCCGCCCTTGCCGTCGCCCCGGTAGAGGTGGAGGGTTCCGTCGTTCCAGATGGCCATGAGGTCGGCGATACCGTCCCCGGTGAAGTCGCCGGCCGTCAGCTGACGGACCGTTCCCCAGGTGTTGCCGCCGACCGGCACCGGGACCTGACCGGCGACCTGGCCCGTGCCGTCACCCGTATAGACATGCAGGGTGCCGTCGTTCCAGATGGCCATCAGGTCGGCGATCCCGTCGCCGTTGAAGTCACCGGAGGCAAGCTGCTTCACCGTGCCCCAGGTACTGCCGCCCGTGTTCACCTTGACGCCCGGCGCAAGCTGCCCGTCGCCCTTGCCCGTGTCGAGATGCAGGGTGCCGTCGTTCCAGATGGCCATCAGGTCGGCGATCCCGTCGCCGTTGAAGTCGCCGGAGGCAAGCTGCTTCACCGTGCCCCAGGTGCTGCCGGCCTCGGTCACGGTGACGCCGGCGGTGAACTCGCCCTTACCGTCGCCTTTGTAGAGGTGGAGGCTGCCGTCACCCCACACGGCCATCAGGTCGGTGACACCGTCGTTGGTGAAGTCGCCCTTGGTGAGCTGTTTCATGGTCTTCCAACTGGTGCCGCCAAGCTGGCCGATGTTCTGGCCACTCAGTCCCTTGGCGGTGTCACCCGGATAGAGGTGCAGGGTCCCGTCCTCCCAGATGCCGGCCAGGTCGGCGACACCGTCGGCGGTGGCGTCGTCCTGGGCGTGGAAGGCTGTCCGGTGGATCCAGCCCGCGAGGTCGTCGACGCGCACGTCGATCGCTCCGGTACGGGTCTCGGCGGGATCCACGCCGAGACAGCCCCCTTGCCAGGAACGGCTGTTGATGGCGACGAGTTCGGGTGCGCCGCTGGTGACGCGGAGTGCGGGGCCCCCGGCGTCCCCCTGACAGATCACCGCTTGACCGGAACCGGTGAGGCTGACGTCGCTTCCGGACACGGCAGCGACGGTGAACGGGCTCGAGTGCAATCTGTCCGGGGCCCATTCGGTGGTGGTGCGGCCGAAGCCCAGGACCATGAGCTGCTCGCCCGAGGCCGGGCCCCCGCCGGCGAGCCCTGCCGGGGTGACACCGGGGACACGGCGCGCCAGCTTGACCATCACCACGTCCCGGTCGGCGTGCGGTACGAGTTCGACGGCGTCCACGACCTTCCCCCCCGTCTGGGACAGGTCCGTACGACCCACCGTGACGGTGGTCCTGACCGCGGGCTTTCCGGGCGGAACGGGCTTGCCGCCGTCGGCGAAGCAGCTGGCTGCGGTGAGCACCCACTGCGGATCCACCAGTACGCCAGAACAGGCTTGCTGCTCCCCGACGTCGATCTTCGCGGTGAATGCGAGAGCGATGTCCTGGACGTCGTCGCCGGGAAGTGCCGTGGCGGAAGAGGTGGAGACCAAGCCGCTCGCAGCCGTGGCGGCCGCGAGAAGTCCTGCAGTCCACGCGACACATGAACTCTTTCCAGTCATAGTTGTCCTTGGTGGGGGTTGCGCGGCGGGGAAGTGGCACTGCTGCCGCCTGAGCCGGGCGGCGTCTGCCAGGGTGGGCCGGGGCAGGGTCATTTGCTGGTTCGGATCTCCATGAGAGTGAAGTCGCGGGCCTGCGGGTCGGCGGACTCCCCGACCGGGGTCCACTCGCCCACGCCGACCGGGACCTCCTGCGGTGTGGCATCCGGTGCGGTCAGGGTGACGTCCGCGGTGTGGTCGGCCGAGCCCTTGACCGCGAAGGCCATGGGTATCTCCAGGGTGAGCCAGCCGGAGGTGCCGGTGGTGCGGAAGCAGGCCTTGCCGTTCTTCCGTGACCACACCTCCATCAGCCCGGTGGCGGACGAGCAGTCGACGAGGACTATGTGGCCGTCACCGCGTTTGAGGACGATCCCCTTCTCGGCCTTGATCTTGTCGGCGTCCGGGTAACCGAAGTCCTCTACGGCGTACCCGGGCTGGCTGTCGGCCGCCATCACCGGCATGCCGGAGTCACCGGCACGGGAGGATGGGCCGCCGGCGACGACGGCCGCGGCGGCACATGCCAGCGTGACCGCACCGATGGCGGTGATCCGCCGTGTGAGCTTCATACAGGGCTCCTTGGGGAAGCACGTGGTGGTGAGAGTGGTGTCGCGCGCAGTCGCGTCCGGGTTTCAGAGCCCCAGCATGCTGGTGATCGGTGAAATGAGGTCATAACCGATTTGCGTGACCTTCGTGCCCACGCTGACGGCGCCGTAGGCACCGATCCACTTCGACTGGCCGAAGGTGAGCACGGACAGCCCGGCACTCGCCATGGAATGCCAGAACCGGCCGCTGGTCACTCCGTAGCCGATGCCCGTGCAGATGACGTTGAGCACGGAGAACCCGACGGAGACTGCCCCGAAGCCGCCCGCGATGGCCTCCAGGAACGGCACAGCGGGCGGAGCGAAAAAGCCGACCAGCAGGCTGCCGACGCCGATGCCGGCGGAGAGGAGACCGGCACCGATACTCAACTCGTTGAACATGTTCGCCAGCCACCGCGCCTCCGACTGCCACTGCGGAACGTCGGGGTCGTCGTTGCCCGGCGAGTCGGCCGGGTTCTGCCCGGCGTCCTTGGCCTTGCGTGCTGCCTCGGCCGCCTGCCTGGCCGCCTCCGCGAGCTCGGCCCGCCGCTTGTTCAGGGCGATCTGATGCGCCTGGCTCGCGGCTGCCGCAGCCGTACGGGCGTCCTTGCCGGCCTGGACGGCCGAGGCGCGGGCTGAAGCGGCGGAAGCCTGTGCCGAGTTGGCCGAAGCCACCGCCCGGTGGGCGGCGTCCACGGCCCGGTTGGCGGAATAGTTGGCCGACCGCGCGGCCCGGCGAGCGACGCTGGCTGCCTGCTGCGCCCGCTCGGCCGAGGCCTGTGCGTCCTTGGCGGACTGCTCGGCGGCGTCCGCGTTGGCGTCCGCCTGCTTGGCGTAGCCGGCGGCCTTCGCAGCCGATTCCTTCGCCTTGGCCGCCCACTGCTGAGCCTCGTCGGCCGCGTTGCGGGCCTTCGCCGCGGCTTCCTGGGCACGGGCTGCGTCTTCCTGTGCGTTGTGCGCGATCTTGGCGGCGGCGGCGATCGCGCCCTGCATGGCGGCGGTGTGGGTGGCGAAGTCGTAGTCGAGTTGTGCGGTCTTGTACTGCACCGACGCGACGAAGTTGCGACGCATCCAGGCCGGGCCTTCCATCGCGGCCTGGGCGTGCGCCTTGGTGTACGGGCCGCCCGTGCTGATGAGTGCGGCGACGGCGACCGCGTCGTCCTCCCGCTGCGCCGCCTCGTAGGTCACGCTGAGGAATTCGTGCAGGGCTTCGGCGGTACCGGTGTCCAGTGCGGCGTTGGCCGCCTTCTTCACGGCGCTGCCGGGGGCGTTGGCCAGCACGCGCGAGACCGCGACGCGGTTGTCCGTCGCCGCCGCCTCGATGACGCCGTCGCCCAGGAACTTCGTGGCGGCGTCCGGGTCCTGGCTCGCCAGCGCCGTGGTCACGGCGTCGGCCACGTCCGGGGTGGCGACCTGGGCCAGGTAGAGGGCGGTCTCCCGGTCGTCCTGCTTCTGCGCGAGCTGCCGGTCACTGTCGATCCACGCATGGACGTCGGCGTCCGCGCCCGACAGGGCGAACCGCGCCGCCTCCCGCGACCAGGTGCCGCGGGAGTTCATCAGGGCGACGGCCGCCTTGCGCCCGAGGATGGCGGCACGCTCCAGATCTCCCGAGGCCAACGCCGACTCGGCCTGGGAGACAAGATCCTTGGTGGCCTGCTCCTCCAGGTCGGCCTGCGTACGTTTCCCAGCGAGTTCTGTCCTCTCCTGATCCTCGATCCGGGCCAGCAGGCCAGCCTCTGCCACCGCCTGCTTCATGTCCTCGTCCAGACGCTGCGACTCGGCGTCCCGCGCCTGCTGTTCCACCTCGACCGCCTGGGCGACGGCGTCGGTGGCGGTGTTCGCCGCCTTGGTGGCCTCGTTGGCGAACTCGGTGGCCTTCTTGGCGTATTCCACGGCTTGGCCCGCGTACTTGGCCGCCCACTCGGCGGCGTCCGCGGACTTGTCCGCGTGGTCGGCCGCACTGTTCGCGGCGTCGCGTGCGGTACGGGCGGCCGCCGCCGCGTTGTTCGCCAAGGCCTGTGCGGTGCCTGCGGCGTTGGTGGCGAGCTGGGCGTTGCTGTTCGCGATCTGTGCCTGCCGCCGGGCCTCCGCGGCCTCGTCCTGCGCCTTGCCCGCGGCGGAGGCTGCGGAGGCCGAAGCGTTCGCGGCCGCGGCGGCGTTCCGGGCCGCCGAGGCGGCGGCGGATCCGGCGTTCGCGGCCTGGGCCGAGGCGGTGGCGGCGTAGTCGGCGGCACCGGCCGCGCTACGGGCCCTGGCCGCGGCGTTGCGCGCGGCGACTGCGGCGTCCTTGGCGGCGGACGCCTTGGTCGCGTCCTTGGAGGCGGCGATGGCGGCGCCGTACGCCCTGGCGGCGGCCGAGCCGGCAGTGGCCGCCGCCTGGCTCGCGGCGGTGGCGGCGTAGGCGGCGCGGCGGGACGCCTGGACGGCGGCGTGCGAGGCGCGGATGGCGACCCGGGCCGAGTCGGCCGCACCCTTCGCGGCCTCGGCCGCCTTCCGGGCTGCCTTACCGGACTTGACCACATCGTCCTGGGCCGCCTGTGCCTCGGCCGCGGCCTTCTCGGCCGCTGCTTTGGCCTTGTCGGCGGCCTCGACGGCGCGGGCGGCGGCCTCCTCGGCCTCCTTCGTGTTCGCGTCGGCCTTCTTGCCCTCGCGTTCGACGACCGCGACGAGTTCCTCGATCGTCGAGGCCTCCTGGTCGCGGGCACGGGCGATGTGCTGGCCGGTGTCGAGGAACCATTCGACATCGTCGTCGCTGCCGGACAGGGCTCGCGAGGCGTACTTCTGCACCTCCGGACCCGCCTGCACCATGAGGGCGGACACCTCGACACGCATGTCCTCGAAGCGGGCCGTGTACTGGCCGTCGGTGAGGAACTTCTCCAGGGCGTCCTGGGTTCCCGCGTCCAGGGCGGCGCTGCCGTCGCGGCGTACCGCTTTGGCGCCCGCGGCCATCACGGTCGTGGTGGCCACCTGCAGATCCTCGAGGATGGCGGCCTCGAAACCGCCGTTGAGGTAGTCGGCGATGGCGGCGTCGCCGTTGTCGAGTGCCGCGCCGGCCTCTCGCCGGGTGCCCTTACCGCCACTGGTGAGGGAGGTGACGAGTGCGACGCGGTTGTCCTCGGCCGTGGCCTTGGGAAGGTCGACGGCCAGAAAGGCCTGGACATCGGTGTCGGTGCCGGTCAGCGCCGTTTCTGCGGCTGCACGGACTGCCTTGCCGCCCAGCAGCCATGCTTTGACGATCTTCGCCCGGTCGGTGTCGGGCAGGTTGAAGGGGTCACCGTCGGCGTCGTCGTTCGGTGCGGTGCCGGCTCTGGCGGGTAAGGGGGAGACGACGAGGTTCGTGGCGGTGACGGCCGCGGAGGCCGCGAGGGCGCCGAGGACACGTCGTCTGCTCCAGAAAGTGGTATCCAAAGCGGTCCTTTCGCAATGGGTGAGGAATCGGTACAGCTACGCCGAAAAATCAATTCACCAGCGCCAGCCAGGTGTTGGGTCCGACGATGCCGTCAGGTGTGAGCTGGTTGCGGGTCTGGAAGGCGACGACGGCGTCGTGGGTCGCCGTGCCGAAGGTGCCGTCGACCGACAGCGACGCGCCGTGGGCGTTCAGTTCGGCCTGCACCGCCTTGACGGCCGCGTTGTGGTCACCCTTTTCGACAGTGGCGACGAGGGCCTGCCAGGTCTTGGGTCCGACGATCCCGTCGGCGGTGAGCCGGTTGCGGGTCTGGAAGTCGATCACGGCGTCGCGGGTCGCCGGGCCGAAGGCGCCGTCCGCCGACAGCGCGGCGCCGCGGTAGGCGAGCAGGTACTGAACGGTGGTCACCTGGCGGCCGCCATAGCCCTGCTGGACGACCGGCCACGCTCCGGCCGGTGGCGGTGGTGACGGCTTGTAGGTACCGTCGGCGGCGAAGTCCCGCAGGTTCTGTTGCGTGCCGTTGAACAGGTCCTGGTCCCCGGGAAAGGTTCCGGAGTCGGACGTCTGCCAGACGGCGTAGGTGGACCATCCGCTGGGCAGGGGCTGAGCGGTGCCGGTGTAACTCCCGATCCAGAGCAGGTTGGTGGCACCGAACGCGGAGGAGTTGCCGGTGCACTGCGACCACCACGACATGTTGGTGTTGATCACCGGGTGACGACCGGTGCGGCTCAGGTACTCGTGGTCGAACGAGGCTATCCAGTCGACCATCGTGGCCGGCCCGAGCCCGTAGCAGGTTGGCACGTTCGGGGAGGGCTCGACGTCCACGACACCGGGCAGAGTCTTGCCATCGGGCCGCCAGGCCCCGCCGTGGTCGATGAAGTAGTCGGCCTGGGCGCTGCCTGAGGACTTGTCCGGCCTGGCGAAATGGTAGGCACCGCGGATCAGGCCGGCTGCCGCTGATCCGTCGTACTGTTGATTGAATTGGGAACTTACATACGAGGTGCCCTCGGTCGCCTTGACGTAGGCGAAGGAGGCCCCGTCGGCAGCCACCGAGGACCAGTCCACATTTTCCTGGTAGCCGCTGACGTCGAGCCCTCGCACGGCGTTGTCCGCGGTCTGACGCGGCCGCGTTCCGTGGACCGGGCCGATGCCGCCCGAGCCTCGGCCGGGGCTGTTGACACCGTTGTGTGCCCGGGGCGTGTCGAGCGCGGCCGACGCCGGGGTCGGGGCCAGCAGGGCGGCGGTCGCGGCCACCGCGGTCAGCGCGCCGAACACCGCCGCGCGCAGGCGGTATTCGCCACGGGGAGAAGCCATTCGGGACGATTGCGGAGCTCTCAGGCCATGCGCCATCCGTGAATGTCCTTTCGGGTCGTCCGCCCGTCTGGGCGGCGGTCGTGCCGCCACGGAGCCGCGACGGGCATGCGGCCGGGAGGCCGCATGCCCGCGCCCGCTTGCGAGGCGTGTTCCGGCGGCACCCCCGTCGCCGCCGGTCACGGAACAGGGTTCTGGATCGGCTCGTTGTTGCGCACCCGCCCACCGCCCCGTGAAACAAACCGTTCCTACCGTCGGCCATGGGGTTCGAACGGCTGGAACGTGCCGTTCAGGGATGCGGCCGACATGAGGCGGTGCGAGGGTTGTGCCGCACCGCTCATGCACTGTTCGCGCTGACCAAGGGGGATGTGATGGGACGCCGCGAGAGTCCGTTGGATCCGGCAGCCGGGCCGGTTCAGCGGTTCGCGTTCGAGCTGCGCATGTTGCGCCGGAACGCGGGAGGTCCGACCTACCGGGTCATGGCGCAGAACACGGACTACTCGGTGGCAACGTTGTCGAGGGCCGCCGCGGGCGATCAACTGCCGTCCCTGGCAGTGACGCTGGCCTATGTACGGGCGTGCGGCGCAGACCCCGAGGAGTGGGAGCAGCGCTGGCGCGCGACGGCTCAGGCAGCTGCCACCGAGGGTCAGGACGCCGACGATGCGGACGCCCCCTACCGGGGACTGGCCCGTTTCGAGCCCGATGACCGGGACCTGTTCTTCGGGCGCGACCAGCTCGTGGCTCAACTCGTGGAGCGCGTGCGCACCCGCCGCATGGTCGTGGTGGTGGGCGCGTCCGGCAGCGGGAAGTCCTCCCTGCTGCGCGCGGGAGTCATCCCCGCCCTCCGCACCGGTGGCTCGGCGGGGTGCCGACTGGCGGCCATCAGGATCCTCACTCCGGGACCGCGCCCGTTGTCCACGCACGCCGACGCGATGACGGCCGGCCAGGAACCCGGGGACATGGTCCTCGTGGTCGACCAGTTCGAGGAGCTGTTCACCCTCTGCGCGGATCCGGCCGAGCGTGCGGCCTTTCTCGACCAGTTGGTGACCGCGGTGGAACCGGAGAGCAGGCTGCGGGTGGTGCTCGCGGTACGGGCGGACTTCTTCGGCCGCTGCGCCGAGCACCGGCCCCTCGCCGCGGCGATCCGGGATGCCGCCCTCGTCCTCGGTCCCATGGGCCCCGCCGAACTACGCGAAGCGATCGTCAAGCCCGCCGCAGCCGCAGGACTGATCATCGAGCGCACTCTGACCGCGAAGATCGTCGAGGACGTCGTCGACGAACCCGGCGGGCTGCCGTTGATGTCCCACGCCCTGCTGGAAACCTGGCGCCGCCGCAGGGGCCGTACCCTCACGCTGGCCGCCTACCAGGCAGCGGGCGGTGTGCATGGTGCCCTGACCCACACCGCCGAAGAGCTGTACACCCGGCTCCCCCAGGAACAGGCCGAGGTCGCGCGGCGCATCCTGCTACGGCTGATCACGCCGGGTGAAGGAGCCCAGGACACCAGCCGTCCCGCCGACCGCGCCGAGCTACAGGCGCACGGCTCCACCGACCGGCCCGGCGACACGGCCTCCGTACTGGAACTGCTCGCGCGCGCACGGCTGATCACCCTCGACGGCGAAACGGTGCACCTGGCCCACGAAGCGTTGATCACCGCCTGGCCGCGGCTTCAGGCCTGGATCGACAGCGCTCGCGACCGCCTGCGCGTCCACCGTCAGATCACGGAAGCCGCCCGTGCCTGGAGCGCACTCGACCGGGACCCCGGGGCACTGTACCGCGGCACCCGCCTCGCCACAGCCGAGGAGTGCTTCAGCGGACATCGGGAGGAACTCGCCCTGGTCGAGTGTGCGTTCCTCGACGCCAGCGTCGCCGCTCGGGAGCAGGAGCAGCGGGCGGCGGCCCGCACGGCCCGGCGCTTCCGCGTGTTGCTGGCCGCGGTGACCGCACTGCTGTTGCTCGCATCGACGGCCGCCGTCGTCGCCTTCCAGCAGCGCACGTTGGTCCGCGCCGGCCGCGACCGGGCGGTGGCCGAGCAGGTGGTGGCCCGGGCGGGTCAGCTCAGCGCGACCGATCCGTCCCTGGCAGCCCGGATGTACGTGACGGCACACCGGCTGCGGTCGGACCCCGAAGCGGCCGCAGGGCTCCTTGACAGCCAGAACGTCGCACTCTCCTCCGTGCTGACCGGGCATACCCAGGCTGTGTACGCGGTGGCGTTCTCCCCGGACGGACGCACTCTCGCGACCGGGGCCGGTGACGACACCATCCGGCTCTGGGACCTGGCCCACCCCGCGCACCCCGCCGCGCTGGGCAGACCGCTGACCGGGCACACCAACTGGGTGTACTGGCTGCAGTTCTCCCCGGACGGCCACACCCTGGCCAGTGCGAGCCGGGACGGTACGGCACGGCTGTGGGACGTCCGGGACCCGCTGCACCCGAAGGCCCTCGGGAGACCACTGACCGGGCACAGCGACTACGTCTTCTCCGTCTCGTTCAGTCGCGACGGCCGCACGCTGGCCACCGCCGGCCATGACCACACCGTACGGCTGTGGGACGTATCCGACCCTGCCCACGCCAAAGCCCTGGGACACCCGCTCACCGGGGCGAGCGACTCCGTCGCCTCGGCCGCTTTCAGCCCGGACGGCCGCACGGTGGCGGCGCCCAGCCACGATCACACGATTCGTCTGTGGGACGTCACCGACCGGACGGATCCGAAGCTGTGGCGCAAGCCGCTGAACAACCCGGACGTCGTCTACGCGGTCGCCTTCCGACGGGACAGCCGGCTGATGGCCAGTGTGGGCAACGACCGGAAGGTGTGGCTGTGGGACGTCTCCGACCCCGCCCACGCCAAGGCCCTGGGCCGGCCGCTGACCGGCCACAGCGACACCCTGCTCGCGGTGGCGTTCTCACCGGACGGCCGGACACTGGCGACCGGAGGCGCGGACCACACCATCCGGCTCTGGGATGTCTCCGACCCGTCGCATCCAGCCGCACTCGGGCAGCCGTTGATCGGTCACGCCGGATTCGTCAACTGGCTCGCGTTCAGCCCTGACGGACGGTCACTGGCCAGTGCGAGCGACGACCACACCGTACGACTGTGGCAGCTACCGCGTACCTTTGTCGCCGACCACATCGGTGCCGTCACCAGCGTTGCGTTCAACCCCGACGGCCGCAGCATGGCCGCCGCGGGCAACGGGACGGTAAGGCTGTGGGACGTCCGCGATCCGGCGCGCGGCAGAGAGCTGAGCGAGTTGCCGGGCGAGCGCTCCGCCACCCGGGTCGTGTTCCACCCGCGAGGTCGCTTGATGGCGAGCGCCGACAGTGACGGCACCGTGCGTCTGTGGGACGTCTCCGACCAAAGACGTCCCCGGCATGTCGGCACGGTTCGCACCGGCGGCGCCGACCAGAGCGACGTACTGGCCTTCACGCCCGACGGGCGCGTACTGATCACCGGCGGTCCGGAGTACAGCCTGCGACTGTGGAACGTCACCGATCCCACCCGCCCCACCGCCCTCGGCGACCCACTGACCGGGCACATCAGTTTCGTCCACTGGGCGGGTGTCAGCCCGGACGGCCGCACCCTGGCCAGTACCAGCGAGGACGACAAGGTCCGGCGGTGGGACATCCGCGATCCGGTACGTCCCCGAGTCCTGCCGGACCTCCGCACGGGTGACACCGGCGGCACCCTGTGGGGCGCGTTCAGCCCCGACGGACGGCTGTTCGCCACCGCTGGCATGGGACACGACGTGCGCATCTGGAACGTCTCGGCCCCCGCGCACGCCACGGCCCTCGGCCGAGCACTGACCGGCCACACCGGAGCGGTGACCTGGGTGGCCTTCACCCCGGACGGCCGTACCGTGGCCGCCGCCGGCGACCGGAGCGTCCTCATGTGGAACGTCACCGACCCGGTCCGGCCGGTTCCATGGGGCAAGGGACTCACCGCCGGTCACACCGGCACGATCGACACGGCCGCCTACCGCCCTGACGGGCAGATGCTCGCCACAGGGGGGCCGGACGGTGCGATCGAGTTCACCTCCCTCGGACTCGACCGGGCAATCCGGCGGATCTGCGCGAGCACCAACGGTCTGCTCACCCCGGAGCAATGGCCGGACTACATACCGGAACGGCCGTATGCCCCGGCATGCCGCGACTGAGGAGGCGTCCCGCACGTCAGCGCCGGTCCGGCTTCCCGCCGCTCGAGCGTCGCAGCCGTTCGCTCCAAGGGGGCACCGGCCCCGGAGGTTTGTTGCACACGGCGGCACCGGGGTGCGCAACAACGGACTCCTGCAGAAGCCTTGGACCTGGCCGGCGACCCGTCATACGGCCGCGGGCCGCATCCGCCGGACTCACGACAGAGGAGAAAACCAGTGGCTTTACGCATCAAGCGTGTCAGAGTGGCCGCATGCGCAGTCGGCGCGTTGACCGCCGTCACGCTCGCGCTGAGCGCCTCACCGGCCTCCGCAATCGGCACCTACAGCGGTCTCGCCTACGTCTACGGCGGCGGAGCCTTCGGGAACGACTGGGACGACGAAGGCATCCTGTCGACGGGCACGAACACCTCTTCGAATGCCACCTGCCTGTGGCAGAAGATCCTCTGGGCGGACGGCAATCTCACCTCCGCCTCCGACATCGACGGCGTCTTCGGTACGAAGACCAAGGCCGCGACCGAGGATTGGCAGAGCGACTGGGACGCCAGTCCTGACGGAGCGGTCGGCAAGGAGACCTTCGGCAAGGCCGGCGAATGGCTGCGGGACACCGACGGCGACGGAGCCGTCGACACCTACGTCGGCTCCGCTCACTCGATCAGCGTCAGCCGCGACGACCAGGGCCGCTATCACTTCTACGACGGCGGCGGCAACGGACGCATCGCCGGCTATGACTACCTGACCTGCAGCTGATCCTGCGGGCATCAGCTCACTGATGCCCGCAGGCATCGGCTGCCCCGTGCGATGCCTGGTTGTCGACGCGCCCGCCTGCTCCTGGACGCGGTCGGCCGCGTCGACACCAGGGTCGACCGGGACCGCGACGATGCGTTTGATGGTCCAGTGCCGGCCGCAGGCGGCTTGGGGGGACGCACCCGGCGGGAGCGGAGGAAGGCGTCGACCGCCGTCCGGGCGACTGCGTTCCAGGACCACCACGCGCCCCGGCACCAGTCGGCCCGGACGGCTCACCAGGACCCGGTCGCCGTCGACGCAGCCAGGGCTTGCAGGGTGAAGAGCCGGGCGTATGAGGGAGAGGGAAGGGAGAGGCGGCAGGGGTCGTCAACCGGTACCGCTCGACGACCGGTCAGGTACGCAGATGTATACAGGTGTTCGGGCCGACGATGCGGTCCGCACCGCCGGCGATGTGGTGGCGGCTCCGTCGGCGATCTACTGAAGCACGTCAGCACCGCCGGGCAGCGCACCGACGACATAGCGCTCCTCGTGCTGCGCTACGGAGCATGACGTCCGGTCACCCGAGGGAGCCGAGGGCGGTGAGGATGTCGGCGGGCTCGGCGCGCCTGGTGTAGTCGGAGTCGACGAAGGCCCAGCGGACGATGCCGTCGCGGTCGATGACGTAGCAGGCGGGCAGCGGCAGGGTGCGGGCATGGCCGCCGTTGACGCGCTGGAGGTCGAAGCCGAACTCGTCGTAGACGGCGGCCAGGTCGTCGGGCAGGTCGAACGCGAGGCCGTACTGCCTGGCGGTGTCCGAGCCGAGGTCGCTGAGCACGTCGAAGGCCAGCGCCTGCTTCTCCGCGAGGGTCAGGGACTCGTCGGGGGTCTGCGGGGAGACGGCCACGAGCCGGGCTCCGCGGGCGGTGATGGCGTCGTGGTGCTGCTGAAGGGCACGCAGGGCGATGTTGCAGTACGGGCACCAGGCACCGCGGTAGAAGGTGAGCACGACCGGCCCCGCGGCCAGCAGTTCGTCCAGCGCGACCACCCGCCCGGTGGCGGCGGGGAGGCTGAAGCGGGGTGCCCGGTCGCCCGTGGAAAGGGCGCGGTCGGCCTGTCCGGACGCGGCGAGTTCCCGCGCCGCGCGGTCCATGACCTCCCGTCGCGCGGCCGGGATCTGCGCATGGCGGGATTCCAAGAAGGCGCGCAGTTCGGCGTCGAGAGTCATGCCTGCCTTTCCTCCAGCTGACGACAAGTCATCTCGGAATGAACGTTCCGAGATGTGTTCAGCCTAGCGGGCCGCGGCGTTATCTTGGAACCCCTGTTTCAGGATGATGAGGGAGCCATGCCGGACATCAAGCACTTCGACCCGGACGCCGCCCTGGACACGGTCGTGCGGCTGTTCTGGCAGCGGGGCGTCGCCTCGACCGGTGTCCAGGACGTCGTGACGGCGACCGGGCTCAACCGTTCCAGCCTCTACGCGACCTTCGGCGGCAAGCAGGACCTCTACCTCGCGGCACTCCGGCGCTACGTCGAGACCCACTCCCGGCCCGCCTTCCGCCGCCTCGCCGGGGACGACCGGGGCCTGCCGGCCGTCGCGGAGTTCTTCGACGGGCTGATCGAGGTGCGCTGCTCGGGACCGTACGCACGGTGGGGCTGCATGGTCGTCAATGCGCACGCCGGCGCCGAGAGCGGTGACGCGGCGGTCCGCCGCGTCCTCGAGCAGCACCATCACCAGTTGCGGGACGCCGTTCTCGCCGCCCTGCGCGCCGCCCGGGAACAGGGACAGCTGGACCCGGGAACCGACCTGGCCACCGCCGCCGAGCTGCTGACCCTGCTCGCCTACGGGGTCAACGCGCGCTCTCGTGCGGGCGCCGACGCCCGCGCCCTGCGCGGGACGGTGTCCGCAGCGCTGGCCTCCCTCGGCAGCCGGTGAGGGGCCGTACGGTCGGGGCGTACGGCCGCCGGCGGTCACACCAGTTCGAGCACGAGCTTGCCGACGTTCTCGCCGCGGAAGAGCATCTGCAACGTCTCGGGGAAATCGTCCACGGTCCCCCGCACCACGTGTTCCTTGACCTTGATACGGCCGGCCCCGATCCAGGCGGAGATCTCCCGCGCGGCCTCCGCGTAGCGCTCGGCGTAGTCGAAGACGACGAAACCCTCCATGCGCGCGCGACGCACCAGCAGCGACAGGTAGTTCGAGGGGCCCTTGACCGGGGTGGTGTTGTTGTACTGACTGATCGCACCGCACACCACGACGCGGGCGTGCATCGCGAGCCGGGTCAGGGCGATGTCCAGGATGTCCCCTCCGACGTTGTCGAAGTAGACGTCGATGCCGTCCGGGGCGTGCTCACGCAACGCCTTCTTGACGTCGTCGCCCCGGTAGTCGATCGCCGCGTCGAAGCCCAGTTCACCGGTGAGCAACGCGCACTTCTCCGGTCCTCCGGCGATGCCCACGACCCGGCACCCCTTGGCCTTCGCGATCTGACCGGCGATGGTTCCGACCGCACCGGCCGCCCCCGACACCACGACGGTCTCGCCGTCCTTGAGCGCCCCGACGTCCAGCAGCCCGAAGTACGCGGTCATGCCCGGCATCCCCAGGGCGCCCAGATACGTCGACGGCGGGGCGAGCGAGATGTCGACCTTCATGGCGCCCCGTCCGTCGGAGACCACGTACTCCTGGACGCCGAACGCGCCCACCACATGGTCACCGGGCTTGAAGCCGGGGTGGTCGGAGGCGACGACCTCGACGACCGACCCGGCGCGCATCACCTCGCCGATGCCCACCGGAGGCAGGTAGGAGGGGCGGTCGTCCAGCCACCCCCGCATGGCCGGGTCGAGGGAGATGACGCGCGTCCGGCCCAGGAACCGGCCGGGGCCGGGCTCCTCGACGGGTGCGGAACAGTGCTCCCAGTCGTCGGGCCCCACTTCGCCCACGGGACGGGCTGCCAGACGGACCTGGCGGTTGGTCGCAGACATCAGTGCCTCCAGTTGTTCGCGGCTCCCAGTGACCATACCGACCAGTAGGTACGAAGGTATGCATGATCTGCGCCACACTCGGCTTGCGCTGCGCAGAACACGACGGAAGGGGCGGACACCGCCCGCACGGCCCGCCCACGGTGGCCTGTCCCCCGCCTTGCTGCGGCCGACGACGAGGTGTCAGCCCGCGGCCCGCTTCACCAGCTCCGCGATCCGTGCCCCGTCGCCGCTCGTCAGGTCCCCGGTCAGCGCGTACGAGACCGGCCACGTCGCGCCGTCGTCCAGGTTCGCCTGGTCACTGAAACCGAGGGTCGAGTAGCGGGCCTTGCGAGCCGTCTTCACCTCTTGGGCGCGGTCCTTCATCGCGGCGCGTTCCTCGGCCCGTGAACACCGTGCTGCTCTTCGCGGTTTCCTCCCGTTCGGCGTCCCCCTCACGGGACTGACCCGATGCCAGGGACCGCTGGCGGGCGTGGCTTTCCAAAACCGACCGGCCGGCTCGGGTGGCAAGAACAAAGGCAAGGAGCTCGCCCACTCCTTGCCACTCTTAACATATAGCGCACTGGGGACCTTGCGGCAAGCCCCGGGTCGTGCTGCACAATCTCCGGCCTAGCCAGGGGGTTTGATGATTGATGTGATCGTTGCCGGTGGTGGACCGACCGGCTTGATGCTGGCCGGCGAGTTGCGTCTGCACGGTGTGCGGGTGCTCGTGCTGGAGAAGGAGGCGGAACCGGCGAAGGAGGTCCGCGCGCTCGGACTGCATGTGCGCAGCATCGAGGTGATGGACCAGCGCGGTCTGCTGGAGCGGTTCCTCGCTCTCGGCAAGCAGCACAGGGTCGGCGGTTTCGTCGCCGGCATCGACAGGCCCTGGCCCGACCGGCTGGACACCGCGCATGCGTACGTCCTCGGTATCCCGCAGACCGCCACCGAACGCCTGCTGGCCGAGCACGCCACCGGGCTCGGCGCCGAGGTCCGGCGTGGCCGCGAACTGGTCGGGCTGATCCAGGACGCCCAGGGGGTGACCGCCGAACTGGCCGACGGAACCCGACTGCGCTCGCGCTACCTCGTCGCCTGCGACGGTGGCCGCAGCACGGTGCGCAAGCTGCTCGGCGTCGGCTTCCCGGGCGAGCCCAGCCGCGTGGAGACACTGCTGGGGGAGATGCAGGTCGACGTGTCGCCCCAGACGCTGACCGCCGTGACGGCCGAAGTCCGCAAGACCCAGAAGCGGTTCGGATTCATGCCGCTCGGGGACGGCGTGTACCGCGTCGTCGTGCCCGCCGAGGGAGTGGCCGAGGACCGTACGGCCCCGCCCGTACTCGAGGACTTCAAGCAGCAGTTGCGGGCCGTCGCGGGCACCGACTTCGGCGTTCATTCGCCGCGCTGGCTGTCCCGTTTCGGCGACGCGACCCGGCAGGCCGAGCGCTACCGCGTCGGCCGGGTGCTGCTCGCCGGCGACGCGGCGCACATCCACCCGCCCGCCGGAGGGCAGGGACTCAACCTCGGAATCCAGGACGCGTTCAACCTGGGTTGGAAACTGGCCGCCGCGGTCGCCGGCTGGGCACCTGAGGGGCTGCTGGACAGCTACCACACCGAACGGCACCCGGTGGCCGCCGCGGTGCTGGACTACACCCGCGCACAGATGCACCTGATGTCCACCGAGCCGGGCCCGCAGGCGGTGCGCCGACTGGTGGCGGAACTGATGGACTTCGAGGAGGTGAACCGGTATCTGATCGAGAAGATCACCGCCATCGACGTCCGCTACGACTTCGGCGGGGGCCACGAACTGCTCGGCCGCCGGCTGCGGGACGTGCGACTCGAGCGGGGGCGCCTCTACGAGCTGATGCGCGACGGCCGCGGACTGCTGCTCGATCAGACCGGCCGGCTCTCCGTGGCGGGATGGACGGACCGGGTCGACCACGTCGTCGACGTCAGCGAGGAGCTGGACGTGCCCGCGGTACTGCTCCGACCGGACGGCCACGTGGCATGGGCCGGTGACGACCAGCGGGACCTCTTCGGCCGGCTGTCCCGGTGGTTCGGCGCCGCCGACGACCGGGCGCCCGGTCCGGTGCGAAACGGACCCGCGCCGCTCGCCGAGCCGCCGGGGGCTACGCCGGGCGGGTGACGGCTCACCGGGTGAATCCGGCCGGGGCCGCGGCCCGCGGCAGCGCCCCGCACACCGGCCGGCGCCCCCGCCGACCGTGGGGGCGCCTGGGCAGCGGCACCGCCGCTGACGTCTGTCAACACGGTCGAGCAGGCGGGACGGACACGGCGGGTGGGCGCGACCGGGCCGCGGTACAGGAGAGTCATGAGACAGTCCCGAATAGCGTCCGGCGCGTCCTCCCTGCTCCTCGCCACCACCTGCGTCCTCGCCGGTCCCGTGGCCGGGGAGGCGGCGTCGGGCTCGGCAGCCCTCGGCTACGTGGCCCTCGGGGATTCCTACGCCGCCGGTGTCGGAGCCGGCGACTACCTTCCCTCCGACGCGGGCTGCAGGCGCAGCAGCCTGGCGTATCCCGTCCTGTGGGCCGCCACACACGCGCCGGCGTCGTTCGACTTCGCCGCGTGCAACCACGCCAGGACCAGCGACGTCATGGCGAACCAAATGGGCCGGCTCGGCCCGCGCACCGGACTGGTCACCATCACGGTCGGCGGCAGCGACGCGGGATTCGCCCGCGTCATGACGACCTGTGTGCTGCCCGGCCAGGCGGCCTGTCTGTCCGCAGTGGCCGCCGCCGGTTCCTTCATGGACAGCACTCTCCCGGGCAACCTGGACCGTCTCTACTCGGCCGTCCGGAACAAGGCGCCCGCCGCCCACGTCGTGGTGCTCGGCTACCCTCACCTCTACCGGCTCCACGGCACCTGTTCGAGCGGCCTCGAGAACAACGAGAGGTCCGCGCTCAACAAGGCGGTGGACCGCCTCGACGGTGTGATCGCCCGGCTCGCCACCGCCCACGGGTTCACGTTCGCCGACGTCCGGGCCGCCTTCACCGGCCACGAGATCTGCTCGTCCAGCCCCTGGCTGCACAGCGTCGACCTGCTGGACCTCACCGGTTCCTACCATCCCACGGCGGCGGGGCAGTCCCTCGGCTACCTTCCCCCGCTGACCGGCGCGAGCTGAGCGTCTGCGCCGCGCCGGTGAGCAGGGACGGCCGATGGCGGTATGCCCGGCTTCAGTTCCCTGGCTCCGGCGCCGTGGTCTCCGTGACGTCACCCGCGTAGACGAGGGCCACCCGGTGGTTGTACTGGATGGTGTACATCTTCTTGCCGCCGAGGACGACCCGGCCACTGGACGGGAAGTAGTCGTCGGTGGCGGCCGGGGGCTGGGTGGCCACGTAGGCCTGACCGGCCGGGACGGTGTACTGGCCCAGCGGCGCCTGGGTCGAGGCCCCGAGGCCCGCCGGGTACTCGTTGGCGTCCGGGTAGCTGGAGCCGTAGACGGACACGGGCGCCTCGCCGGAGCCCTGGACGACCCTCACACCGTGTACGCGGGTGGTGTTGCAGCCGTGCGGGTTGTGGAACCACACCTTGGACCCGCTGAACCAGATCGCCGTCCAGTCGCCCTCCTGCCCGGCCACGACGAACTGCTGACCGGCCTGCGCGGTGCTGCCCCAGTCGTTGATCCGGTCGGTGCCCGAGCCGTTCGGGTGCAGCGCCTGGTCACCGAAGAGCGGGGCGTCCTCCTGGGGTGCCGTGCGCAGGTACACGAAGTTCGCCGGACCGGACCGCTCGGTGCACTCCGTGGTGGCACCGGTCGGGTCGTCGGAAGGGCAGACCTGCATGGTCTGCTGGTTGCGGTCGAAGCCGGGAGTGATCGCGACAACCGAGCCGACCTGGCCCACGCCGTGGCGCCCGGCGACCGGGGCACCGAGCAGTCGCATGAAGTGCTCCCAGTCCCACTCCGGCCCCGGGTCCCAGTGCATCCCGGAGACCAGCGCCGTGTTGGGCCCGGCCACGTTGTCGTGTCCGAGGATGTGCTGCCGGTCCAGTGGGATGCCGAACCGCGCGGCCAGGTACTTCACCAGCTCCGCCGTGGCCTCGTACTGGGCTTCGGTGTACCAGGTGCCGCCGTGGGCGGCGTAACCCTCGTGCTCGATGCCGATCGAGTGCATGTTGGTCGAGTAGTTGCCCGCGTGGAACGCGAGGTCCTTGGTCGGCACCATCTGCGTCACCGCGCCGTCGGAGGACCGCATCACATAGTGCGCGGCACTGCGGCCGGGGGTCTGGAAGAAGCTGATCGCGGACTCGTACGAAGACTCGGTGTCGTGGATGACTATGGAGTCGATCCGGATTCCGTTGGCGGGGCGGTCGGAGACCTGACCGTTCGAGGGGGACGCCGGGACGAAGGTGCACGAGACGGTGACGGGACACTCGGTCGTGCCGTCCTGAGCGGTGACCGACTTTCGCCCGGCCGACGGTGAGGCGGCCGGGCGGAGGCCCGGCACGGCGCGCAGGGTGACCCGCTGGCCGTCGTCCGTGGTGCGCGAGACCCCCTTGCGCATGGTCGCGTAGACCCGGTCAGCGTACGCGTCGGCCGCCCGGCGCTCGGTGCTGCCACTGAACCGGGCCACCGCCGTGTACCAGGCGGCCGGGTCGGGGGACAGTGCGCCGGTCGCCTCCTTCTGATACGACGCCAGGAGCGCGGCGCCGCCACGTATGTTGGCCGCCGGGTCGGTACGCAGCTCGTGGGCCGGCAGACCGGTGAGGCGGGCGGCCTTCCTGAGGCTGTGCAGGGCCGGGTCCGCCGCCGTCTTCGCCAGATCCGCACGGCCGACGGCGCCGGCGTCGCCACCGGCCAGCATCGCCGGTGTGAGGTCCGTCAAGTGCATGGGTCCGTAGCCGCCGTCGCTGCTGTACCTGCCTTGGTGCGCCTCCCAGGCCGACTGCTGGTACGCGACGGCCAGCAGCACCTCCGGCGGCACGCGGTACTCGGCGGCCGCGGCGGCGAACTGGTGCTGCCGCTGGGACGCTCCGGAGGTGACCGGGGATGCGCCGCCGGGAGCGGCGACCGCCACGGTGGGTGAAACCACGCCGGCCGCGGCCAGCAGGCCGGCGGCGACGAACGCGGTGCCACGGCCCCGCGCAGTGATGCTGCGTCTCGACATCAAGGATCCTGTGAATGGATGACGGGGGTGCCCAACGGCCCATCGGCACCGTGTGGTTGACGAAGCTAGCACACGCCTCGCCACTGACGGCCGGGCGACTTCCGACGGGCGTCGGCAACCGCGGTGCCCGGGCTTCCGGCTCTACTGCCGCGTCATGACTCGGCAGCCGTGAGACGGGTCGCCGTGCAGCAGACGGGACATCACGTCGCGTGGCAGTGCCGGGTTGGCGGCCGCTGCCGCCACCACTTGGCGGTCATGGTCGGCCGGCGGCTTCACGACCATGCGTGGGGAGGGCCGGATGGCCGGCGGCGAAGCGGCGTGTTCGTTCGTCGGTCAGGCAGGCGAGCATAACTCTGGCACTGCGCACGAGAGTTCATGTATGTCATGTCTCTGCCACTCACCTCGGAGTGCCGGAGTGAAAGGAAACCCCCGTGCGTCTGCGCCCCCTGCCCCCCTTGCGGCTCCTGTGCGGCACCGCCGCGCTCGCCCTGACCCTGCCGATGCTGTCCCCGGGCCGGGCCGCGGCGGCCGTTCCCGCCCACTCGGTCTATCTGCAGAACTACACCACCGGACTGAACGCCGCCGACAGCGGTGGCACGGTCGCCGCGCACAACCCGAAGGGCAACGAGGACCACCAGCAGTGGACCCCGGTCGCGGCCGACGGCGGATACCGGCTGCAGAACACCGACGAGTCCGGCACCTGCCTCGGCCACAGCGGCGCCTCCGCGGTGACCGCCGCCTGCGGGGCGGAGGGCACCACCTGGACGATCAGCGCGGACACGGACGGCACCTACACCGTGAGCGTGCCCGGCACCTCCCAGTACCTCACCGGATCCTCCTCCGACTCCGGTGCCGTACAACTCGGCCCCGGCGGCGACCTCGCCCGCTGGTACCTCACCCCGGTGACGTACGCGACCACCGGGATGCCGTCCGCCGACGGGCGCACCCTGGACCAGGTCACGTTCCTCACCGCGCACAACGCCTTCGCCAACGGCGCCGACGGGAACTTCGCCTCGTTCCCGGTCAGCCTCTTCCCCAACCAGAACTACGGCATCGGCCGGCAACTCGGCGACGGAGTGCGCGGCTTCATGCTGGACGACTACACCGTCTCCGGGAAGGCCGTGCTCTGTCACAACAGCTGCGACGGAGTGAGCAACCCGGTCCCCCTCGCCACCGACCTGCAGCGCATCGTCGACTTCCTCAAGGCCGATCCGAGCCGGTTCGTCACCGTGTTCCTGGAGGACTACGCCTCCTCCGACGTGCTGAAGTCCTCTCTCGCCTCCGTGAACGGGCTGTACGACGTGCTCTACCGGCCGGACCAGGAGGGGGTGGCGACGAAGGGATGGCCGACCATGGCGGACCTCGCGGCCCGCGGCAAGCAGCTGCTGGTCTTCAGCGACCGGACCCGGGCGAGCGACACCGCGAACGGCTGGGCGACCCGCGACACCTTCGGTGTGATGTACCAGCGTGAGTGGACCGTCGAGAACTACTGGTCCATGGGCGGCGGGCTCGGTGGTTCCGACTGGTCGTGCTACAGCCGCTGGGGCACCGGCCGGCCGCTGACCGCGGACTCGGCCGCCTTCCACCCGCTGTTCGTCATGAACCACTTCCGGGACTACCCGATCGGCTCCACCGCCGCGACGGACAACGGCAAGCTCCTCAACCGCGCCCAGAACTTCTGCACGCCCGCCGCCCGCAAGAAGCCCAACTACCTCGCCGTGGACCGCTACGACCTGGGCTCCCCCACGCCGCTCGCAACGGTCGGCACCCTCAACACCTACGTCCTCGCCTCCGGGCAGTGATCGACGACCGTACTTCCGCCTGCATGCACGCGTGCCCGCTGTTGGCAAGCGTCGGCCATGACTTTCGCTAGTTCGAGTGGCATATGCCAACCACCCGGGCGGCCCGGCAGCCGGTCCTCTTATCCTCCTGACCCTGCTTGAGCCTTCCCCGGACCCTCTGCGTCCGGTTCTGCGCTCGGTCTTCCTGGGGGTTCGCATGATCCTGCGCGCGAACGGTGTTCTGGTCACTGCAGTGGCGGGGGGCGCGGCCGCGGTCACTGCCGTGTCGGCGGACATCGGAGTGCCGGTGGCCTATGGGGTGGCGTCCGTATCGATCTTCCTGCGCGCCCGGACGGTTGTGGGGAGAGCCCGTCTTCGCCTGATGGCATCGGCCGTGTCGATGGGCGCCGGCGGGCTGCACCACCTCGTCCTGGCCCGCCTCGACTCCTCCCGGGCGCATTCCGCGGTCCTTCTCCACGCGCTGGTGTGTGCCCTGGCGGTCGTCGTGATCGCCGCGGGCACGGCGGCCGCGGTGGTGATGGCCGCGGCGGAGAGCGACCCGGTACTGATCCGGCTGCGAAGGCTCTGCGACGGCTGGCTGATCGCGGGTTCCCTGCTCACCCTCGGGCGAGCGGTCCTGCTGTACCGGGCCGACCAGGGCGGTGATGTGTCGATGTCGTTCCTCGGCGTCGCCCGGGCGGTGGCGGACGTCCTGGTGCTGGGACTGCTGATCGCGCTCCGGTACTGCCTGCGTCGCACGGACCGCGCCGCGCTCACGGTGGCCCTACTCGGGCTGGCCGGTGTGACCGCCGGTGACATCCTGCGCGTCACGCTCCCCCGCTCGGACACCGGCGGTCCCGCGGCGGTGTGCTGGGTGACCGGGTTGCTGCTCGTGGCGGTCTCACCGTGGTTGCCCGGGAGCGTCAGCGCGGTGGGGTTCGACCGGAAGATGTCTCCCGTCATCGGCGTGGTGACCCCCTTCGTTCCCCTGGCCGTCTGCTTGACGGCCTTCGCCGCCCACGCCGCCGTCGGGGCTCGCAGTGATGTGCCGATGTGGGTTCTGATGGGCTCGGTGCTCGTTGCGCTGTGCGTGCGGCAGGGGGTCGCTCACGCCGATCATCTGCGTCTCACCCATGAGTCGACGGCGCGCGCGGACCACTACCGGTCCCTGATCGACCACAGCTGCGACGTGATCACGACAGCCTCGCCGGACGGGCGGGTCCGCTACGTCAGTCCGGCTGTCCACCCGGCGTTGGGTTACCGGCCCGAGGACCTGGTGGGTGTGCAGATGCTCCGGCTGTGCCACCCCGATGACGTGGAGCAACTGCTGCGCGCCGTCCGTGTCCTGCGGCGGGACGCCGCGACGGACGGCCGCTGCACCGGCCACCGTGTGGTCTCCCGTGTGCGGGACGCCGCCGGACGGTGGCGCCATGTGGAAGCGGTGATCGGGCACCACCCCCAGGGACTGATCGTCATCAGCCGTGACGCGGGCGACCGGGTCGCGGAACGGGCCAGGCTGGAGCGTCTCGCCTTCCGCGACCCGTTGACCGGGCTGCCCAACCGGGCACTGTTCACCGACCGCGTCGCCGGGGCACTGCGGAACCGAACCGCCGGGGCGGCGGCGCCCGTGGTGCTCTTCGTGGACCTGGACGGATTCAAGGCCGTCAACGACTCCGCCGGGCATGCGGCCGGCGACGCCCTCCTGGTACAGGCCGCCCGGCGGCTGGAGGCCTCGGTACCGGCCGGTGACGTCGTCGCCCGTCTCGGCGGCGACGAGTTCGCGGCCCTGTTGGTCTCGCACGGCCGACCGGGCTCCTCCGGCGCGCTGGAGGTCGCCCGGCGGATGCTGGCCGCGCTGGCGGAGCCGTACCGGCTCGGCAGCACGACAGCCGTGGTCTCGGCGTCCATCGGCATGGCGGCGGCCGCCGCGGACAGCACCCCGCAGGAACTGCTGCACCGGGCCGACCTGGCTATGTACGAGGCCAAAACCGCGGGGAAGGGCCGGGTCCACGTGCACGGCCTGCGGCAACTCCCCGGACGGAGCCGCACGCCGACTCGTCACTGAGGTCCCGTTCGCGACATCAGCGGGAGTGGCCGCGCCGCGCACCGGTCAGGATGACGGCGGCCCGACGCGGCACGGCCGGGAAGCGGAACACTCCGCCGTGGCCCGGCGCCGGATCCGAGCCGAACGGCCCCTCCCGTCCTGAACCGCTCCGCCGGAGGATGGAGGTGTCGCACCGTGCTGTGAGGCGAGGATCATGAACGAGACGGTGTCCCTCGGCCGGATCGCCGGCGTGCGGGTCGGTCTGAACTGGAGTGTCCTGGTCATCATCGTCCTGGTGACGGTCGCGCTGGCGCGCGGCCGTTTCCCCGACGCGCACCCGGGCCACTCCCCCGCCCTGTACTGGGCGCTCGCCCTGCTCACCGCGGTCGTCTTCCTCGGCTCGCTGCTGGCCCACGAGCTGGCGCACGCCGTGGTCGCCCGCCGCAACGGCGTCCAGGTGGAGGGCATCACCCTGTGGATGCTGGGCGGTGCCGCCCGCCTGCGGGGCGAGGCCCCGACACCGGCCGCGGAACTGCGCATCGCGGGCGTGGGTCCGCTCACCAGCCTGCTGGCCGGCGGGGTACTGGCCGGCGCGGCCGTGGGCCTGGACGCGCTCCACGTGTCCGGGCTGGTGGTGGAGGCGGTGGCCTGGCTGGCCGCGATCAACGTACTGCTGGCCGTGTTCAACGCGTTGCCCGCCGCGCCGCTGGACGGAGGGCGGCTGCTCCGGGCGTACCTGTGGCACCGCACCGGTGACCGGCTGCGGGCCACGCAGGGCGCGTCGGCGGCGGGTCGGGTGCTGGGCTGGATCATGGTGGTGACAGGCTTCGCGACCGTGCTGTTCGCCGGTGACCTGTCCGGCCTGTGGCTGGCGCTGATCGGCTGGTTCCTGATCGCGGCCGCCACGGCCGAGGCCCGGCAGGCCGAGACGCGGGGCGTACTGGGCGGAGTGCCGGTCGGCCGCGTCATGACCCCCGACCCGGTCGCCGTGCCGGCCACGGCCACGCTCGCCGGCTTCCTGGCGGAGGGGCCCTTCGGCCCCTACCGCCACTCGGCGTTCCCGGTCCTGGAGGCGGACGGCTCGGTGGCCGGACTGCTCACCGTCCGACGCGTCGACGCGACACCACCGGGAAAGCGGGCGAGCACCACGGTGCGTGAGGTGATGCACCCTCTCGGCGACATCGTCACGGTCACCCCTCAGGAGCCGGTGCTCGATCTGCTCCCCCGTCTGGAGGCGAGCCCCGCCCGCCGTGCCCTGGTCCTCGATGAAGGCCGCCTCGTCGGCATCCTGACCGTCGCCGACGTCGCCCGCGCCCTGTCCTGGCCGGCCCCGTCCGCCCACGGTGGACACGGCGGACGGTGACGGGCGACCGGCCCTCCTGCGTCGCACTCCGTCTGCGGCACGGCTTCGAACGGCTTAGCCTGGGGGCATGCGCGGGGGCCCGGTCACCCTGTTCCTCTGCGGTGACGTGATGCTGGGCCGGGGTGTCGATCAGATCCTTCCGCACCCCGGGGATCCGGTGCTCCGGGAGACGTACGTCCATGACGCCCGTGCCTACGTCGAGATGGCCGAGGCCGTGAACGGAGCGATTCCGGCACCGGTCGGCTTCTCCTGGCCGTGGGGCGAGGCACTGCGGATACTCGACGAGGCCGCTCCCGACGCCCGGATCATCAACCTCGAGACCAGCGTCACCCAGGCCGGCCGGTTCGCGCCCGGCAAGGAGGTCCACTACCGGATGAACCCGGCCAACCTGCCGTGCCTGACCGCCGTCCGTCCCGACGTCTGTGTCATCGCCAACAACCACGTGCTGGACTTCGGGCTCGGCGGACTCGACCAGACGCTCGTCGCCCTGGCCGACGCGGGGCTGAGGACCGCCGGGGCCGGCCGGGACGCGGGCGAGGCGCGACGGCCGGCGATCGTCCCCCTCGCCGGAGGGGGCCGGGTGCTGGTCTTCTCGTGCGGGACGGCGTCGAGCGGCATACCAGGCGGCTGGGCCGCGACCGGCGCGCACGGCGGTGTGGACTTCGTGGCCGAGCCGTCCGGTGCGGCCGCGTCCGCGATCACCCGCCGCGTGCGGCAGATGAAGCGGCCGGGCGACATCGTGATCGTATCGGTGCACTGGGGGACGAACTGGGGGTTCGGTATCTCCCGTGAGGAGGTCGC
Organism: Streptomyces sp. NPDC001348; assembly: GCF_053597535.1. Taxonomy (NCBI): domain Bacteria; kingdom Bacillati; phylum Actinomycetota; class Actinomycetes; order Kitasatosporales; family Streptomycetaceae; genus Streptomyces; species Streptomyces sp. NPDC001348. Next base: position 45,943 of record NZ_JBSFIK010000025.1, on the reverse strand, counting down.
CTTCGCCCACGCGCTCGTGGACGGCGGAGCGGACGTCGTGCACGGACACTCCTCGCACCATCCGCGTCCGGTGGAGCTCTACCGGGGGAAGCCCATCCTGTACGGCTGCGGCGACTTCGTCGACGACTACGAGGGAATCAGCGGCCACGAACGGTACCGGGACGACCTGCGGCTGCTGTACCTGGTCACCATGGAGCCGGGCACCGGGACGCCGGCCACCGTGCGGATGGTGCCGCTCCAGGCGCGGCGGATGCGGCTGGTGCGCGCGTCGCACGAGGACGCGGAGTGGCTGCGGACCGTTCTGAACCGGGTAGGCCGAGGCATCGGGTCGCGTGTCGCCCGCGAGCCGGACGACACACTCTTCCTCCGGTCACCGGGAGGACCCGCGCTCTGAGCCGGGGGTTGTCGGACCCGCGCCCTAGGATGACCGCCGTGGACGCCATGGACGCACAAGTGACGCTGGAGCCCTGGGCGCAGGACGACTTCTGGCTGCTGCGGAGATAGAACAGCCCTGAGATGACGGAGCACTTGGGCGGTCCGGAGACGGAGCAGCAGCTCGTCGCCCGGCACCGGCGCTACCTCCGGCTGGAGTCGGGGCAGATGTACCGGGTCGCGCCGGCCGGCACCGGTGACACCGTGGGCTCGATCGGTCTCTGGGAGCGGGAGTGGCGGGCGGGAACGGTGTGGGAGACCGGGTGGGGGGTGCTGCCCGAGTTCCAGGGGAGGGGTCTCGCCGTGACGGCGGCCCGCGCGCTCGTCGAGGCGGCGCGGGCGGCCGGAGGACACCGCTACCTCCATGCCTTTCCGAGCGCGGATCACCCCGCGTCGAACGCGGTCTGCCGGAAGGCCGGATTCGAGCTGCTCGGTGCGGTGGGGTTCGAATACCCCAGGGATCACTGGATCACGTCGAACGACTGGCGGGTGGATCTCGGCGGGGTCTGACCTCCACGGGGCGCGTCACGGTCCGGCCGCCGCTCCGCCCAGCAGGCGGCACGGCACCGCCCGCTCGCTGACGGTGTCCTCCCCGGCGCACTCGATCCGGTACAGGCAGGCCCCCGGGGCCCGGGTCACCGTCTCCGTGAGGCGTCCGTCGGTGAAGAGGGCGCCCACGCCGTCCTCCACCGCCCACCCGGCCGGCAGCATGCCGGTCGCCACGGCTTTCCGGTAGGAGGGACGCCGGCCCGGCTCGCCGTCGTAGTGCGGGCACACCGATCCCGGTAGCAGGCCGAGCCCGTCCGGCAGGAACGTCAGCGGGCCGAAGGAGTCGGTGTGTGAGCCCTCGGCCCAGCAGTTGGCACCGGCGCTGATCCCGCACAGCAGCGTTCCGCTGTCGTAGGCCTCGCCCAGCAGCCGGTCCAGCCCGTGTACCCGCCAGACCGCCAGCAGGTTGGCGGTGTTGCCGCCACCGACGTACACCACGTCCTGGGAGAGGACGAACGCCCGCAGAGCGTCGTCGTCGAGCTCACGCCGGAACAACGGCAGCACGGACGGTTCGCAGTCGCGGGACCGGAACGCGCTCAGGAACCGCTCGATGTAGGCAGGTGCGTCTCCGCTGGCTGTGGGGACGAAACAGACATTGGGCCGAGGGGCTCTCGCGTGGGACAGCAGCCAGTCGTCCAGCAGGCCGTCGTCGTCGGTCGAGAAGCCTCCTCCGAGGAGTACCACGCGGCGGGCGGGAGCGGCGGCGGGAGTGGGCGATCGGTCCATGGCTCAACTCACCGGCACGAGGGTCAGGTAGGCGAGGCCCATGACGCCGCGGTACCCCCTGAGCCAACGGCTGCGGTGCTCGTCGACGCGGTCGCGGGTCTCCTTCGCCAGCGGGTGGCCGGCGTGGGTGGCCAGCCACTCCTCGACGTCCGACTGGTAGGCCGACTCGAACTCCTCCCATTCGTCGTCGCTCGCCGTCTCGATCCAGGCAGGGCGGAAGCCGGCGGTGATGGCGAGGTCGACAAGGCCGGCGAGGTCGTGGAACTCGGAGGAGGAGGCGTCGGGCCACATCGCCGCCAATTCGTCCGTCGTGGGCGGCCGTTGCCAGAAGCCCTCGCCGAGAACGACTCGGCCGCCCGGGGTGACCAGCGTGCGCAGGGCGCGCAGGGCCGCGGTGATGTGCCCGGGTGGCTGCGCGGCGCTGAGGGCGTGGCCGGCGCCCAGGCAGAGTACGAGGTCCGCGGGGCCGCGGGTGGTGCCGACGCCGGACTCCTGGACGAAGCGGACACGCCGGCCCAGGCCCCTGGCCTCGGCGTTGGCGCGTCCGCGGGCGAGGTCCTCCTCGTTCAGGTCGATGCCGGTGCCGGTCGCACCGGGGGTCGCCTCGAGCAGACGCAGCATGAACTCGCCCCAGCCACAACCGATGTCGAGCACGGTTGCCGGGGCGGCCTGCGCGGTGAGCCGGCGGATCATCCTGGCCGCGCGGTCCTCGGAGAGGGGACCGTGGAAGGTGAGCCGGGTCAGTCGTGGTGGGGCGGCGCTGTCATCCATGAACCCGCACAGTAAGGAGGGTCGGGCCGTCGGCGACACCGGTTTTCGGTGCGGCGGCCCACGGTCGGGCGCACGGCCCGGACCGTCAGGTCCGGGCCGGAACCATGGCCGGCGTTGTGCGGCGCGGCAAGCCCCTGCTCAGGACACCGGGACCGGATCTTCCGCTCCGGCCCCTTCCCGCGTCGCGGAACCGCCCGACGGCTGGGTCGCGCACTGGGTCGTCTGCACCGTGGTGCCCGCGGCCCCGGGCGCGAGTGCCCAGAGAACGCCTCCACCACCCGAATCCTTGACCGTCACCTCACACCTCTCCTCCTGTCTGCCGAGGTCGGGACCAGGAGCGGTGCGGGCGGCGGCGGGTGCGGCGGAGGCCAGGGCCGCTGCGAGGACGATGACTGCTGCAGCGGCCGAGTGTGCGAGGGAGCGGTGCACACGGTGCGAACGCGGATTCTTCATGATCACACTCTGCGCACGGGAAGCTCCGCCGGAAAGCCGACAGGCCCCTGCGCGGGCAACTACACCCGATCGTACGTCCGGCAACTGGCGTCCAGGGTCGGCGGAAACGCCCACCCACCGGTCCAGGAAGGCTGCTTTTGTGGCCGCTTCGACATCCGTCCGCAACACATCACGGCGCACGTTCCCGCCGCTCGCGCCGTCACAGTCACACAGGACAGGATGGCGTCAACGGACACAGGGGACGGACAACATGGAGCGGAACCGGATCAGGCGGCTGAGCGGCGCCCTGCTCGCGCTCGCGACGGCGGGCGGCCTGCTGCTGACGAGCTGCGGCGCGTACAACGACGATTCCCGGGTCGACGGCCCCGAGCGCGGGAAGCACTGGGTGCCGGCTCCCGCCCGGACCAGGGACTCTGACGGGACGGCCGCCGGCTCCAACTCGCCGTCCGGCCAGGTGTCCACCTTCGCCCTCGATGTCGACACCGCCTCCTACGGCTATGCGTGCCGACTGCTCGCCGAGGGACGCCGGCCCGCACCGTCGACCATCCGGCCGGAGGAGTTCGTCAACAGCTTCCGGCAGGACTACCCCCGTCCCGACGGCAACGGCTTTTCGGTGACCGTCGACGGCGCCCGCACCGACAAGGCGAACTGGTCCCTGGTACGGGTCGGTCTCGCCACCAGGGCGGCGGACCCGGAGGGCGGACGGCCGCCCGCCGCCCTCACCTTCGTCGTCGACGTCTCCGGCTCCATGGAGGAACCGGGCCGCCTGGACCTCGCCAAGAAGTCCCTGGCCACGATGACGGACCGGTTGCGTGACGACGACTCGGTCGCGCTCGTCACCTTCAGCGAGAAGGCGGAGACCGTCCTGCCGATGACCCGGCTCGGCGGCCATCGCGGGCAGGTCCACGACGCGATCGACGGTCTCGAGGCGCTGTCCTCGACCGACCTCGGCGCGGGCGTCGAGAGGGGGTACGCCACGGCTGTCCAGGGGCTGCGCAAGGACGCCACCAACCGCGTCGTCCTGGTGTCCGACGGACTCGCCAACGACGGGAACACCGACCCGGACGCCATCCTCGAACGCATCGCCACCGCGCGCCGCGAACACGGCATCACCCTCTTCGGAGTCGGCGTCGGCAGCGACTACGGCGACGCCCTCATGGAACGCCTCGCCGACAAGGGCGACGGGCACACGGCGTACGTGTCCGACGCCGACGCCGCCCGCGAGGTGTTCGTCGAGCAACTCCCGCAGAACATCGAGCTGACCGCACGTGACGCCAAGGCGCAGGTCGCCTTCGACCCCGAGACCGTCGCCGAGTTCCGTCTCGTCGGCTACGACGACCGCCGCGTCGCCGACGACGACTTCCGCGACGACCACGTGGACGGCGGCGAGGTCGGCCCCGGCCACACCGTCACCGCCGTCTACGCCGTGCGCACCCGGCCCGGCCACGACGGGCACCTCGCCACCGCCACCGTCCGCTGGCTCGACCCGCGTACCAGGTCCCCGCACGAGGCCTCCGGCGGCCTGGAGACCGGCGCCCTGCACCCCTCCCTCTGGGCGGCCGGCCCGCGCTTCCAGGTGACCGCGGTCGCCGCCTACTTCGCCGACGCCCTGCGTTCCACCGACCACGACCGTGCCCCGCTTCCGGGCGCACCCGGCCTCGACGCCCTGCACCGCCACGCCGCCACGCTGGCCCGTACCACCGAGGACCCGGCGGTACGCCGGCTGGCCGATGCCATCGCGGAAGCGGGTCAAGGCCTGGACTGACGGCGGATCGGCCGCCACCGACCGGAACGGGTGACGGCCGTCGTCAGGCGGCGGTGTATCCGAGCTGGCGCCTCATGAAGGGCGTCATGAGCGTCTTGGCCTTGGCCAGTGTGGTGACGCGGCTGCCGAGGACGGCGCTCTCCCCGCCCGGCACGGGCAGCATCGTCACTCCGTCGCTGGAGCCGAACGGCACGATGAGCGGGGTGCGGTGAACCGCCCGGTAGGAGCGGGGCTGTCTGCGGTGCCTGCCCGAACCGCGCAGGTAGACACAGATGTTGTGCGCGGCGACCTCCGCCTGGGCGAGCGCGGCGGGGGTGACCTTGAGTTCGCCGGTGTCGTTCACGTCACCGACCGCGTACACGTCGGGCCGTCCCTCGACACGGAGCATCCGGTCGACCTTGACGTGCCCCGTACCGTTCAGCCAGTCACCGAGCCCGGCGAGACGCAGCCAGAGCGTGTTGGGGGTGGTGCCCGTGGCCCAGTAGGACACGTCGGCGGTGATGACGGCGCCTCGGCCGTCGCGGTAGGTGCCGAACTCGTTCCCCGGGGACATGAAGGAGTCGAGCCGTACCTCCACGTCGTGGGTCTCGAGCCAGGCGCGGGCCCTGTGCCCGGCGCGGGCGCTGCCGGTGGAGTGCAGCAACTCCGGCCCGGAGTGGGCGAGCGTCACTCGTGCGTCAGGCCGGGCCAGCCGTATCTCGGCGCTGAGTTCGACACCGGACGGGCCGCCACCGACGACGAGGAGGTGTTCGGCGGTGGCGACCTTGTGCTGGTGTTCCGCGAACGACTTGGTCGCTTCCTCGGCCGTGGTGCCGGTGAAGCGCGCCGGTTCGGGGTAGTCGGCGCCGGTGGCGACGACCAGCACGTCGTACGGCAGCCGCTCGCCCGTGGCCAGTACGACCTGTCGCCCGTCGGTGTCGACGCGCACCGCCTTGCCCAGGACCACGTTGCCGTTGCGCAGCAGGCGGTCGTACGGGATGAAGGGGGTCACCGTCCAGGCGGGGCGCACGCCGGCCCGCAGGGAGGCGATGCGGTGGAAGAACACCTCCTTGCGGTCCACGAGCGTGACCCGCGCCGTCGAGTCGAGCCGTTTCGCAAGGCGGACGCCCGCGTAACCGCCGCCGATCACTACTACGTTGGCGTCTCGCACAACGGTCTCCTGTGCCGTGGTGGGGGGAACGAGAAGGAAACTAACACTTGAAACTTAAAGCTAATGGCGGGCTTGGTGTGGGTGCTGTGAAGAGCTCTGCCCTCGGGCAGCAGCCGGTGGTCAGTCACCGCTCGGGCGGCTGCCCGGGCGGCGGAGCCGGGCGTGCAGGAGCAGGGCCAACAGCCCGCCAAGGGTGGTGTCGACCGCGCGGTAGAGGGCGGAGTCGCTCGGCGGTGCGGCCACCACTTGCAGGAACAGCAGCACGTAACCCGAGATGAAGGCGCAGAACAGCCCGTAGTTCACCGACTGCAGCCCGAACGCGCCCCAGAGCAGGAACGTCACCGCCGCCACCAGTGCGAGGCCCCGCAGCGGAACGGCGTCGGCCAGGGCCCCGACCGCCAGCACCCCGGTGAGGGTGCCGACCCAGCGGTCCACACCCCGGCTGGCCGTGGAGACCCAGCCCGGTTTGAGGACGTTCAGCAACGTCAGGGTGATCCAGTAACCCCGCTCGTCCGGCAGCAGCCGTGCGGCGGCCGTCTGTGCGAGTGCCGGCCCGAGGGCGAGCCGGAGGGCGTGCCAGCGGGCCAGTGGAGCCGGATGCCTGAGCGCCCGGCCGGTCGACCGCAGGACGGCCCGGACCGGTGGCCGTTCCGGGTCGGGGCCGGGCGGCCGGCTCGGCGCGGACGACACCGCCCGTACCGCGGCGCGAAGTGTGGCCCCGCGAAAGAGCAGACCGAGCGCGATCTGGGCCAGGCCGCCGATCACGGTGCCCGCGGCCAGCAGCGCGGCGGTGCCGGCCGGCTGGGGAGAACGGCCCAGCGTCACGAACCCCACCATGGCCTGCACGCCCATGGTGGCGGCCGCCTGGCCGGTGCCGGCGAGCAGGCCGGCGACGGCCCCGAGGAGGGCCGGCACGGCGATGGAGAAGACGGGGAGGTCTGTCTGCCGTGACCATGCCCAGGAAGGCCGCCGAGGCGAGGGCGGCGAGCGACACGCACATGGCCGCGCGCGGGCGGGCCGGCCCGGCCGTGGTGCCCACGGCCCCGGCGTTGACGGCGCCCGAGGCGACGATCATGCCCGGCCGCGGGCCCCACAGGGCCGTCGCGGCGGCGAGCACCGTGCCCGCCCCGAGCGCGTACCGCAGCCCCGCCCACGGCACCGCCCGCGACCAGTTCATGTCCCCGGCCCGCGCCCGTACTTCGGCGATCCTCCACCGCCTGGCCTCCACCGCAGCGTCCTCCAGCTCATGTGCTCTCCTGGCTCCCAGGACAGGTGGCTCTCTCGAGCGGAGATATGCCGGCGGACGACGGGCAACGCGCACTCGGGTTTATATGATCATCCGGTAACAAACGCGCAGACGGCCGGATGCCCTGCGGATACTGAGCGCATGCCACGCGTTCTGCTGATCGAAGACGACCGTGCCGTGCGGGAGGGAGTAGCACTCGCCCTGCGCCGCCAGGGACACGAGGTCGCCGCCGTCGAGACCGGCGAGGACGGGCTGGAGCACGTGCGGTCCTTCCGGCCGGACGTGGTGGTACTCGACCTCATGCTGCCCGGCATGGCCGGCCTGGACGTGTGCCGCGAGATACGCACCATCGACCAGGCCCTGCCGATCATCATGGCGACCGCGCGGGGCGACGACGAGGACATCGTCGTGGGACTGGAGGCGGGAGCCGACGACTACGTGGTGAAGCCGGTTCAGGCGCGCGTGTTGCAGGCACGCATCCGTGCCGTACTGCGCCGGGTGGCCGGCGCGCCCGCCGAGGGCGGCATTCCGAAGATCGACACGTACGGGGACCTGGCCGTCGACCGGGCCGGACTCTCGGTCGCCCGCGGTGGCGTACCGATCGCGCTGGCCCCGTCCGAACTACGGCTGCTGCTCACCCTGTCCGCCTCGCCCGGTCAGGTGTTCAGCCGGCAACAGCTGCTGGAGGCGGTCTGGGAGCACAGCTACCACGGCGACGCCCGGCTGGTGGACGCCTGCGTCAAGCGGCTGCGTGCCAAGCTGGGCGAACCACCGCGCGAGCCTCGGCACATCCAGACCGTGCGCGGCTTCGGTTACCGGTTCGCGGCACGGTGAGACGTCCACGAGCCCCGCAACTGCGCGGTCTGCGCGTACGGCTGGTGGTGGCCTTCACGCTCGTCGCCGCACTCACCGCGGCCACCACCGGTGCCCTGACCTTCCGTGAGGCGCGCACCGGCGTGCTCCAGCAGAGCCAGGACAACGTGATCCAGTTGCTGCGCGCCCAGGTCGGCCGGCTGGCCCCGCAACTCGGCTTCCCTCCGGGCCAGGACGAGCTGCGAGGGTTGGCGGCGGACGTGGCCCGCGCCGAGCCGTCCGGGACCTGGCGGGTCATGGTCACCTACGGCGGGCTGAGCGCCACCTCCGTCCCCGACGACCGCTTCGAGGAGCTGACACCCGCCGTGCGCGAGGCCGTGAACTCCAGCATGGCGACCGTCTTCCAACGGGTGCACAGCGGCGACCGCACCTTTCTGGTCGTCGGCATGTCGGTCACGTTCGCCACCCCCGGCGTCAAGGGCGTCTACGCCTCCGGGGTCCATGTCTTCCTGACGGTGCCGCAGACCACGGAACGGGCCTACGTCGACGCCCTGGTGACCGCCGTCGAACGGGCCACCGTGCCCGCGCTGGCGCTGGCCGTGCTCCTGGCGCTGCTCGCCGCGCGCGGGGTTCTGCGGCCGGTACGGGCACTGCGCCGCGCCACCCGCAGCATCGCCGAGGGACGGCTGGACACCCGGCTCGCGGTCAACGGATCCGACGAACTCGCCGATCTGTCACACACGTTCAACGAGACGGCCGCCGCGCTGGAGGAGTCGGTGGCCGAACTGCGCGGCATGGAGGCCCGGGCCCGCCGCTTCGCCGCCGACGTGTCGCACGAACTGCGGACCCCGCTGGCCGCCATGTCGGCGGTCACCGACGTCCTCGACGAGGACGCCGCCGGTCTGGACCCGGACACCGCCACAGCGGTCCGTCTGATCAGCGAGGAGACCGTCAAGCTGGCCCGTCTGGTGGACGACCTCATGGAGATCTCCCGCTTCGACGCGGGCGCCGCGGTGCTGCACCTGGACGAGATCGACTTCGCCGAGTCACTGCGCCGCACCCTCGCCGCCCGCGCCTGGACCGACCTGGTGGACACCGACCTGCCGCCGCCCGGCACCCTGCGCGGACGCGTCGACCCGCGCCGCCTCGACGTCGTCGTCGCCAACCTGGTCGGCAACGCGCTGCGGCACGGCGCCCGGCCCGTCGTACTCCGCCTGTACGAGGGCGGGGAGCCCGGCGGGGAGCGGCTCGCGGTGATCGAGGTCCTGGACAGCGGGCCCGGTATCCCCGACAGCGTGCTGCCGCATGTCTTCGAGCGGTTCTACAAGTCGGACGCCGCCCGTACCCGCACCGAGGGCAGCGGTCTGGGCCTCGCGATCACCGCGGAGAACGTCCGGGTGCACGGCGGCACCGTCCGCGCGGAGAACCGGCCCCAGGGGGGCGCCGTCTTCACCGTTCGTCTCCCGTTGCCCAGTGACGAGCCGCCCCAGGAGAGCCAGTGGTGACATCCGCACGCCGAGCCATGACCGCGCTGCGCCGGTCCGCGCTGCTGTTCGTTCCCGCCGTGTGCGCACTCACGTCGTGCGGCATCCCCACGACCGGAGTGGTGCAGGCCGGCGGTCCCGCCAGTGGCGTCGTGCCGATGACCTGGCTGTACTTCGTACTGGACGGCCACCTGACGGCCGTGTCCCGCCGGACCGACGCACCCGGCGACGTCGAGTCGGCCCTGCGGATGCTGCTCCTGGGCCCCACGGACGCGGAGCGGAGCGGGCGGCTGACCACGCGGCTGCCGCTGCCCGCGGGCATGCCGCCGACCGCCACGACTGCACCGGCCACCACCACAGCCGACCCCACTACCCGGGCTGCCCCGACTCCCGCGCCCACGGAGGGCTCCACCGTGCGGGTGGTGACACGGGAGGGCACCGTTTCCGTGCGGCTCTCCGCGTCCGAAGACGGGTTGAGCGAGCTCGCGGCGGCCCAGATCATCTGCACGGCTGTCGCGGCGGAGCGCGTCGCCGACCCCGGGGCCGCACCGGGAGCGGTCACCGTCACGGGCCCTGACGGCCGGCGCGTCGAAGGAAGCGCCGCGCGGTGCCCCCACGGCTCCTCGGGTGAGGTGCACGACTGGTCGGGTTTCTCGGGGGGCGTTCAGTGAAGATCCGGCGTCCGTCCCGGTGCCTGGCGCCGGCCCGACGTGTCCCGGCACGGGGGGACCGCGCGAACCATGCTTCGGGCCGGGTGCAGCGGCCCTGACCGACGGCCGCACGGATCAGGATTCGAGAAGCGCCGGCCGTCGAGGCGGACCTAGTGTGACCGCGATACCGTCGCCACCAGCGCGCCGGCGAAGGACAGCCAGACGGCAGAGGGAGACACGATGAGCATGGCCACGAGCACGGACACGCAGTCCCCTGTGTCGCACGTCGCCGACAGCCACGACCTGATCCGCGTGCACGGTGCGCGCGAGAACAACCTCAAGGACGTCAGTATCGAGATCCCGAAGCGCCGGCTGACCGTGTTCACCGGTGTCTCCGGATCGGGCAAGAGCTCGCTCGTGTTCGACACCATCGCCGCGGAGTCGCAGCGGCTGATCAACGAGACCTACAGCGCCTTCGTTCAGGGCTTCATGCCGGCGCTGGCGCGGCCCGAGGTCGACGTGCTCGAAGGACTGACGACCGCGATCATCGTGGACCAGCAGCGGATGGGCGCCGACCCCCGGTCCACGGTCGGCACCGCCACCGACGCGAACGCGCTGCTGCGCATCCTCTTCAGCCGGCTCGGGCGGCCGCACATCGGCTCGCCGAAGGCGTTCTCCTTCAACGTCGCCTCGATCAGCGGTGCGGGCGCGGTCACCGTGGAGCGTGCCGGGCAGACCGTGAAGGAGCGCCGCAGCTTCAGCATCACCGGCGGGATGTGTCCGCGCTGCGAGGGCCGGGGTACGGTCACCGACCTCGACCTCACGCAGCTCTACGACGACTCGAAGTCGCTCACCGAGGGCGCGATCACCGTCCCCGGCTACAAGGGGGGCGGCTGGAACTCCCGGCTCTACGCCGAGTCGGGCTTCTTCGATCCGGACAAGCCGATCCGTGAGTACACCGAGAAGGAACTGCACGACTTCCTGCGCCGCGAGCCGACCAGAATGAAGATCGCGGGCATCAACATGACCTACGAGGGGCTGATCCCCCGGATCCAGAAGTCGATGCTCGCCAAGGACCGGGAGGCGATGCAGCCGCACGTCCGTGAGTTCGTGGACCGGGCGGTCACCTTCACCACCTGCTCCGACTGCGACGGGACCCGGCTGAACGACGGGGCGCGGTCGTCGAAGATCGGGGGGATCAGCATCGCCGACGCGTGCGCGATGCAGATCAGCGACCTGGCGGCTTGGGTGCGGGGCCTGGACGAGCCGTCGGTGGCGCCGCTGCTCGTGACGCTGGGTGAGACCCTCGACTCGTTCACGGAGATCGGCCTCGGCTACCTCTCGCTCGACCGGCCGGCGGGCACGCTGTCCGGCGGCGAGGCACAGCGCACCAGGATGATCCGCCACCTCGGCTCCTCGCTCACCGACGTCACGTACGTCTTCGACGAGCCGACCACGGGCCTGCACCCCCACGACATACAGCGGATGAACGACCTGCTGCTGCGGCTGCGGGACAAGGGCAACACCGTGCTCGTCGTCGAGCACAAACCGGAGGTCATCGCGATCGCCGACCACGTCGTCGACCTCGGCCCCGGCGCCGGCACGGCGGGGGGCACCGTCTGCTTCGAAGGCACCGTCGAGGGGCTGCGCACCGGTGGCACCCTCACCGGCCGCCACTTCGACGACCGGGCGGCGCTCAAGGAGACGGTGCGCCGGCCCACCGGCCTGCTGGAGATCCGCGGGGCGACGACGCACAACCTGCGCGGGGTCGACGTCGACATCCCGCTCGGCGTGCTCACCGTCATCACCGGCGTCGCCGGCTCCGGCAAGAGCTCGCTCGTGCACGGGTCGATCCCCGCCGGTAAGGGCGTGGTGTCGGTCGACCAGGCCGCGATCCGGGGGTCGCGCCGCAGCAACCCGGCGACGTACACCGGACTGCTCGACCCGATCCGCAAGGCGTTCGCCAAGGCCAACGGCGTGAAGCCGGCGCTGTTCAGCGCCAATTCGGAGGGCGCCTGCCCGACCTGCAACGGCGCCGGAGTCGTCTACACCGACCTGGCGATGATGGCCGGTGTCGCCACGACGTGCGAGGAGTGCGACGGCAGGCGGTTCGCGGCGTCGGTCCTCGACCACCACCTGGGCGGCCGCGACATCAGCGAGGTGCTGGCGATGCCGGTGGCCGAGGCCGAGGAGTTCTTCGGCGCCGGCGAGGCCCACACCCCGGCGGCCCACCGGATCCTGCAGCGGCTGGTCGACGTCGGGCTCGGCTACCTGACCATCGGGCAGCCGCTCACCACACTGTCCGGCGGCGAGCGGCAACGGCTCAAGCTGGCCACGCACATGGCGGAGAAGGGCGGCGTCTACATCCTCGACGAGCCGACCGCGGGCCTGCATCTCGCCGACGTGGAACAGCTGCTGGGCCTGCTCGACCGGCTCGTCGACTCCGGCAAGTCGGTCATCGTCGTCGAACACCACCAGGCGGTCATGGCGCACGCCGACTGGATCATCGACCTCGGTCCCGGCGCCGGCCACGACGGGGGCCGGATCGTCTTCGAGGGCACTCCCGCCGACCTCGTCACCGCGCGGTCCACCCTCACCGGCGAGCACCTCGCGGCCTACGTCGGCGCCTGACCGAGGCCGTTCACCTCTCAGCACCCCGTGGCGCGGCGGTACTGCGCAGACGCGCCGGTACCGCCCACCACTGGTCCGGGCGGTCCACCACCGGAGCCTCCGGACCGGTTTCGAGGAACCGGGCGAGGCGCAGGAGGTACGCGGCGATACCGGCCGCGCCCTGCATCCACGCGGTGCCCGGGGGCAGCAGCGGTGGATCCTGGCGGTGCTCCCGGAAGCGCCAGCGGGCTCCGTCCTCGTCCCTGACGACCCGCTGGGCGAGCGCGTCGCCCATCGTGCGTGCCGCACGCAGGAGGGTTTCCGCTCTCGCCGGGTCCTCGCAGTCCTGCACCGCGTCCAGGAGTATGTCGCCGACCCCCGCCGTTCCGCAGCAGCGGCCGTCGTTGTCCCAGAACCCCGGGCGCAGACGCTGCGGGACTCCGGAGGTGAGGATCGAGGTCAGGCACCGGTCCCGCAGTTCGCCGACCTCGATGCCGGCCACCTCGGCCACACCCGCGTACGACAGCGCGGCGAACAGGTGGGAGGTGCCTGCCGGACCGTGGCACCAGGTGTACGTGACCGGCTCCACCTCCCGCTTCGACGGCGGGATGGTGTGCGGGACGATGAACCCGCCGTCCTCCAGGGAGCCCATGGCCAGTACGTGCCGGGCTCCCTCCACCGCTGCCCCGACGAACTCCTGCCGGCGCAGTGCCGCACCGGCCACCGCCAGCGCCGCGGCCACTCCCGCGGTGCCGTGCGAGTAGTTCGGCGCCCTCCACTCCGTGTCCGCCGCTATCCCCCAGTCCAGACCGGCCGGCGTGCGGTCGGCCACTCGGAGCAGGGCCTCGCAGCCGGTGGCCGCGATCGCCGCCGCATGCTCTCCGCCCGCCCAGACCGCCGTCATCACCACACCGGCGGTGCCCGCAATGATGTCGTTCAGGGGCGCGTCCGAGCCCGGTACGAACTCGACCGTCGTCCGCCAGCCCTCGGGGGTCGCCAGGTCGGCCAGCCGCCGCAACGCGACCGCCTCCATGCCCGGTGCGAGCAGCTTCAGCGCCATGGCGTCGCCGGCCAGGCCGTCGTACAGCGACGGTTCCGTCCGGTCCGCCGCCTGCGCCGACAGCCTGGTCACGATCCCCGTCGCCAGGGTGCGCTCGCGCTCGACCGGTTCCCGGTACTGTGCGATCTCCGCCAGTACCGGGGCGAGTCCCGCGATCCCCGAGTACAGGGTGTCGCGGTGCTTCGACGGTGCCGTGTCCGGGCCGTCGTCCGGCACCGTCTCCGGCAGCCACGGCCCCTCGTCCTCCCGCACCTGGTTCAGCACCCACGACCAGGCGGCCTCGCCCAGTTCCCGGTAGACATCGCTCGAGATCATCCGGCCACGCTACAACTGAGCGCCGTCCAGGGGCACATGGCCGGAAGTTTCGCGGCGGTCACGCGGGCCTGGTGTCGTCCCTCTCGCCCTCCGCCTGGGACGGCTCGGTCCGGGGGACGTCCGGGTGCTGCTCCACGGCCGCGCGTTCCGTCGGCTCGTCGCGCTCGCCCTCGGCCTGGGAGGGGGTGTGAGAGTACAGCCAGGTGTCGTATTCGGAAGCTCCGGTCGTCATGGCAGGCCTCCCTCGCGAGGTGGTGTGCCGGTCAGGTCTCGATCACGGCGGCGCAGTCGGGGCACACCAGGGGTGCGTACCGCGCCGGGTACCAGCGTCCTCCGGGGGCTTCCGCGGAGGTCCGGGAGGCCGTCCGCATGGCGAAGGTGTCCTTGCCGCACAGGGTCCGCGGTCCGGTGGCGGCAGGCGCCCCGGGAGCCGTGGGCGCGGCGTGCACCCTGCGCACGGGCCGCTCCTCGCCGTCCGGGTCCGGGGAGGCGTGTGTGGCGTTCGGCTTGTCGAGTTCGTACACGACGACGATCTCGCCCATGAGTCCATGGTAGGCGGGAGGGAGCCGTTACCGGCCCAGGACTCCGGTTCCGCCGTTGACGGTGGCCAGGAGCTTGCCGATGGTGTCGCGGGAGCGACGAGGGTCCCCCTCGTCCAGCGCGGCCAGGGCGGCGGCCGCGGCCGCGCGTACCGGGGTGGGCAGTGCGGCCTCGGCGGCGACGCGGTACGCCGCGCCGCGACGGGCGAAGCGCTCCTCGTCGGTCACTCCGCCGGCGCTCAGGGGGAAGACGGCCGCCTCGTACTGGACGACGACGGTGAGGAGGCCGTGGGAGAGACCCTCGGCATAGCCGCGGGCCATCGCCTCCTGTTCCGCGACGGCGAACCCGGCCATGGCCCGCCGTCGGACGAAGACGGAGGTGGTCAGGCAGACCGCTCCGGCGGACAGCCCGGTGACGGCCGACGCGGTCCAGCCGCCGAGCAGCGCACCCAGTACGCCTCCGGCCACGGCCACCAGGCAGGTGATCCCGCTGGACAGCAGCAGGAGCGCGCGGGCGGGCGTCAGGGTGGTCATGCGGTGCAGTGTGCCACGCGAGGGCCCTCGGCGACCCCGGAGAGCGGTTGAGGGTAGGTTGATCGGCATGAGCGAGAACGTCTACTTCGACATCACCATCAACGACGAACCGGCCGGCCGGATCACCTTCAGGCTCTTCGACGACGTCGTTCCCAAGACCGCCAGGAACTTCCGTGAGCTGGCCACCGGGCAGAACGGCTACGGATACGCCGGTTCCTCGTTCCACCGGGTCATCCCGCAGTTCATGCTCCAGGGCGGCGACTTCACCCGGGGCAACGGCACCGGCGGCCGGAGCATCTACGGCGAGAAGTTCCAGGACGAGAACTTCAGCCTCAAGCACGACCGGCCCTACCTGCTGAGCATGGCGAACGCGGGTCCCAACACGAACGGGTCCCAGTTCTTCATCACCACCGTCGTGACCGGCTGGCTCGACGGCAAGCACGTGGTCTTCGGCGAGGTCGTCGAGGGCCAGGACATCGTCGACAGGATCGAAGGCCTCGGCAGCCAGAGCGGAGCGCCCAAGGCGAAGGTCACGATCGCCGCGAGCGGGACGGTCTGACCGGACCGTCGCGGTCGGACGGGCCGGGCACCTTTTCCCGCCCGGCCCGTCCGGCGTGGGTCAGGGGCGGATGGTCAGCCAGTCCAGCGCGGCGACCCGGCCGGTGCCCTTGGCCACGATGTAGAGGTCGTGTACTCCGGTGACCTCGTGCGCCAGGGTGACGGACCGTTCCTGCCAGTCACCGGCGCCGCTGAGCGGCACCACCGCGGCCGGGCGCGCGTCGGTCGCGTCCAGGCGCAGCTGAAGTGAGCAGCCGCGCTCGCAGGCGGGGGCGACGCGCAGGGTGAGGTGCTTGCCCCGGACGTCGACCTCGTGGAATGCCACCCGGCCCCCGCCTCGCAGGGTGGCGGCCGCGGTGTCCCGCTCCGCGCCTCGTGTCCCGGTGGCCTGTTCCGCCTGGAGCGTCGAGGCGGCGTCGGGTCCGGCGCCGTACAGCCGGATGTCGTTGACGACCCACGGGGCGGATCCCGCGGCGGTGAGCGTGACGCGCACGTAGCGCGCGGTGGTCTGCGCCGGGAACACCGCGTCCTGGGTGAAGGACCGGCCGGAGACCCGGGCGAGCGGCCGGCCCCAGTGGGTGCCGTCGCGGCTCACGGAGACCGAGAAGCCGTACGGCTGGCCGCTGGTGTCGCGTCCCGCGTCGAGCGAGAGCCGGTCGAAGGTCTTGCTTTCGCCGAGGTCGACGGTCAGGTTCTGTCCGGGGGCCTGCGCGGCGGCACCCGTCCAGCGGGTGTCGATGTCCCCGTCGACGGCGGCCGAGGCGTCGGTGCCGTCACTCGCCGTGGCGCTCCAGTTGCCGTGACGCACCCGCTCCTGGCAGCCGGGCAGGTCGCAGCCGGCGGACCAGACCGGTGCGCCGTACTCGTACGCGCCCTGGTCGGGGGCCGCGCCGCGGACGTCGGTGGTGATGCCCTCGATCGACTCGCCGGCGTCGACGGCGGGTGAACCGGGCTTCAGCCACAGCTCGCCGTTGACGGCGTCGGTGTAGCCGGGGTCGGCGCTGATCAGGTTGGAGCGGACGACCGGAAGCGGGTCGCCCTTCTGGGTCGCGGTGACCGGTTTCGGGCCGACGATGTTGCTGAAGTACGAACCGGAGGCGTCCGTCGCACCGCTCAGCTGCACCGAAGTACCGTCGATACCGACGCCGTAGCTGGAGTTGTGGTCCTGGTTGGCGATGCTCGGGCCGGTGTGACCGTTGAAGAAGGCGCCCCGGCTGCCGGTGTTCCAGGCGACGTTGTGGTGCAGCAGGAAGTGTCCGGAGTAGTTGTCGACGTAGTAGCCGACCTGGCCGTCGGCGTCGTGCGCGGTGTTGTGGTCGATGGAGCTGCCGGAGCCGTCGAGGCTGCAGCAGACGTAGAAGGGGGAGCCGTCGCGCGAGGTGCGCATCGCTTCGGAGATGTCGTTGTAGGCGATGCGGTTGTCGTGGAACTCGGTGCCGTTGAGCTGCCAGGCCGTGTCGATGGCCGCCCGTCCGGTGCGGCGGATCGTGTTGTGCGTGACCGTGTGGCCGTTGCCGTTGATCTCGATTCCGGGTGTGTAGCTGCCCATCCAGCCGACGTCGTGGATGTAGTTGTCCGTGACGGTGTTGCCGGTGCCGCGGACCAGGACGCCGTCTCCCGCCGACTGCGAGATCTCGCTGTTCTCCAGGGTGTTGCCGGTGCCGAGGAGCTGGACGCCCGAGTCGAGGATGCGCGAGGCGACGATGTGCCCCTCGAACGGCGGGATCGCGAGGTCGCTGTCCGGTGGCATGGGGAGGGTGGAGAACTCCGAGATGTAGGTCGCGTGCAGTGCGTCGACGACGACCCCCGTGCTGTCCTTGCCCGTGCGCAGGGAGGTGCCCCACAGGTTCAGGCCGCGCACGGTGACGAAGGAGCTGTGGCTCAGGTCGACGCCCCACTGCCGGTGCTTGGCGGTCACCGTGTGTCCGGCGAGCCCGCCCTCGGGGGGCACCAGGTAGAGGCGGTGGGCGGCCTTGTCGTAGTACCACTCCCCCGGCTGGTCGAGTGCCGCCCTGGAGCCGACGAGGTAGTAGTTCCGGTAGTTCTGGTTGCCCATGCACAGCGGTGGGCAGCGGTGGTTGCCGCCCTTGAAGTCGAGCTCGCCGTGGGCGGTGGCGGTGACCGTGCCGGTCTGCTGGGCCCACGGGTTGGAGCCGGCCCACAGGTGCACGGTGGCGCCGGTCCAGTCGGCGTCGGGCAGGTCGGTGTCGTCGATGTGCTGGTCGGTGGAGGTGGCGTCGGCCTCCGCCCAGGTGGCGTTGAGCGGATCTGCGCCGGAGTTGGGCCAGCGGCCTTCGGCGGCGCGGCCGCCGTCGAGGAACACCGCGTTGAAGTCGGGGTCGAGCGGCAGGTCGGTGTCGGCGGCGACCAGGTCGCCGCCCGCCTTCTGCCAGCCGGTGACCGGTTCGGTGCCGTCCACGGTCACCGGGCCGTCGCCGTACGCGGCGATGGTGATCGGGGCGCCCTCGGTGCCGGAGGGCGGGGTGAGCTGTTCGCGGTAGGTGCCGCGGTGGACCAGGCAGGTGTCGCCGGGGTGGACGTGGGCGAGGCAGGCGCCGATGGTGCGCAGGGGGCGCGCCGGCGAGCCGGACGCGTGGTCGCTGCCCGAGGGGGCGACGTGGTAGGTGCGGGCGGGGCCTGCCGCGTGGGCCTGGACCGGGAGGGCCAGGAGCGCGGTCACGGCGGCCAGTACGGACAGATGTCTGAGTCTCATGTCCCGTCTCCAGTCGTCGGGGGTTGTCGCCAGGCCTTCTCGGCCTCGGGTCCGTCCGGGGCGCCCAGCACCGCGCACCGCAGCCAGTGCTCCCCCGGCGGGAGCCGGCCGACGAGTACCGGCAGGGCCGTGCGCCGGGCGAGGACGTTGGTGCCGGGCAGGCAGTCGACGACCTCGCCCGGGCGCGGGCCGTCGAGGTCGCGGATGCCGGTCAGTCCGGCCGGGGCCGACACCCGGGCGTAACCGGGGCCGGTCCTGCGGTGGGTGCCGGCGTCCCGGTCCACGGCGAAGCCGCCCTCGGCGGTGTGCAGGGCGCGGCCGGTCCGGACGCGGTGGACGCGCAGGTGCCAGGGTGGCCTGGCGGTCAGCCAGGTGGTGATCTCCACGTCGGGCCAGGGGTGCCAGGTACTGTGCACGGTGCCGGTGCCGGACGAGACGTACCAGCCGGCCGGCTCCTCACGCACCCGGTGGTGCGTTCCGCCGTCGTCGCTCAGCGCCAGCATGGAGTCGTACGCGCCCTGCGCCAGGCCGACCGTGCCGCCGGGGAGGCTGAAGCCGAAGCGGGTCGAGTAGGCGAACTTGGCGTACTTCTCGGCGCCGTGGCGCAGCCAGGAGTGGTGCTGGCGTCCGGCGAGCAGGGTGACGTCGCCGTGGGCCCGCATGAGCACCGCGCCGGCGTGGGGCTGGGCGCTGGTCGTGGGCAGTTCGGGTGCCGGCTCCTCGGGGGCGGCCCAGAAGGCGTGGTGTTCGGGCAGGGCGAGCGGCAGGAACGCCTTCAGTGACCAGTACGGGGAGCCCGGCGCGTTGTACTGCTCGGCGAGCGCGGGCTGCGGGTAGCCGTAGCCGATGGACAGCAGCCCGTCCGGTCCGGTCACCGGTCGCCCCTGCCACCAGCGCAGGTGCCGCATCAGGTAGCCCTTGACGACACCCCAGGGCAGTGCGTCCACGCCGGCGAAGGGCAGCGCGGCCCAGAAGGCGGCCTGTGCCCAGCGGTAGGTGAGGCTGCGGCCGTAGGGGACGGCGGCGCCGTCGTCCGCGAACCAGTGCCGGAAGTCGTGCGCGAACCGGGCCGCCCGCTCCTTGAAGCGTGTCCCGCCGGTGAGCGTGTCGTGCAGCAGCCCGTAGAAGTGCATCGCCCACGGCACGTAGTAGTCGCGCCGCTCGGTGGGGCCGTCGGTGTACCAGCCGTCCCCGAGCCAGAAGGTCTCCAGGCGTCTCAGACGGGCGGCGGTCAGCGAGCGGTCGTGGGACACTCCCACCCGGTCGAGGCCGAGACCGATGAGCACCGGGAAGAAGTGCCAGTTGTTGTCGGCGGTCTCGCGGGGCAGCGCGCTGCGCAGCCAGCGTGCCAGCCGGTCGCGTGCCGCCCCGCTCAGCGGGTCCCACCACTGTTCGGGGGCGAGTGCCAGGGCGAAGCCGATGGCGGCCATCTCGACGACGCGCTGGTCGCGGTCACCAGGCTCGCCCCAGTACTCGGGGTGCGCGGGGTCGCTGCCGTGGGTGAGTCCCGCGATCCACAACTCCGCGTGCGGCACCGTCTGCTTGCCCGCGGCGAGCGGGGCCAGGCCCCAGAGCGGCCGGGCGAACGCCTCCAGTTCGGCGGCCGTGTCGTCGTGGATCGCGGTGTTCACCCCGAGCCGTACCCGGGCCCGGCCTGGGCTGAAGCGGTGCGCGAGGGGTGCGGTCAACTCCGTCAACCGCTTGGTCAGTTCCGTGCGTGCGTGGGTCTCGCCCCAGACGTCCATCAGCCCTTCTCCGCCCCCGCCAGCAGCCCGGTGCGCAGGTGGCGCTGCGCGAGGACGAACCCGATCGACAGGGGTGCGCAGGCCACGAGTCCGGCCAGGGCGGCTTCCGGCTGGTGGATGTCGAGGTCGGCGAAACCACTGGAGTTGTTGACGGCGCCGGTGGACTGCAGCAGGGACATCAGGCCGAGTTGGAGGGTGTAGGTCCGGTCGTCGGAGAGCATCACGAAGGGCAGGAAGAAGTCGGTCCAGCAGCGGACGAACCCGAAGAAGGCGATCAGCGCGACCGCGGGGCGGGCCAGCGGCAGCGCGACCGACCAGAACAGGCGCAGCTCGCTCGCGCCGTCCACCCGTCCGGCGTCCAGCAGGCTGTCGGGCAGGTTCGCCTGGAAGTGCAGGAAGGCGAGGTACACGCCGAAGGGGTAGAACGACAGGGGCAGGATCACCGACCAGACCGTGCCGGTGAGGTCGACCGCCGACATCTCCAGGTAGAGGGGCAGGACCAGTGCGGCCGGCGGCAGGATCATCGTCACCACCGACAGGGTCAGGAGCGTGCGGCGTCCGGCGAACTCGTGTTTGGCGAGCACGTAGCCCGCCGGCACGCACAGCAGCAGGGCGAGGACCACGCTCGCGACCGCGTAGATGACGGAGTTGCCGATCCACAGGGTGATCTCGCCGTCGTTGTAGGAGGTGAGGTGTGACCAGGCCGAGCCGACGTTGCCGAGGGAGCCGAAGCCGAGCGGTGAGCCGGTGGTCAGGTCGTCGGCGGTGCGGGTGGGTGCGAGCAGTAACCACAGCAGGGGAAGGGCGAAGAAGACGGCCGCGCCGAGCAGGAAGAGGGCGCGGGCGCCGCGGGACAGGGCGGTCATCGCCTCACCTACCGGGATTCCGTGGTGTACATGCGGGTGCGGGTGATCACGATCCAGGCGGCGAGCAGTCCGACCGCGAGCATGGCCAGCGACAGGGCGGCGGCCTTGCCGAAGTCGCCGTCCTGGGTGGCGTACAGGTAGGCGAGCTGGTTGACGGACCAGGCCGGGCTGATCTGGCCGGGGGCGCCGGTGGACAGCACGGTCGGTTCTACGAACACCTGGCTGCCGGACGCGAAACTGGAGATCAGCACGAAGGCGACGTAGGTGCGGACCATCGGCAGCTTCACGTGCCACATGGCCCGCCAGGCCGAGGCGCCGTCGACCTGGGCCTGCTCCAGGACGTCCTTGGGGAGCGCGTTGAGCGCACCGTGGAGGACGACGATCCAGCCGCCCGCGTGCACCGCGACACCCATCACGGTGAGCACCGCGAGCAGACTGCCGCCGGAGAGAGCGTCCGTGGCACTCCTGACGTCCATGAGCCGGAGCAGGGGCGCGAAGGGGCTGCTGTCGGGGCTGACCATGAACAGCCACAGGAGCGCGGCGGCCGATCCGGTGACCGCGCCCGGCAGGTAGTAGACGAGCTGCAGCGCGCTGGTGGCGCGGCCGGGGCGGGCGTGCAGGGTGAAGGCGAGCGACAGGACGGTCAGCAGCAGGATCGGCAGCCACAGCAGCAGATACGTGGTCACGTGGGCGGCCGCGTCGCCGAGCCGGTAGTCGTGGAGTACGGCCGTCCACTCGCGTCCCCCGGTGAAGGAGCCGTCGTGGACGAAGGAGGTCCACAGGGCGTATCCGGCGGGGGCCAGCCCGAAGACCACGAGGAACAGGGCGTAGGGGCCCGCGAGGATCCAGACGGCGGCGGTGTGCGCGGGCCGCCTGCGGCGGGGCCGCACCGGCGGCACGGCACTCACCGTCATGGGCCGGGGCGGGGTCAGCGTCTTCATCCGACCGTGTATCCGGTGGACTCGGCGGCGTCCTCGAGCTTGTCCTGCCACCGGCCGAGTGCGTCCTCGAGGGAACCGCCGGAGTCGGCCGCCCTGCCGACGGTGTCGTTGAAGCTGTTCTGCCAGTCGGCTTCGTAGCGGACGGCGCCGAAGCCGGGGCGCAGGGCGCCGGCCGCCGCGCTGAGGGCGGGCACGGGGTCGGAGGCGTAGTAGGGGTCCTTCGACTTGGCCTCGCCCCACTTCCGGGCGGCTGCCGTGAAGGCGGGGTAGGTGGGCTGCTTCGCCTGGAGCGCGACGTCGGTGGTCATCCAGCGCACGAGGTCCGCGGCGGCCTTGGCGCGCTGCCCGGCGTGGGTGGAGACGAGGAACGCACCGCCGCCGACCTGTCCCGCGTACGACTTGTCCTCACCGGGCCAGGTGGGCATGGGGGCCGCGGCGATGCGGCCCTTCGGCACCTTGAAGGCGGGCTGGAACATGAAGTCGCCGAACCAGGCGGGCCCCGGCAGCATCAGGATCTTGTTGTCCTTGCCCAGCTTCGCGAAGGCGGGGTCGATGGGGGCCACGGTGGTGACGGCCTTCTTGCGGGCGAGTGGCTGGAGCAGGTCGGCGACCCGGGCGCAACGCCGGTCGGTGAGGTCGATGTCGACCTTGGTGAGGCTGAGCGTGTCGCGAGTGGGGCAGCCGCTGCTGCCGAAGTAGATTCCGGCGCCGTACTTGCCGTTGATCGCTCCCACGACGGTGCCGGGGTGCTCCTTGGCCGCCTTCAGACCGGTCTGCTGGTACTGGGCCCAGGTCCTGGGGACGTCGTAGCCGTACTTCCTCATCAGAGTCGTGTCGTACCAGAGCACGGTCGGGGCGATGTCGTTGCGCAGGCAGTACGTCCTGCCGCCGAAGGTGCAGGTGTCCAGGGCGCCTGGGGCGAAACCGTCGCGGACGGACTTGGGCACGAGGTCGTCGAGCGGTGCCGCGTAGCCGAACTTGGCGCTCGCGAGGATCGCCGCCTCGGCGGGGTTGGCCAGGAAGGCGACGTCCGGCCAGCCGCTCCTGGTCCGGTTGGCGAGCGAGATCTTGGTGGGTACGTAGCCCGCGTCGGGCGGGATGGTGACGATCCGCATCTTCAGACCGGGATGGGATTTCTCGTACTGCTGCGCCGCGGGCATCCGGGTGTTGTCCACCCACACCAGCAGCTCGCCCTTCCCGCCTCCCGATGTGCCGCCACCGCCGGTTCCTCCGCATCCGGAGACCACCAGCGCGAGGGCCGCGGCCAGGGAAGCGGCGTGCCATCTCTTCATCGGGGACCACCTTTACAGCCGGGGAGCTCTACTCCGGTGACCCGGATTGCGATAGTTTTCGCAACCGGCGACCGCCCCCGGAAACGTAGGAGATTCATCCGATGACGTCAACGGTTCGGACAGGATCAGGCGAGGGAAGGCCGCGCACGCTGGCCGAAATTGCGGAACAGGCTGGCGTTTCGGTGTCGACCGTCTCCAAAGTCCTGCACAACAGATCCGATGTATCGCCGGAGACCAGAGCACGCGTCCAGCGGCTCCTGGAGCAGCACGGCTATCTGGCGAAACACCGTCCGGTGGCCACCGCGGCGGCGCCCGGCGGATTGATCGACTTCGTCATCAACGAACTCGACAGCCCCTGGGCGGTCGAGCTGATCCGGGGGGCGGAGGAGGCGCTGCACGAGGCGGGCATGGGGCTGGTGGTATCGGCCACGCACGGCAGGACCCGGCGTGCCCGCCAGTGGCTGGACTCGCTGGCCACCCGCCCCACCCGCGGGGCGATCCTGGTGGTGCCCGAACTGACCCCGCGGCAGCACGAGGAACTGGGCCGGCTGGGCATCCCGTACGCGCTGGTGGCGCCGATCGACGAACCAGCACCCGGTACACCCTGGGTGGGTGCGACCAACTGGCCGGGTGGACTGGTGGCCACCCGCCACCTCATCGAACTGGGCCACCGGCGCATCGCGATCATCAGCGGCCCCGAACGGCGGCTCACCTCACGGGCGCGGGTCGACGGCTACCGCTCGGCACTGGCCGAGGCGGGCCTGCCCTTCGACCCGGCGCTGGTGCGCTACGGCGACTTCACCCACGGCCTCGCCCACCGGCACGCCCTGGACCTGCTGGCCACGGCCGACCGCCCGACCGCGGTGTTCGCCGGCAGCGACCACCAGGCACTGGGCACCTATCGGGCCGCCGCCGAACTCGGCCTGCGCATACCGGAGGACGTCAGCGTGGTCGGCTTCGACGATCTGCCCTTCGCGGACTGGGTGACTCCGCGGCTGACGACGATCCGCACCCCCCTGGCCGACATGACCGCGCTCGCCGCGCGGATGGTCCTGCGGCTGCTGTCCGGGGAGCAGCCGGAGCCGACCCGGGTGGAGGTGGCGACGGAACTGGTGGTACGGGAGAGCAGTGCGCCGCCGGCCGCGCGGTAGGAGGACGGGGCCGGCCCGGCCCCGCGGGTGGCGGGACCGGGCCCGACGGTCGGCCCCGGTAGGGGATCAGCGTTCCTCGCGGAAGGTGACGTGCTTGCCGGCGACCGGGTCGAACTTGCGCAGGACGAGCCGGTCGGGGTCGTTGAGGCGGTTCTTCCGCGTGACGTAGGTGGAGCCGGTCCCCGCGGTCGACTTCAGCCTGACGACGGGACGCACGGTGCTGCGTGCCATGAGGTTTCTCCTTTCACCGACCGCCCGGTGATGACCCGGGCATGTCAGTCGCCCAGCTCAACAACGCGAGTTCCCGCACCATTCCCGCGGGCCCCGTCCGGTCATGCCCCCTGCTCACGCGTCGGCCCACGGTCCTCGTCACCGTGCAGGTCGGCTCGCGACCGCGCACCGGCGTCGCGTCCGGCGAGGGGTGCCAGCCGCTGGGCGGCGGTGTCGACGAGTTCCAGGTCGGCCTTGGTGTGGGCGATGGCCGCGTCGATGAGCAGGGACACCAGGGGATCGGCCGTGTGGGAGCGCCGCAGCCTGGTCAGGCCGGCCAGTTCCGAGACGTAGGTCTGGCGCTGCGCCGTCACGAGGGCTTCCAGGGCCTCGGGTCCCAGGGAGGAGGCGCCGAACAGTTTGAGGAACAGTTCGTCACGGAATCCGCCCGTGCGCACCCACGCGCCGGTCGCCCAGCCCAGCAACTCCTCCCGCCCCGCAGACGTGAGGGTGTAGCGGGTCTTGTCCGGCCGGTCCGCCTGGGCCACATGGGATCGGGTGACATAGCCGTCGCGGACCAGGCGGTCCAGGATCTGGTAGAGGTGACCGATGTTGAGCCCGCCCCACTGCGGGCCGATGGCTTCCTCGAAGCGTGCCTTCAGCTCGTACCCGTGGTCCGGCCCCTTGGCCAGCAACGCGAGCACCGCGTGGTGCAGTGGCATGGACACCCCTCATGCGTCGGCGTTTACAGGCCTCTTGGATTGTGACAATGTACCGCTGCATTGTGGCAATGCAGGGAGGGTGGGCAACACGGTGGACGTGAGGTTACGAGGCGTGACCCGCCGGTACCCAGGGCTGACCGCGCTGGACGCCGTCGACTTGCACATCGAGAGCGGCGCCGCGGTCGCGCTCACCGGGCCGTCGGGTTCGGGGAAGTCGACCGTCCTGCATCTGCTCGGCGGCATGGACCGGCCGGACGAGGGCACTGTCGCCGTCGACGGGGAAGAGCTGACGGCACGTCGCCTGGACGTGCACCGCCGCCGGGTCGGCTTCGTCTTCCAGCGCTTCCATCTGCTGCCCGCGCTGACCGTCCTGGACAACGTGCTCGCACCGGTACTGCCCCGCCGGGTGGACTTCGACCGGCGCTCCCGGGCGAGGGAGCTGCTGGACGCGGTCGGGCTGCTGGACCGGGCCGACGCGCTGCCCTCGGAGTTGTCCGGTGGCCAGCAGCAACGGGTCGCCATCTCCCGGGCGTTGATCAACCGTCCCGGGCTGCTGCTGGCGGACGAGCCGACCGGCAGCCTGGACAGCGGGACCGGGCGGGAGATCATCGATCTGCTGCTCTCCCTGCGTGAGCAGTACGGGATGACGATGCTGGTCGCGACGCACGACGCGGAGGTGGCGGCCGACTGCGACCGGATCGTGCGGCTGCACGACGGCCGGATCGTCGCCGACGACCGGATCGCGCCGGACACCGAGGTGCTCGGCCGGCTCGGAGGCCTGCGTCCGTGATCGCGATGATCCTCTCCCAGTTGCGCCGCCGCCGTGGCCGCGCCCTCGCCCTGGCCGTTGCCGTCCTGGTCGCCGCGACCAGCTTCACGCTGCTCACCTCGGCCGTGGCCACCAGCAAGGCGCAGACCACCGGTCTGGTCCGGCGCAACGCCCGTTCCGCCTACGACATCCTGGTCCGCCCGCCCGCCGGCCGGACCGCCGTCGAGCGGCACCGCGGTCTGGTCCAGCCCAACTTCCTCTCCGGTGTCTTCGGCGGCATCACCCTCGACGACTACCGGCGCATCAAGGACGTACCCGGCATCGACGTCGCGGCGCCCGTCGCCAACATCGGCTACCTCATGGTGGCCACTCACCTGGACATCGACGTCTCCGGCTTCCTGGACTCCGGTGCGTCCGGCCAGCTCCTGCGCATCAGATCGACCGTGACGGCGGGCCTGCGCAGCTACCCCTCCGCCGACCAGTACGTCTATCTCACCCGCAACCCGATCGCCATCCGCGACGACCTGATGGAGGAGACCGGCTGGTCCGGCCTGGAGCAGGAGACGGCCCCCGACGGACAGTACTGGGTGTGCTGGTACTTCAACGAGGACAAGTCCGGTGTGAGGAAGAGCGTCGACGGCTCCGCCCTGACGCCGAAGGCCGAACCGGCCTACAACCCCGTGCCGAAGACGGCGTTCGACAGGAAGGCGCGCTCGCGTCTGACCTGCCAGTCCGGGCACGACAAGGGCACCGCCCAGATCCCCGCCTCCTTCCCGGTGCTGGTGTCGGCGATCGACCCGGTGGCCGAGAACCGGCTGGTGGGGCTCGGCGACACGGTCACCTCCGGCCGCATGCTCAAGGCCGGCGAACGGCCGGTCTGGGGACCCGACCCCTACGACCCGGCTCCGGTGGCCAAGCGGCAGCACGACTACCAGGTCCCGGTCATGCTCAGCAGCCACGCCCTGACCTCCGGCAGCGTCCGGGCCACCGTGGAGCGGCTGGACGCCGGTGACCCCGCCCGCCTGCCCGCCAAGCTCGGCAGCCCGGCCGCCCACGCCTTCGTCACCGGTCTGCGCGGCAGACAGGTCGGCAAGGTGAGCGCCGACCTCGACAAGGCGTTCCGGTCGGCGAACAGGGCCGTCAACTTCGACACGGGCGGCTACTGGACGGTCGGCCCCGTGACCTACGGCTCCACCGCGCACGGCCTGGTGGCACGGACCCGCCCGGCACAGCCGGCCAAGGTCTGGCAGAACAACGTCGACGGCACGTCCTCGTTCCTCGCCGACATCCCGGAGGAGAACGCCGGTCCGCAGTACCGCACGGTCACCAGTCACCCCTCCACCAACTGCGAGGCCACACGGTACTGCACCGGCGTCGACTCCGGCCGCGAGCCGATCCCTACCCTGAACCTCGTCGGCCGCTACGACCCCACCCGCCTCCACGGCTTCTCCGCGCTCTCCGACGTGCCGCTCGAGACCTACCGGTCACCGCAGGTCACCGGGGCCGACGCGGCGAGCCGGGCCGCCCTCGGCGGCCGGCCCCTGCGGCCCGACCGCAACCTCGGCGGCTACCTCAGCCCGCCGCCCACCCTCCTCACCACCCTCGACTCCATAGCGGCCTTCACCAAGAGCCGCCACACGCCCACCGCCCAGGAGAAGGCGCCCGTCAGCGCCGTCCGTATCCGGGTGGCCGGGGTGACGGGCGTCGACGCCGCTTCCCGGGCCCGGGTCGACGCCGTCGCCGCCCGGATCCAGGACGCCTTGCCGAAGCTGCGCGTCGACGTCACCGTCGGCAGCTCCCCCGCACCGCAGACCGTCGCCCTGTCCTCGGACCTGACCATCCGGGAGAACTGGACCGCCAAGGGCGTGGCGGTGCGCATCCTGCGGGCCGTGGACACCAAGAGCGCGGTGCTGTTCGGGCTGGTGCTGGTGGTGTGCGCGCTCTCCCTCACCCAGGCGACACTGGCTTCGGTGCGCTCCCGCCGCACCGAGATCGGCACGTTGCGCTGCACGGGCTGGAGCGCGGCCGAGGTCCTGCGGCTCATCCTGGGCGAGTTGGCGGTGGTCGGGGCCTGCGCGGGTGCGCTGGGCTCGCTCCTCGCCTACGGGCTGGGCGCCCTGCTCGGACTGCATCAGTCGGCTGCGAAGGCGGTGCTGGTTCTGCCGGTCGCCCTGCTGCTCGCCCTGGCGGCGGGTCTGCTCCCGGCCTGGCGGGCGACCCGGATCAGCCCACTGGACGCCGTCACACCCCCGGTGACCGCCGTCCGGCGCTCGGCGGCCGTGCGGTCGGTACCGGGCCTCGCCGCGCGCAATCTGCAGCGGATGCGCGGCCGGACCCTGCTCGGCGCGGCCGGACTGGCTCTCGCGGTGGCGGCCTTCACCGTGCTGCTGAGCCTGACCCTCGCCTTCCGCGGTGAGGTGGCCGGCTCCCTGCTCGGCAATGCCGTCGTCGCCCGGGCACGCACCGCCGACTATCTGAGCGTCGCTCTGACACTGCTGCTGGGTGCGGCCGGTGCCGTCGATGTCCTGGTCATGTCCCAGCGCGAGCGGGCCACCGACCTCGCCGTGCTGCGCGCCACCGGCTGGACGAAGCGTGAACTGGCCCGGCTCACCCTGTACGAGGGCCTCGGTCTCGCCCTCCTGGGCAGTCTGAGCGGCGCCCTCATCGGTCTGGCGACCGTCCTGACCATCGCTCAGGGGGTACTGGAGGGACACCTGCCGGCCGTGGCCGGCGCGGCGCTGGTGGCCGTGCTGGCCTCCAGCGGCCTGGTCTGCGCCGCTCTGACCGTGCCCATCCGTTCTCTGAGCCGGATCGCCCCGAGCCAACTGCTCGCCGCCGACTGACGTCGGGCAGCCGGCCGCTACGGCGCTTCGACCGCGTCGGCCCGCTGCCCGGGCAGCGTCACCGGCCGTCCCGTGCGCAGCGACTCGTAGGCGGCCAGCACCACCCGCAGCGAACGCAGGCCCGCCTCGCCGTCCGGGGAGGGCCGCTGTCCCGTCCGGGCGGCGTCGAGGAAGGCGTCCAGCATCGTCGCGTCCAGGTCGTCGCCGCCGGGCTCCCAGCGGGCGCGGCCGGCAGCGGCGTCGAAGCCGCCCAGCAGCCGGGGGAAGGCGTCGAACTCGACGATGGCCCGCTCGCCGATGCAGGTCAGCGTGAGGCCGCCCCAGGTGGGGTGGTCCTGCGGGTGGCTCCAGCTGCAGTCGACGGCGGCCACCACACCGCCGGGGTAGCTGATGGTGACCAGGCCCGCGGTCTCCACGTCCAGGCCGAGGTCGGCGTCCAGGACCGAGTTGGCCTGGGCGTACACCTCCACCGCCTGTTCACCGTCGAGCAGCACGTCCATCAGGTCGGCGATGTGCACCGTGTGGTCCATCACCGCGCCGCCGCCCGCGAGTTCGCGTTCGCCGAACCACGCCTGTGAACGGGCCGGGTTGCGGCCGTTGTTGGTGCCGTGGACGCTGATCAGGCGACCGAGCGAGCCGTCGCCGACGGCGCGGCGCAGTGCGGCGAAGGCGGAGCCGAAGCGGACGGGATAGGCGGTCATCAGGCCCACCCCGGCGTGGGCGCAGGCGTCGATGACGGCCCGGGCGTCCTCCTCGGTGGTGGCGAGCGGCTTCTCGCACAGCACATGGGCGCCGGCCGCCGCGGCCCGTTCGACGAGCTCGCGGTGGTGGGCGTTCTCGCTGGTGACGATGGCCGCGTCGAGGGGCTGTGCGAAGACCTCGTCCCAGGTCTCGGCGTACGGCACGCCGAGCCGCTCGGCCAGGGCCGGCCCTCGGTCCGGGTCGTCCCACGGTGCTGCGGGGTCGGCGGTGACGAGCTCCACGTCCTCGCGGTCGCGCAGCAGCCTGATGTAGGCGGCGGCGTGGACATGGGCGAAGGACAGTACGGCGACTCTCATACGGGGCTCCCCTAGATGTCGACGGCACGCCCGGTACGTGCCGACTCGGCGGCGGCCTCGGCGATGCGGACGGCTGCCACACCGTCCCGGGCACTCACCCTCGGCTCCGGGCCGTTCCCGGTGAAGGCGGCGGCGAACTCCCGTATCTGCACGGCGTACGGTGACTCGCCGAAGTCCCCGGACGGAATGCCCTCGGCCCCGGTTCCGTCCCGGCCGCCGCCGGTGACCCGCAGCCCGGGCGCGGCCAGCGAGTCGTGCCCGGCCGTGCCGTCGGTGCCGGCGACGTGGAAGGTCGTGTGGAAGGGGGTGCCGGGCGGTGCCCACACACCCACCACCTGTGTGATCACGCCGTCGGCATGGGTGAGGACGGCCACGCCCGCGGCGACGGCCCCCTCGGGCACCGGGGTGGTGAGGTGGCCCCGTTGGTGGGCGTGGACGCGTACCACCTCGCCGAACAGCCAGCGGGCGATGTCGTAGTCGTGGATCATCTGGTCGACCAGGATCCCGCCGGAGCGTGCCGGGTCGGCGAACCAGGGGCTCCAGGTGGGGTACAGCCCGGTGCGGGTGAAGCGGGCCACCGCGACCCGGCCCAGCGCGCCGGCCGAGACGAGTTCGCGCAGCCGGGCGTAGGCCGGGAAGAAGCGCACCACGTGCCCCGGGTAGAGGCGCAACCCCGCGGCCCCGGCCGTACGCGCGATCACCCCGGCGTCGGCGGCGGTCAGCGCCAGCGGCTTCTCGCACAGCACGTGCGCCCCGGCGGTGAGTGCGGCCAGGGCGATCTTCCGGTGGGTGTCGGTCGGGGTGCACACGTCCACCACGTCCGCGCCCGCGATCGCCTCCTCCCGTGATCCGGCCGCGGTGGCGCCGAACTCCCGGGCCAGGCCGGGTGCCCGGTCGTCGGGGGCGTAGACGCGGACCCGGGCACCGAGCGCGGCCCAGGCGGGCAGATGGAGGCGGGCGATGCCGCCCGCGCCGATCAGCGCGACGTCGAGTTCTGCCATCTGTCGCGGGCCTCCTAGCCCTTGAGCGCGCCACTGAGCACGCCGTTGATGAAGTGCCGTTGGAAGAACAGGTAGACGACCACGACCGGGGCGATCACGATCAGCGTCGCCGCGGCGAGCAGCGGCACGTCGACGTCGTACTGGCCGGTGAAGAAGCCGAGGCCCGCCGGGGCGGTCCGCCTGTCCGGGTCCTGGATGAGGATCAGCGGCAGCAGGAACTGGTTCCAGCTCCACACGAAGTACAGGACGCCGAGGGTGCTGACGGCGGGCCGGGAGCTCGGCATCAGCACCCGCCACAGCGTCGTCCACGACGAGGCCCCGTCCAGCCGGGCGGCCTCGATGAGGGTGCGTGGCATGGTCGCGAAGTGCGCCCGCATCCAGAACACGCCGAACGGCATGAAGGCGGCGATCTCCGCGAGCGCCAGCCCGGGCACGGTGTTGGTCAGCCCGAGCGCCCGCAGGTCGTAGTAGAGCGGGATGACGGTGACCTCGGTCGGGATGGACAGCCCGAGCAGCAGGTACGCGTACAGCTTCCCGCCGCCGGGGACGTCCATGGTGGCCAGCGCGTATCCGGCGAGCGTGGCGCACAGCACCGCGGCCGGGACGACGGCGAGCGCGATGACCGTGCTGGAGCGCAGCAGCGGGCCGAACCCGGCCCGCGACCAGGCGTGGACGAAGTTCTCCAGGTGGATGCCGTGCCTCGGCAGCGCGAGTCCGGTGAGCGGTGTGCCGGCCGGCTGCACGGAGGCCAGCAGCAGCGACAGGAACGGTACGAGCACGGCGGCGCAGAACACCGCCAGCACGGCGGGCGCGGCGAGCCGTCCGGGTCTGAGGGTGTCGGCCGACGTCACGCGGCCTCCCTGGCAAGGCGGTTGATGACGAGGACGGCGACCGAGATGACGGCCGTCAGCACCACCGCCAGCGCGCTCGCCAGTCCCACCTGACCGCCTCCGAAGGCGAGACGGTAGATGAGGATTCCGGGCACCACGGTGCTGTCGCCGGGTCCGCCGCCGGTGGTGATGTAGATCAGGTCGAAGCTGGACAGCGCGGCGATCACCGTGACGGACAGCGCGACCGCGATCTCGGGCCGCAGCAGCGGCACGGTGACGGACCAGAACTCCCGCACGGGGCCCGCCCCGTCCATCCGCGCGGCCTCGTAGATCTCCCGGTCGATGCGCTGCGTTCCGGACAGGAACAGCACCATGCACAGCCCGGCCACCACCCAGGTGCCGATCAGTCCGACGGCGGGCAGCGACCAGGTGAAGCTGCCCAGCCAGGAGTCGGCGAAGCGCCCGAGCCCGAGGGCGCGCAGCGCCTGGTTGAGGGTGCCGTCGTCGGCGTACACCCAGCGCCAGATGATGGCGACCGCGACGAGCGGTACGACCTGCGGCAGGAACAGCAGCGTTCGGACGGCCGCGGTGCCGCGGCGGCCGGAGCGGCGGGCGACGACGGCCGCCGCGACCAGGCCGACGCAGATCGGCAGCACGGAGAAGAAGACGATCAGCGCGCCCGCGTGCCAGGCCGCCGCGCGCAGTTGGGGATCGGCGAAGACCTGCCGGTAGTTGGCGATGCCGGTGAAGGTCGGCAGGGTCACCCCGTCCCAGTCGTACAGCGACAGGTAGGCGGTGTGCAGCGCGGGCAGGACGGCGAACAGGGTGTAGGGCAGCAGTGCGGGCAGCACGTAGAGCAGCGCCGTGGCGCGGCGGCGGCGCCGGTGACGGGTCCCGGGCCGCCGCCGGGCCGCGGCGCGGGTACGGTCGGTCGCCAGGGGCCGGGGACGGTGTGCGGTGACGGCCATCATGTGTGGTAGCGGTCGAAGTCGGACTGCAGCTGGGCGAGGAACTTCTCGACGCCGACCTTGCCGCCGGCCAGTAGTTGCAGCTGGGTGGTGAGGGTGTCCGGCATCGTGGGGGTGGAGGCGTTCTGGATGAACGGCTCCAGACCGGAGTCCTTGACGATCGCCTGCCAGCCGCTGCCGACGTCACCGAGCAGTCCGCTCTGCTCGGGCATGGCGGTGGCGGCAGGGGCCATGAACCCGGACTTGGCGATGACGGGCGCCGCCTGCCGGCTCGCGCAGAAGTCGAGGAAGGCGGCGGCCGCCGCGGCGTTCTTCGTCCTGCTGGAGACGCAGTAGTAGACGCCCGCCCCCGTGGTGTGCAGGGTGCCGCCCTTGTCGGCGGGCGGCGCGTTGAACAGGCCCGCGTCGGCGCCGAGTCCCTTGGCGACCGCGGCCGCCGCCCAGTTGCCGCTGATCCGGAAGACACCCGTGCCCTTGGCGAACGCGGCGGTGGCGTCGTTGTCGCTGACGCCGTTGACCTTCGGCGTCACATAGCCCTTGTCCACCCAGCGTTTGAGAGTGGTGGCCGCGGCGACCGCCTCCGCACCGGTGATCTTGGCGCCCTTGTGGCCGAACGCCCAGGCCTCCCGGTCGGCGGGCTTCATGTACAGGGACAGCAGGACGTTGAAGGGGTGGTTGAGGCCGCCGTCGAGGTTGCCCGCGACGAGCGCGGTCTCGCCCGCCGCCTTGGCCTTGGCGAACATCGCCTCCAACTCGGCCACGGTGGCGGGCGGGACGGTGATCCCGAGCTTCTTCGCCTTGGCCTTGTTGTAGTAGACGCCCTCGAAGGAGAGGCCGCCGGGCACGCCGTACAGGGCTCCGGTGCCGGTGGTGCGGCCGTCGGCGGTGAAGGTGATCTGGTCGAGGCCGGGGAACTTCCCCGGCCAGCCGTAGGCCTTGCCGTACGCTCCGACGTCGAGCAGCAGCCGGCCCTTGACCAGGTTGTTCATACCGGAGACGAACTGGGCGATGTCGGGGGCGGTGTCCGCCGACATCGTGGTGTCGATGCTCTTGAGGTAGTCGTCCCAGCCGGTGTACTGGCGCTTGAAGGTGACGTTGGGGTACTTGGCGTGGAAGGCGGCCAGCAGACCGGGCGTCATGGTGGTGTCGTCCGCGTCGGCCACCACGAGGGTGATCTTCTTGTGGGTGGGCACCGCGGTGGCGGCGGGCCCGGAGGCGTTCGCGGTCGCGGCCGCCTTGGCTCCGGGGGTGAGGGAGCTGCTGCACGCGGCGAGCAGCGAGGATCCGGCGGAGGCGAGGAAGACGCGTCTGGGCAGGGGGGCGGAGAGGTGGGTGTGGCTGTGGCTCATGGCGGTATCTCCTGTGACAGCGGAGAGGGATGCCGGGCGCCGGGTGGGGCCGGCCCGACGGGCGCATGCCGTGGGGGACGCGGACGCTGCACGAGGCTTTTAATAAAGCAGTTGCGTTATATAATCAGCTCGGCGTCGATGGACGTCAAGACTTCCCGGGGAGGTGGCGGTGGCAGCCCTGGAGACGGAGGCCGTGTGGCCGCTGAGCGGAGCCATGGAGCCGGTCGCACCGAGCGCGCCGGCGGTCGTCGGCGTGGCGGACCTGCGCGCGACGAACGCGGCAGCCGTGCTGGCCGTCGTACGCTCGGCCGATCCGCATCCGCGGCTGTCGGAACTGGTCAAGGCGACGAGCCTGTCACGGCCCACGGTGGAGGCCATCGCCGAGGAACTCGCCGACCGCGGCCTGATCGAGGTCACCCCCGCCGTGTCCGCCCGCGGCCGGCGGTCCCCCGGCCGCCCGGCGCGCCGCTTCCGCTTCCGCCCGCACGCCGGCTTCGTCGTCGGCGTCGACGTTCGCCCCCGTTCGGTCACCGCCTGCCTCGCCGACCTCGACGGCGAGGCGGTCGCCGTGCAGCGCCGGGCGGTCCGCGCGGACCTCACGGGTGCGGCCCGCGCGCGTGCCGTCACCTCGTTGGTCCAGGCCGCCCTGGCCTGTGCCGAGGTCGATCCCGCCCGGGTGTGGGCGGCGGCCGTCGGAACCCCCGGTCTCGTCGACCGGGCCAACTCCCGCGTCCGCCAGGCCGACAACCTGCGCGACTGGTCGGGCACCGACATCGCCGGCATCCTCCGCGACCTGCTGCACTGCCCGGTCGCCGTCGAGAACGACGCGAACCTCGCGGCACTGGGCGAGCAGTGGCGTGGGGTCGG
The DNA here is from genome assembly GCF_053597535.1 of Streptomyces sp. NPDC001348. Taxonomy (NCBI): domain Bacteria; kingdom Bacillati; phylum Actinomycetota; class Actinomycetes; order Kitasatosporales; family Streptomycetaceae; genus Streptomyces; species Streptomyces sp. NPDC001348. The sequence goes on along the minus strand of NZ_JBSFIK010000025.1, from coordinate 10,963 downwards.
GCGGGCGCCCGGTGACGGCACGGGCGGAGGCACGGACCGCGGCGAACGGTCCGGGCAGTGGCCGGGCGAACGGTCCGGTGAACCGTCCGGCGAGGCCGGGGCGGCGGTCGGTGAGATGGTGTTCGTCCTGCTCGGTGAACGCCTCGGCGCGGGCGTCATCACGGGTGGCCGGCTGTTGCGCGGCCACCACGGCGCGGCCGGCGAGATCGGCTTCATCCGGTTCCCGGGGTCTTCGGGTTCACCCGCCTCCACCGGTCTGGAGCCACTGCCCGCCTCCGTCGTCGCGGGCGCGGCCGCGGGCAAGGCGCACGCGGTCCGCGCCGTCGAGTCGTACGGCCGGCGGCTCGCCGAGGGCATCGCCCCGGTCCTGCTGGCCCTGGACCCGGCCCTGATCGTCCTCGGCACCGGCCAGTTCCCGCTCCCCCGGACCGCCCCGGCCGCCGATCTCCTGCTCGGCGCCGCCCGGGGACACGCGGACACCCTCCTCGTCGACCCACCACGCTGGCGGCTGTCCGCCCTGGGCGACGACGCCGTACTCACCGGCGCCGTCCGGTTCGCGCTGTCCTCCGTCGAGGTCGTGCTGCGTACGCGGCCGACGAGTCTGACGGCACGGGCCCAGGGCGCGCCCTGACCGACGCGGATCACCGACCCGGCCCAGTGTCCCCCGCGCCCGCCGGGCGATCCGGGTACGGGTCCCGCAGAATGGGGCCGGGTCGCCCCGCCATGGAGCCGCTGGGGCGGCCGCTTCCCGGACGCGGCGGACCGCCGCCCCATCCTTCACTCAGGGAGCCCGCATGGCAGTGATGGCGGAAGAACTCGTACCCGCTCTGGAGGACGCGCGTCGAGCGCACACCGCGGTCCTCGACCGGTTCCGGGCGGACGCCGTGGTCACACCGCCGGGCCCGGTCCGGCGGACGCTCGAGACCCGGGCCGCGGAGGTCCAGGACGGTCTGCAGCGCATCCAGCACCGGGTGCGCGGTCTGGAAGGACACCGGGGACTGCTCGGCACGGCGGTCGGTGTGACCCGATGGGTGTCGCTGGGCGCCATGCGTACCGCGATGCTGCCGATGACGGTCGGAGCGAAGGTCGTCAAGGGGCTGCTGCCCGGCGGTGGCCCGGCCGACGCCCGGCAGATCCTGAGGAACACGGAGGAGGAGTACGCGGCGGCGGCGCGAGCACTGGCCGTCTGCCGGGCCGGGGAGGTCCTCGCCGAAGAGGTCGACGACCGGACCACCGCCGAACTGCTCGGCTCACTGCGCCGCCACGACGAGGAGCTGCTGCGGGCACTGGAGGACAGCCTGGCCGAGCAGGCCCGTGCCGTGGCGGGAGCCAACGGCTCCCAGCCGGGCGGGAGCCGCGACGGCGGCCTGGCCGAGGCCACGGCCCGGACGCTGCGCACGGCTTTCGACCGGACCCTCGAGGCCGGCCGGCGCGGCGGGCGGCAGGCCACGGGCGCGGCCGGGAACGCGGTGCGGAGGATGCCCGGGAGCGGCGCGGACGCCGCACCCGTCGTCGCCGCGGAGATCCGGGAGGACGAGCTGCCGATTCACGGGTTCAGTCAGCTCAGCACCGAGCAGATCCAGCGGCGGCTGCCCGAACTGTCCGAGGCGGAGCTGGCGCTGATCGATGAGTACGAACGCACTCACGCCCACCGCAAACACGTCATGGAGGCCATCGAGCAGCTGCGCGGAGAAGGACGGACCCCGAGGCCCTGACGGCGCGCAGCCGTTCGTCACGCCGTGTCATCATGGGCGGTCGGTCGGTTGCGGGTATCCCTGAGGGCGGTGGGCCGGCTTGACGGCAGGCCGGGAGTGGGACGAGACATTGTTCTCGGGCACCGCGAGCGCCGGCCGAGCACCGAGGTGTTCGTCTGGCACGTCCGGGACTGACGGGCCGGCGGCGCTCAGGCGCGGTTGTCCGCGTGCGTCAGCGTGGTCCAGGCGTTGAAGTAGTTGTCCGTGCCGGACGGCCGGTGCGACTCGGTGTACTTCTGGGTGCTGGACATGCTGATGCCGAGCCGGTTGTGGAGGGCGTTGTAGCCGACCTCGGTGACCCGGCCGAGCCCCGTCCTGACCGAGCCGCCGCACAGCCAGGACGGCACGGCGGTGCCGTTCTCGTACGAGGTGTGGAAGCCCAGGGCGTAGCGCAGCCGCTCCTGGATCTTCGGGTAGAGGTCCTGTCCCTGGATGCGGCTGGTCTCCGCGATGTCCGCGATGGAGGCGATGCCCCAGCCGGTGTGCCCGAAGTCGCGGCAGGTCTCCTGCGCCAGGCCGTCGGTGAAGGTGCTCTGGCCCTGCCAGTACTTGATGATCTCGGCGCCGGTGTCGATGCTGCTGTTCGCGGGCGGCGCGGGCAGGTCGCCGTCGCCGGCCAGGTAGACGTACGCCGGAACGCGGGCGAGGTAGGTGCTGACCGCTTTGCCGTAGTCGGCGCGGTCCTCGATGAAGACCGAGATGCCGATCGCGGCCTCGGTCATGACCAGTTCCCAGTTGCCGTTCTTGGTCGCCGCACCCTTGATCACCTCAGGGAGGTACACGTCGCGCAGCATGGTCGCGAAGCGGCCGGCGTTCGGCCAGCCGCCGTCATAGGTGTACTTGATGATCTCGGCGGCGCGCGGCCAGGTGGATCCGGCCCAGCCGGTCTGCAGCGGGGCGTTGCTGTTGGTGTGGTCGGTGATGGTGGCGGACCAGGCGTCCATGATCTCGATCGACTTCCTGGCGTACCTGCTGTCCCTGGTGAAGTACCAGGCGAGCGCGTCGGTATAGGCCGCTATGGCGTCCTGACGCTCTTCGGTGCAGCCGTGGTTGGGGTTGGACGACGAGCCGCACTCCACGACGGCCCGGGGCTTGGCGGTACGCGACAGTGAGGCGTAGGAGCTGGCCATCATGTTGTCGTACGCGCCCTTCCAGGGCTGCAGGCCTGCCTGCACCTTGGACCGGGCGTAGTCGAGCTGGGCCCGGCTGACCAGTACACCGGGGTGGGTGAAGGCGGCCGGTGCGGCCGTCGCCCGTGCGGCCGGGCCGGACCACTGAAGGCTCAGCAGGCCGGTCAGGAGGGCGAGAACGCCGAGCAGTGCGGTTCTGGTCCGTGGCATCCGATGACCTCTTCCCTGCAGGAATCCGCGCAGAATCGTTCTGAGATTCTGTTCAGATATGAGAACACCGTTCCGAATACGGACGGATTGGCCTGGACCATAAGGGTGCTGCGTGAACATGTCAATGCTCGTCGAGCTCGTCGAGGAGCTGCGGCCCGTTGTTGCGGACGTCGTTGACGGCCGTGGCGACCGGCCGCGCGTGCAGCCGGCCGTCGGCCGGCCGGATCAGGAGGGTGCGCAGTCGGCCGGGCTCCTGGTGGCCGGGGTCGAGCCAGGCGTCGTAGTGGGCCTCGGCGAGTGCGAGCGGCATGCGCGGGTGGACGCGGCCGACCGCGTCGGTGGCCTCGGTGGTGATGATGGTGCAGGTCATCAGCCAGGCGGCAGGGTCGTCGTCCTGCTTCACGGCCGGGTCGCGCCAGTACGCGTACAGGCCGGCGAGCGCCAACACGCTGTCGCCCTCGGGGTGGATGAAGTACGGCTGCTTGCGCGTCCTGCCCGTGGCCGGATCCCTGACCTGCTCCCACTCGTAGAAGCCGTCGGCGGGGAGCAGACAGCGGTGCCGGAGGAAGGCGCGGCGGAAAGCCGGCTTCTCGTGCACGGTCTCCACCCGCGCGTTGATCATCCGCGCACCGATGGCACGCTCCTTGGCCCATGACGGCACCAGGCCCCAGCGCAGCGGCCGCAACTCCCGCTCCGCCGGAGCGCCCTCGCCACGGTCGCGCGGGGTGCGCTCGAGCACGGCCCACACATCGTCGGTGGGGGCGACGTTCCAGCTCGGCGCGAGCCTCTCCTCGGCGCGCCAGTCGGTGACGTGGAACAGCCGCACCAGGTCCTGCGGGCTGCGCGTGGACACATATCGACCGCACATGCAGCCACTCTCGCACCGCGCGCGCCGCACGCAAGGCGGTGCCACCCGGTGGGGCCGCGGAGGCATCCGTTCACCACGGTGCGGCGACACCGCAACAGTTCGAGCTCGCAGCCCGCCGGACGTCCCGGAGTCGCCATGCCCCGCAGATACCGGCAGGCACCGGGTGCGAGCCGCACCCCCGGTCGCCGTCACGCGACCGACGACGACACGGTGGCCGCCGGAGCGTCGCACGGCGATCGGCGCGCGCCCGGACCGGCCGGCCGATGAGCCACCGGGTCATTACGCGGAGTGAACCACAGATCCAGGCTTTGCATGACCATACGTCTCCATGCATAATCTTCCTATGTCCAAGGTCCTCACCTCCCTGCCCGCCGGCGAGCGCGTCGGCATCGCCTTCTCGGGCGGCCTCGACACCTCGGTCGCGGTCGCGTGGATGCGCGACAAGGGCGCCATCCCGTGCACGTACACCGCCGACATCGGCCAGTACGACGAGCCCGACATCGCCTCGGTGCCCGGCCGCGCGAAGACCTACGGTGCCCAGATCGCGCGCCTGGTCGACTGCCGTGCGGCGCTGGTCGAGGAGGGCCTGGCCGCGCTCGCCTGCGGCGCGTTCCACATCCGCTCGGGCGGGCGGGCGTACTTCAACACCACCCCGCTCGGCCGCGCCGTCACCGGCACCCTCCTGGTGCGGGCCATGCTCGAGGACGACGTGCAGATCTGGGGTGACGGCTCGACCTTCAAGGGCAACGACATCGAGCGGTTCTACCGCTACGGCCTGCTCGCCAACCCGCACCTGCGGATCTACAAGCCCTGGCTGGACGCGAACTTCGTGACGGAGCTGGGCGGCCGCAAGGAGATGTCCGAGTGGCTCCTCGCCCACGGGCTGCCCTACCGGGACAGCACGGAGAAGGCGTACTCGACGGACGCCAACATCTGGGGCGCCACCCATGAGGCGAAGACGCTGGAGCACCTGGACACCGGCATCGAGACCGTCGAGCCGATCATGGGCGTGCGCTTCTGGGACCCCGAGGTCGAGATCGCCACGGAGGACGTGACGATCGGCTTCGACCAGGGCCGTCCGGTCACCGTCAACGGCAAGGAGTTCGGCTCCGCCGTCGAGCTGGTGATGGAGGCCAACGCCATCGGCGGCCGCCACGGTCTCGGCATGTCCGACCAGATCGAGAACCGGATCATCGAGGCCAAGAGCCGCGGCATCTACGAGGCGCCCGGCATGGCGCTGCTGCACGCCGCCTACGAGCGGCTGGTCAACGCGATCCACAACGAGGACACCGTCGCCCAGTACCACAACGAGGGACGGCGTCTGGGCCGGCTGATGTACGAGGGCCGCTGGCTGGACCCGCAGGCGCTGATGGTGCGCGAGTCGCTGCAGCGCTGGGTCGGCGCGGCGATCACCGGCGAGGTGACACTGCGGCTGCGGCGCGGCGAGGACTACTCGATCCTCGACACCACCGGCCCGGCGTTCAGCTACCACCCGGACAAGCTGTCGATGGAGCGCACCGAGGACTCGGCGTTCGGCCCGACGGACCGGATCGGCCAGCTCACCATGCGCAACCTCGACATCGCCGACTCCCGCGCCAAGCTGGAGCAGTACGCGGGGCTGGGCCTGATCGGCACCACGGGTCCCGCCATCGGTGCCGCCCAGGCCGCCGCGACCGGTCTGATCGGCAGCATGCCCGAGGGTGGCGCGGAGGCCATCGCCTCCCGCGGCGAGGTCTCCGAGGAGGACGAGATGCTGGACCGCGCCGCCATGGAGTTCGGCACGGACTGACCGGTCCCGTGACGCGGCCCGGCGCCGGGGACGGCGCCGGGCCCGCCTCTTTCCGCCGACCGTCGCGGTAATGCGCTGCGCCGCCTGGAGTAAGCGGGTGACAGGTCGCGCCGCCGGCAGGCAATCCCTCTGTCATGAGTGCTTCGACGTCCAGACTGGTTCCCGGTCGCCTCAGCGAGTGGTACCGCGAACGCCGGTCGTGGGAGCTCAGCGAGCAGGCACGGGCCGAACTGCGCACACTCGAGGCGCTGCTGGCCGCGAGGCAGGCGGCTCCGGACACCACCGACGAGGCGAAGGTGATGCTTCGGGCCGCCGCGGCGGAACTGGAGTCGGCCGGGAAGCTGCTCAGTTTCGGCGAGCACCGCAGAGCCCCGTTGGGTTCGCACGTCACGGCCGCGCGCATCCACCTCGAGACCGCACGACTGCTGTGGATCAAGTCCTTCACGTCGTCCCCGCAGGCCATCGACCCGTACGTACCCGGGCTGCGCGCGGTGATCCGCGAGCACCTGGCCAGGGACGACGAGCGGCGTGCGGTGGTGGAGGCCCTGCCCCGGGGCAAGCCGCTCACACGGCAGGGTGTCGTACGGCTCATCCAGGCGCTGGAGGCGGCGAACGAGGCGGCCCTCCGGGAGAACCTGCGGGCCGGCAGTTTCGTCCGCATCGTCTGGGCCGTCACCGGAGGTCTCTTCGCGCTCGCGGTGACCGTGTGCGTGATCACGGCGGTGTGGCCGATGGCGGTGCCGCTGTGCTTCAGCCCGAGGCCCGGCACGAGCACCTCCGGCACGACGGGCGGGTCCGGGCAGCCGCCTGCGGTCGGCTACACCGTCGTGTGTCCCCTGGGCAGCGATCCCGCGCCGTCGTCCACGGACCTCGACGTGAGCTTCGGGCAGGTCGCCACCCGGGGCGACTACATCGCGGTGGAAACCGTGGGACTCGTGGCGGCGAGCCTGGCGTCCGCCTCGTCCCTGCGGAAGATCAGGGGAACTTCCACCCCGTACCCGATCCCCGTCGCCCTCGCAGCGCTGAAACTCCCCGCCGGGGCGCTGACCGCGGTGGGCGGACTGCTGCTGATGCGGGGTGGGTTCGTGCCCGGACTCAGCGCGCTGGACACTTCCGCTCAGATCATCGCCTGGGCGATCGTGTTCGGCTATTCACAGGAACTGTTCACCAAATTCGTCGACCAGCGCGGCCAGATGGTGCTCGACGCGGTGCGTGGCCCGTCGGCCCCTGCCGTGAACCGGAGCGGCGGCAAACCGCCGGCGGGCACGGAAGGGGCGACGGGCTGACGGATGTTACTCGTCGCTCCCGGTCGCGTACGCTGGCACGTGGAGTTTGTCCCAGGTGAACTTGCCCGGAATGCCGTCGGCGTCCGGGCCGCTGAAACCGAGTTGCCGTTGCCATCTGGCGTACGATTCCCGGTCCTCGTCGTCCCACCGGTAGTCGGGCCCGTCCCCTCCGTACGCGGAGCAGCCCACATCGATGAGCCGGACGGCCATGGCCTCGATGATCGGGTCGGCCCTCCAGGGCTGGAAGAAGTCCTTGCCCGGGAAGGGCACGTACTGCCCGTCCGGAGGCGGTTGCGAGTCCGGTGACGACACCCGGAGCCGCTGCCCGGCACGGATGACGTCCGGGTTGGTGATCTCGGGGTTCCACTCCAGGAGCTGGGCCAGCGTCACATGGAATCTGGCCGCGATCCTGGAGAGGGTGTCACCGCTTTCGACCGTGTAATACAAGGTTTTTGTGTCCATATGACCACTCTAATGGCGGACACTCGTACCCAAAAGCCGAAATACCCGAAAGGCACCACGAAGCCCGGCCCCTGCCACTGATTCAGTTTTCATCTGTTTACGAATCAACGGGCTTTCGCCATCACTTCACGCAAGAGCGCGGCGACGGTTTTTCCCGAGGGCACAGCGCGGGCGGCAAAGGTGCGCGTCTGCTGACTATTGGTCAAGTCGGGCGCGTCCTAGCGTCGGAAGGCCCCAGCACACACCGCCCTCCGCGAAAGGGATGCGCCTCAGCGATGAAGAGATCCCCCCTGCTCACTGCCTTGACGACCGCCGTCCTGCTCACCGGTGCGCTGGTGTCGCAGTCCGCCGCCGCCACCGGGCAGCCGGTCGCGGTGTCCGCCTGCGCCGCCTCCGACAAGGACATCTACACCCCTCCCACCACCGTGCCGTCCACACCGGGAACGGTCCTGGCGTGCCGTCCGGTCACCCTCTCCCAGGTACCCGGCGGCATCCCCATGTCGGCCTGGAAGGTGCGCTACAGCTCCACCGACAACCAGGGGCGCCCCACCGCCGTCTCGGGCACCGTGGCCGTACCGGCAGCCACCTGGACGGGTCCCGGCACGCGACCCGTGGTCGCCTTCAACCCGGGCACGCTCGGACTGGGCTCCCAGTGCGCGTTCTCCAAGCAGCTCGCCGGCGCCTTCCAGGACGAGTACGAGGGCGACAACATCGCGGCCCTGCTCAAGGCGGGCTATGCCGTCGCCGCCACGGACGGCCCCGGCTACCTCGACGGGCAGACGCACCGGTACATGTCCGGAACCGACGCCGGTCACGCCCTGCTCGACATGGCCCGCGCCGCCACCGCCGTGCCGGGCAGCGGTCTTTCGCCGCGGACCCGCATCGGCCTGTGGGGCTACTCCGAGGGCGGCGCGGCCAGTCTCTGGGCGGCCCAGCTCGCCGCCGGCTACGCGCCCGAACTCAACGTCGTGGGGGACGCCTCCGGCGGTGTCCCCGGCGATCTGAAGACCGTGGCCGCCTCACTGGACGGCAGCGCCTTCGTCGGCTTCCTCGCCGACGCGGCCGTCGGCATCCACACCGCCTACCCGGCGCTGCCCTTCGACTCCCTGCTCAACGACCAGGGCCGCGACTCCGTCAGGACCGCGTCGTCCGTGTGCCTGGTCGGCACCACGACCACGCTCGCGGGCAAGCACATCAGCGACTTCACCACCGACCGGCTCAGCCTCGACCAGCTCTACCAGCAGCGCGGCACCGACGGCCGCACCTGGGGTCAGGTCCTCGACGCCCAACGGCTCGGCGCGGACGTGGGCTCCACCTCCTCACCGGCCCGCTACCGCGTCTCCTTCCCGGTGCTGCAGTACCGCGGCCTGCTCGACGAGGTGATCCCCACCGCCACGGAGGACGCCACCCGCGCCGCCTACTGCGCCGCCGGCATCCCCACCACCTGGCGGACCTACCTCGGCGACCATCTCCTCACCGACAACCAGGCCATCGGCGACGTCGTCTCCTGGCTCGGCGACCGCTTCGGCGGCCGCACCGCGCAGAACGACTGCTGACAACCGCTGTTCGCGCCCGGCGGAAGTCGGCGATTCCCTGAACGTGCGTCCGGGCTGCGTTAGCCTCGTCCCCTCTTGGTTACGAACTGACGTACGTCGAATAGCACTTCGGGGGATGCGTTGTCCGAACAGCCGCCGTTGCCACCGGTCTCATCACCGAACGAGGCCGCGGCGTTGCGGCAGACCGGTGCCTCACCTCTGCGGCCCGGCGACCCCGGCAGCGTCGGCCCCTACGTCCCGCTGGGACTGCTGGGCAGCGGCGGCATGGGACGGGTCTACCTGGCCCGCCCCGCGGACGACGGTCCCGGCCTGGTCGCCGTGAAGGTGATCAGGCCGGAGTACGCGGAGGACCCCAGGTTCCGGCGCCGGTTCGAGCGTGAGGCGTCGGTGCACGCCCGGCTCCGTACGCCGCACACATCGAGGTTGTGCGGCACGGGTTTTCAGGACGAAATGCTGTGGATGGCCACCGAGTACCTGCCGGGGCTCGATCTGGCGGTCGCCGTACGCGAGGTCGGCGCCCTGGAGACGGCCGCGGTCTGGCGCCTGGCCGCGCAGTTGGGCCAGGCGCTCGCCGATCTGTCCGCCGCGGGGATCGTGCACCGGGATCTCAAGCCGTCCAACGTGCTGCTGTCGGTGCGGGGCGCACACGTGATCGACTTCGGCATCTCGAAGGCCGCCGACGCGAGCGCGATCACCGGCACGGGCAACCGGGTGGGCACTCCCGCCTACATGTCGCCGGAACATCTGAGGGAGGGCCGGTGCGACACGGCGGCGGACGTGTTCTCACTGGCCGGCACGCTGGTCTACGCGGCCACGGGACACGCTCCCTTCGGTGACGGCACCGGTGTGGACGTGATGCACCGGGTGGCGTTCGAGGAGCCGAACCCCGAGCTGATCGGTGCGATCGCCGAGGCGGATCCGGCGCTCGGTTCCCTGCTGTCCGCGTGCCTGGCCAAGGAGCCCGGGCGGCGGCCCACCCCGCGGCAACTCGTCGAGGCGGCCAGGGGGCGCGCGCCGGACGGCTGGCCCGAGCCGCTGCACGGCAGAGTGCTGGCCCGCCTGCGCGCGTTCGAGGCGTTACGGAGTCTTCCGCGGGCCGCTCCCTCCGGTTCGCCGGAACCCGAGGAGCGGGGAGGTCCTTCCGCTGCCACGCCGGCGGAGCAGGCACCGAGGGCCCGGACGTGGGCACGGAGGAAACCGCTGCTGACCGTCGCCGCGGCCGCCGTACTCTGCGCGGTGGCGGCGGGAGTCCTTCTCCTCCCGCGTCACGACACGACCGCGGGCGCGCCGCCCACCGCAACCGGCGGGACGACCGAGGTGGGCGCCTCTCCCCCGGACACCACAGCCCCGGTGTCGGAGGCCGCGGACGGGACGTCCGGCCCCTCCGGGGCCGGGAAGGGCGCGGGCGACGCCGTCGGCACCGGCGTACACACCTCACGTCCCGCTGTGCCCAGGTCCACGGACGACGTCCGACGGGCCGATCACTCCGGCTCCACCGCCGGCCCTGCGGCTTCGGCCGGCACCGCTTCGTCCACGAGCGCCACGCACTCCGGGCCGGCGACTCCGCCGTGGATCTCCGACTGCACGTACTACCACGGCAACGGACGGACCCGCGCGGGGAACAGCGGCAAACGCGTGTTACAGGTGCAGTGCATGCTGACGAAGCGCGGATACGACGTGGGAAGCACCGGCGTCGACGGTGACTTCGGCTCCGGAACCGAGGCCGCGGTGCGGGAGTTCCAGAGCGACAAGGGACTGGGCGCCGACGGCGTCGTGGGCCGTGAGACCTGGGGCGCACTGCGCGGCACGGCTTAGGGGTCCTTGCACTATGAGCGCCCGATGAGGTCGCGTGGTCCGGTGCCGTGCATCGCAAGGCGCCGGAGAGCCCTCGATGGGGGTCCCCCCGCT
>NZ_JBSFIK010000024.1:75411-130381 GCF_053597535.1 Streptomyces sp. NPDC001348 | reverse complement strand
AGCGGGGGGACCCCCATCGAGGGCTCTCCGGCGCCTTGCGATGCACGGCACCGGACCACGCGACCTCATCGGGCGCTCATAGTGCAAGGACCCCTGAGGGGCGCGGGGAACTGCGCGACAAGCCACAAGACACCCGCACCCGCCATACAACGAAACTCGGCAGGCAAGTAGGCGCCCCGCAACCCCGGATTGTCACCGCCGCCCCGTACTGTCGAACCATGGAAGGCACCGCAGGTACCCGCACCGCAGGTAAAGGCACCGTACCCGGCTACGACCCGGCGTCAGTGGAACGATGGGCCCCCGAGCCCGACAAACGCCCCGGCCGCACAGCCTTCCAGCGAGACCGCGCCCGCATCCTGCACAGCGCGGCACTGCGTCGCCTGGCCGGCAAGACGCAGGTCGTCACCCCCGGCGAGCCCAACCAGGCCGCCTGGGACGCCAGTCCCCGCACCCGGCTGACCCACTCCCTGGAGTGCGCCCAGGTCGGCCGGGAACTCGGCGCCGCCCTCGGCTGCGACCCCGACCTCGTCGAGGCCGCCTGTCTCTCCCACGACCTCGGCCACCCGCCCTTCGGCCACAACGGCGAACAGGCCCTCAACGAGTTCGCCGAGGACTGCGGCGGTTTCGAGGGCAACGCACAGTCCCTCAGACTCCTCACCCGCATCGAGCCCAAGCGCTTCACCGCCGAGGGCTCCGTCGGCCTCAACCTCACCCGCGCCGCCCTGGACGCCGCCACCAAGTACCCCTGGCCGCGCGGCGCCCACCCCACCGATCCGCGGTCCGGCAAGTTCGGGGTGTACGAGGACGACCGGCCGGTCTTCGACTGGGTGCGGGGGGACGCCCCCGGCACGCGCACCTGCTTCGAGGCCCAGGTCATGGACTGGGCGGACGACGTGGCGTACTCGGTGCACGACGTCGAGGACGGATTGCACGCCGGGCACATCGACCCGGCCTGTCTGCACGCCGGACCGGAACGGCGGGCGGTCTTCGCGGTCGCCGTCGGCCGGTACGTTCCCGCCGGCACCGACCACGCCGAACTCGACGAGGCCCTCGACCGGCTGCTGGCCCAGGAGTGGTGGCCGCACGGATACGACGGCACGGCGGTCGCCCAGGCCCGGCTGAAGGACGCCACCAGCCAGCTCATCGGCCGGTTCTGCCTGGCCGCCGAGGGCGCCACCCGGGACGCATGGGGGTACCACCCAGGCCGTTCGGGCACTGGGGGAGGCGGTGGCCGCCTCACCCGGTACGACGCCGAACTCGTCGTACCGCGCGCCACCCGCATGGAGTGCGCGGTCCTCAAGGCGGTCGCCGACCAGTACGTGATGCGCCGGGCCGAACAGGAGCGCCTCCGCGCCGACCAGCGGATCGTCGTCGCCGAACTGGCCGAGGCGCTCACCGCCCGCGCGCCCGACGGTCTGGACCCGCAGTTCCGCTCGCTGTTCGACGCGGCAGGCGACGACCGTGCCCGCAAGCGGGTGATCGTCGACCAGATCGCATCGCTCACCGACGCCTCCGCCCGCTCGTTGCACGCGAGACTGAAGGGGCAGGGGTGAGAAAAATGTGACCCTCCGTGGCCTGATCGGGTCACTCCCCCTTCCCGCATCACGCTCAGTGCGGGACGCTCCCCTGTGGCGGCATCTTTACGAGGAGGCATCAAGTGGTCGACGCGGACCAGACGTTCGTCATCGTCGGAGGAGGACTGGCCGGCGCCAAGGCGGCGGAGACGCTCCGGGCGGAGGGCTTCACCGGCCGGGTGATACTGATCTGCGACGAACGCGACCACCCGTACGAACGCCCGCCGCTGTCCAAGGGCTACCTGCTGGGCAGAGAGGAACGCGACAGCGTCTTCGTGCACGAACCCGCCTGGTACGCGCAGAACGACATCGAGCTGCACCTCGGCCAGACCGTCGACCGGATCGACCGCGTGGCGAAAACCGTCCGCTTCGGTGACGACGGCACCCTCGTGCACTACGACAAGCTGCTTCTCGCCACCGGCGCGGAGCCTCGCCGCCTTGACATCCCCGGCACCGACCTCGCAGGCGTCCACCACCTGCGCCGGCTCGCCCACGCCGAACGGCTCAAGGGCGTGCTCGCCGCCCTCGGCCGGGACAACGGGCACATCGTGATCGCGGGCGCCGGCTGGATCGGCCTGGAGGTGGCCGCGGCGGCCCGCCAGTACGGCGCCGAGGTCACCGTCATCGAGCACAACCCGACCCCGCTGCACAACGTCCTCGGCCCCGAGCTCGGCAACGTCTTCGCCGAGCTGCACCGCGAGCACGGGGTCCGCTTCCACTTCGGGGCCCGGCTCACCGAGATCGTCGGCCAGGACGGCATGGTGCTGGCCGCCCGTACCGACGACGGCGAGGAGCACCCGGCGCACGACGTCCTCGCGGCGATCGGCGCGGCTCCGCGCACCGGCCTGGCGGAGGCGGCGGGCCTGGAGCTGGCCGACCGGGCGCACGGCGGCGGGGTCGTGGTCGACGAACGGCTGCGCACCTCCGACCCCGACATCTTCGCGGCCGGTGACGTCGCCGCCTTCCCGCTGCCCCTCTTCGACACCAGTCTCCGGGTGGAGCACTGGGCCAACGCCCTGAACGGCGGCCCGGCCGCGGCCCGCGCCATGCTCGGCCAGGACGTCACCTACGAGCGCGTGCCCTACTTCTTCACCGACCAGTACGACCTGGGCATGGAGTACAGCGGATGGGCGCCGCCGGGGACCTACGACCAGGTGGTCATCCGGGGCGACGCCGGCAAGCGGGAGTTCATCGCGTTCTGGGTGAAGGACGGCCGTGTCCTGGCCGGGATGAACGTGAACGTGTGGGATGTCACAGACACCGTCCAGCAGCTGATCCGGTCCAAGGCCCAGGTGGACACCGAGGCCCTGGCCGACCCGCACGTGCCGCTCGCGAGCCTCGCCTCCTGAGCAACGGGACTGTCGGTCCGCCGACACCCGTCCCCGTAGAATCGCCACGTGGCAGGACGGATCAACGACGAGGACGTGAAGGCGGTACGGGACGCCGTCCCGATCGACTCCGTCGTGTCCGAGTACCTCCAGCTGCGGGGCGCGGGGGGCGGGAACCTCAAGGGCCTGTGCCCGTTCCACGACGAGAAGTCGCCGTCCTTCCAGGTCAGCCCCAGCAAGGGACTCTTCCACTGCTTCGGCTGCCAGGAGGGCGGCGACACCATCACGTTCGTGATGAAGGTCGACCACCTCTCCTTCTCGGAGGCGGTGGAGCGGCTCGCCGCCCAGGCCGGCATCACCCTGCGCTACGAGGAGGGCGGCTACAACCCGTCCCACCAGCGCGGCGAGCGGATCCGCCTGGTCGAGGCCCACAAGATCGCCGCCCAGTGGTACGCGGAACAGCTCGCCACCAGCCCCGAGGCCGAGACCGGCCGGGTCTTCCTGGCCGAGCGCGGCTTCGACCAGGCCGCCGCCGTCCACTTCGGCGTCGGCTACAGCCCCCAGGGCTGGGACCACCTCACCCGCCATCTGCGCGGCAAGGGGTTCACCGACAAGGAACTGCTCCTCTCCGGTCTCGCCCAGGAGGGCCGCCGCGGCCCCATCGACCGCTTCCGGGGCCGCCTGATGTGGCCCATCCGGGACATCGGCGGCGAGGTGGTCGGCTTCGGCGCCCGCAAGCTGTACGAGGCCGACAACGGACCCAAGTACCTCAACACGCCCGACACGGCGATCTACAAGAAGTCACAGGTGCTGTACGGCATCGACCTGGCGAAGAAGGAGATCGCCAAGACCTCCCGCGCGGTGGTCGTCGAGGGCTACACCGACGTCATGGCCTGCCACCTGGCCGGGGTGCGGACGGCGATCGCCACGTGCGGCACGGCCTTCGGCGGCGACCACATCAAGATCCTGCGGCGCCTGCTGATGGACAACGGCTCCGCCCGGGTGATCTTCACCTTCGACGGCGACGCGGCCGGGCAGAAGGCGGCCCTGCGAGCCTTCGAGGACGACCAGAAGTTCGCCGCCGAGACCTACATCGCGATCGCACCGGACGGCATGGACCCCTGCGACCTGCGCCTGGCCAAGGGCGACGAGGCGGTGGCGGACCTGGTCGAACCGCGCACCCCGCTCTTCGAGTTCGCGCTGCGCCAGATCGTGACCCGCTATGACCTGAACACCCCGGCGGGGCGGGCCGCCGCACTGGACGAGGCCGCTCCGATCGTCGCCCGCATCAAGAACAGCGGCGCCCAGCACGAGGTCGCCGTGGAGCTCGCCGGGATGCTCGGCATCCTCGACACCCAGTTCGTGGTCAAGCGGGTGGCCCAGCTGGCCCGTTGGGCACGTGACCGCGGCGGCCGGGGCCCGGCGCCGACGCGCGGCCCCCAGCAGCAGTACGCGGCCCAGGCTCCCCGTCCCGCGGTCTCCGGCCCCGCGCTGAACCTGCGCAACCCGGTGTACGCCACGGAGCGCGAGCTGCTGAAACTCGCCCTGCAGCGCCCCGAACTGGTCTCCCCGGCCTTCGACGCGTACGGGATCGACGAGTTCACCGCCCCGCCCTACGCGGCCGTACGCCAGGCGATCATGGAGGCGGGCGGCGCCGAGTACGGCACGCAGGACCCCCAGGAGTACCTGGTCCGCGTCCGCGAGGCGGCCCCCGACGACGCGGTCCGCGCGATGGTCACCGAGCTGGCCGTGGAAGCGATCATGCGGCGCACGGTCGACGAGGCCTACGCCGGCGAGCAGCTGGTCTGGGTCCGTCGCCGCGCCGTGGACCGCCGTATCCAGGACATCCAGAGCACCCTCGCCCGCCTGAGCACGGGCGGCGACCCGGCCCACCTGGCGGCCGTGCAGAACGAGTTGTGGGTGCTGCAGCAGTACGGCCAGGCGCTGCGCGTGCAGGGGGCGGCGGCGCTCTGAGAGGGCGGCGTCGCCCGGTTCCCCTGTTACCAAGTGCGGACAGAAACCGGTGAACAACCGCCGTCCGGGCGCCATCTCATGGGGTGCAGGAAACAGCAGGCCCGGCCGTTCGCCCCCGGGGGGGAGCAGGCGGCGGTGCCACATTCCGACATCCGATGGGGGACTTCGATGATGACCACTCACCGTGCTCGCCGTACCGTCCGTTCCGCCGCCCTGGTGGCCGTCGCCGCCGCCGCGGCGTTCGCGTTGACCGCCGGCCAGAGCGGGGGCGGGGCACAGGCCGACGCGCTCGCCGCGTACCACACCACCGCGTCGGCCGCGGCGGCCAAGGCGGCGTCCCCGGTCCGCACCCAGCCCCTGCCGGACGGCAGCACGGCCGAGATCTACAAGCTCGGTCCCCAGCACTACCGCGCCAAGATCGTCAACAGCGGCCAGGTCCTGGCCACGCTGGAGACCGGCCGGTACGACGCCGGGCTCGACGCCAACGACATGTTCGTCGTGCTCACGCTGGGCGGTGAGGTCCACTCCTGGATGGGCGGCGGGCACACCGGACCGGGCACCTTCAGGCTCGCGGGGGGTTGGAAGGCCAAGGTCACCAAAATCGGCGACCTTCGGTACCGCGCGCAGATCCTCGGCTACGACGGCTCGGTGTACGCCACGCTGGAGGCGAACCAGCACGACGCCGGGCTCGACGCCAACGGCGTGTACATCGTGCTCAGCGCCGGCGGTGTGATCAGCGCTCACGAGTAGCGGCCGGCCTGCCCGGCCACGCGGTGGAGCCCCCTCGGGCGGCTCCACCGCGTGGCCACCGGTCGTGGTCGAACGGGCCGAGTAACCATCCAGTCACGCCGCGAAGGCAAAAAGTCACCGCACGCCCCTCGTGGCGGCGATGTGTCTTCCCCCACACTGGGGTGCGGTGCCTGAGTCCTCGGAGCGCGGCCGATCCGTCCCCCCACGGATCGCACCCCACCCGCGGTTCCGCTCAGCAGCGATCACCTGGAGGTCGCCCCCCGTGCAGACCCAGACCCTCACACAGACCGACAGCGCCACGACGGACGAGCCGGACACCGAGAGCGGGGTCTTCGCGATGGTTCCGTCACAGGGCCGTGCCGCGCACCACCCGGAGACGGAGCCGGAGGACGCGGCCGAGCCGGCGGAGCCGCCCGTCGAGGCGCTCACCGGCGACCCCGCCGAGGTCGCCGAGCCCGCCGACCCCGTGGAGGTCGCCGACCCCGCCGACCCCGCCGAAGCCCCGGCGGCAGCCGCCCGCGCCGACACCAGCGGCCCCTCCTCGGACCTGTTCCGTCAGTACCTGCGCGAGATCGGCCGGATCCCGCTGCTCACCGCGGCAGAGGAGGTCGAGCTGGCCCGCCGGGTCGAGGCCGGACTGTTCGCCGAGGAGAAGCTCGCCAGCACCCCCGACCTGGACAGCGAGCTCGCCCTCGACCTGGACAGGCTGGTCGTGATGGGCCGGATGGCCAAGCGCCGGCTCATCGAGGCCAACCTGCGGCTCGTCGTCTCCGTCGCCAAACGGTACGTCGGCCGCGGCCTGACCATGCTGGACCTGGTCCAGGAGGGCAACCTCGGGCTCATCCGGGCCGTCGAGAAGTTCGACTACGCCCGCGGCTACAAGTTCTCCACCTACGCCACCTGGTGGATCCGCCAGGCCATGTCCCGAGCCCTCGCGGACCAGGCCCGGACCATCCGCGTCCCCGTGCACGTCGTCGAGCTCATCAACCGGGTCGTGCGGGTGCAGCGGCGGATACTCCAGGAACGCGGCTACGAGCCGACCTCCGAAGAGGTCGCCGCCCACCTCGACCTGCCGCCCGAGCGGGTCGGCGAGGTGCTCCGGCTCGCCCAGGAGCCGGTCTCCCTGCACGCCCCGGTGGGCGAGGAGGACGACGTGGCGCTCGGTGACCTGATCGAGGACGGCGACGCCGCCAGCCCGGTCGAGTCGGCCGCGTTCCTGCTGCTCAAGGAGCACCTGGAGGCCGTCCTGTCCACGCTCGGCGAGCGCGAGCGCAAGGTCGTACAGCTGCGCTACGGCCTCGCCGACGGCCGCCCCCGCACCCTCGAGGAGATCGGGCGCATCTTCGGGGTGACCCGGGAGCGCATCCGGCAGATCGAGTCCAAGACCCTGAACAAGCTGCGGGACCACGCCTTCGCCGACCAACTGCGGGGCTACCTCGACTGAAGAGGGGGCCGCCCTGGGAAGCGGCCCCCGGCGCGCTCAGTCGACCTCGGCCACCGCCTGCGCGAACTGCGCCTTGTACAGCCGCGCATAGGCACCGTCCGCGGCGAGCAGCTCCGCGTGGGCGCCCTGTTCGACGATCGAGCCGTTCTCCATCACGAGGATCGTGTCCGCGTCCCGGATGGTCGACAGCCGGTGCGCGATCACGAAGGACGTCCTGCCGTGCGCGAGCTTGGCCATGGCCTTCTGGATCAGCACCTCGGTACGGGTGTCGACGGAGCTCGTCGCCTCGTCGAGCACCAGGATCACCGGGTCGGACAGGAACGCCCGCGCGATGGTGATGAGCTGCTTCTCACCGGCGCTGACCCCGCTGCCCTCGTCGTCGATCACGGTGTCGTAGCCGTCGGGGAGGGTGCGGACGAACCGGTCCGCGTGGGCCGCCCGCGCCGCTTCCTCGATCTCCCCGCGGGTGACCTCCCGCGTCGCCCCGTACGCGATGTTCTCCGCGATGGTGCCGCCGAACAGCCAGGTGTCCTGCAGCACCATGCCGATTCCGGCGCGCAGTTCGTCCCGGGACATCTTCCGGATGTCCACGCCGTCGAGTGTGATGCGCCCGCCGGTGACGTCGTAGAACCGCATGAGCAGGTTGACCAGGGTGGTCTTGCCCGCTCCGGTCGGGCCGACGATCGCGACCGTCTGCCCGGGCTCCACCTTCAGGGACAGGTCCTCGATCAGCGGCTTCTCGGGCTCGTACCGGAACGACACGTTCTCCAGCGCCACCCGCCCGCGCAGCTCCGCGGGCTTCTCGGCCGCCACCGGATCCGGCTCCTGCTCCTCCGCGTCCAGGAGTTCGAAGATCCGCTCGGCCGAGGCGACGCCCGACTGCACCAGGTTGGCCATCGAGGCGACCTGGGTCAGCGGCATCGAGAACTGCCGGGAGTACTGGATGAA
The DNA here is from genome assembly GCF_053597535.1 of Streptomyces sp. NPDC001348. Taxonomy (NCBI): domain Bacteria; kingdom Bacillati; phylum Actinomycetota; class Actinomycetes; order Kitasatosporales; family Streptomycetaceae; genus Streptomyces; species Streptomyces sp. NPDC001348. The sequence continues at coordinate 122,363 of NZ_JBSFIK010000024.1, read as the reverse complement.
GGCCTGCACGTCGCCGATGGACAGCGCGCCGGACGCGACCCGCAGCCCGCCGACGACCGCCACCAGCACGTAGTTCAGGTTCGACACGAACATCATCAGCGGCTGCATGACCCCGCTGTTGAACTGCGCCTTGAACGAGGCCTCGTACAGCGCGTCGTTCTGCTCGGCGAACTGCTGGGCCGACTCGTCCTGCCGCCCGAACACCTTCACCAGGGTGTGCCCGGTGTACATCTCCTCGATGTGGGCGTTCAGTTTGCCGGTGGAGCGCCACTGCTGCACGAAGTGCGGCTGCGACCGCTTGCCGACCCGGGTCGCGACGACGAACGACAGCGGCACGGTGACCAGCGCGACCAGGGCGAGCAGCCAGGACACCCAGAACATCATCACGAGTACGCCGATGATGGTCAGCAGCGAGTTGATGAGCTGGCCCATCGACTGCTGGAGCGTCTGGCCGATGTTGTCGATGTCGTTGGTGGCCCGGGAGAGCACCTCGCCGCGCTGCCGCTTGTCGAAGTACGACAGCGGCAGCCGGGACAGCTTCGTCTGCACGTCCTCGCGCATCCGGTACATCGTGCGGTTGACGGCCCGGTTCACCAGCCGGGTCGCCACCGCCATCAGCAGACCGGCGACGAGGAACGTACCGAGCGCGAACAGCAGCACGTTCCCGACGGCGCCGAAGTCGATGCCCTTGCCCGGCGTGAAGTCGGTGCCCTTCAGCATGTCCGCGACGGAGCCCTGCCCCCGCGCGCGCATGGAGTCGAGCACCTGCTCCTTGGTGACCCCGGCCGGCATCTGCCGTCCGATGATGCCCGCGAAGACCAGGTCGGTGGCCCTGCCGAGGATCTTGGGGCCGATCACGCTGAGCCCGACGCTGACGACGACGCACAGCAGCAGTGCGCAGATGGTGAGCCGTTCCGGCCGGAACCGGGCGACGAGCCGTTTGCCCGATCCCTTGAAGTCCATCGAGCGCTGGTCGGGGCCGCCCCCGGCCATCATGCGTCCCATGGGCCCTGCCATCAGGCGGCCTCCGCTTCCGTCAGCTGGGAGAGCACGATCTCCCGGTAGGTGTCGTTGTCCGCCATGAGCTCGTGGTGACGGCCCGTACCGACCACACGGCCCTCGTCCAGGACCACGATCCGGTCGGCGTCCCGGATGGTCGCCACGCGCTGGGCGACGATCACCACGGTCGCCTCGGCCGTCTCCCGGGACAGCGCCTTGCGGAGCGCCGCGTCGGTGGCGTAGTCGAGCGCGGAGAAGGAGTCGTCGAAGAGGTAGATCTCCGGACGCTGCACCAGGGTGCGGGCGATGGCGAGGCGCTGGCGCTGGCCGCCGGAGACGTTCGTGCCGCCCTGCGCGATCGGCGCGTTCAGTCCGCCCTCCAGCTTCGACACGAACTCCTTGGCCTGCGCGACCTCCAGGGCGTGCCACAGTTCCTCGTCGGTGGCGTCCGGATTGCCGTAGCGCAGATTGGTGGCGACCGTGCCCGCGAACAGGTACGGCTTCTGCGGCACCAGGCCCACCGTCCTGGCCAGCAGCTTCGCGTCGAGTTCCTGGACGTTGACTCCGTCCACGAGCACCTCGCCCTCGGTGGCGTCGAACAGCCGCGGAACCAGCCCGAGCAGTGTCGACTTGCCGCTGCCGGTGGAACCGATCACGGCGGTCGTCTCGCCCGGCCGGGCCACCAGCTCGACCGCCTTCAGCACCGGCTCCTCGGCCCCCGGATAGCGGAAGCCCGCCCCACGGATCTCCAGGTGGCCGTGCCGGCGCAGCTCCACGACGGGCGCCGACGGCGGCACCAGGCTGGAGTCGGTGTCCAGGACCTCCTGGATGCGCTCGGCGCACACCTCCGCGCGCGGCACCATCATGAACATGAAGGTGGCCATCATCACGGACATGACGATCTGCATCAGGTAGGCGAGGAACGCCGTCAGGTCGCCGATCGCCATCCCGCCGCTGTTGATGCGGTGCGCGCCGAACCACACGACCGCGATCGACGACACGTTGACCACCGTCATGACGATCGGGAACATCAGGGCGAGCATCCGTCCGGTGGCGAGCTGCATCTCGGTGAGATCGCCGTTCGCCTTCCGGAAACGGCCTTCCTCGTACTCGTCCCGGACGAAGGCGCGGATCACCCGGTTGCCGGTGATCTGCTCGCGCAGCACCCGGTTCACCGTGTCCAGCCGCACCTGCATCGACCGGAACAGCGGGCGCAGCCGCCGCACGATCAGCGTGACGCTGACACCCAGTACCGGAACGACCGCCACCAGCACCCCGGACAGCGGCACGTCCAGCCCGAGCGCGAGCACGATACCGCCGACACACATGATGGGCGCCGACACCATCAGGGTGAACGTCATCAGGGCCAGCATCTGGACCTGCTGTACGTCATTGGTCGTACGGGTGATGAGGGAGGGTGCGCCGAAGTGGCCCACCTCACGCGCGGAGAACGACTGCACCCGGTCGAAGACGGCGGCCCGTACGTCCCGGCCGAGCGCCGCCGCGGTCCGGGCGCCGTAGTACACGGCTCCCATGTTGCACACGACCTGCGCCAGCGAGATGCCGATCATGAGGGCGCCGAAGGAGAGGATGTAACCGGTGTCACCCTTCACGACACCCTTGTCGATGATGTCGGCGTTCAGGGTGGGCAGGTAGAGGGTGGCGCAGGTCTGCAGGAACTGCAGCAGCACCAGTACGGCTATGGGTTTCTTGTAAGGCCTGAGACAGGCCCGAAGAAGTCGTATGAGCACGCTAGGTCTCTCGGAGTCGGCGAAGGGGGCGTTCGGTTGCCCTTGGCCCCTATCGTCGGACACTCCACCCGCGTTACCTCAACCGATTAAGCCAACAGCGGGGCCCTGGCGGCCTGACGGATCTGTCCGCTTTCAGGGTGGTTACGGGCGGAACGCCCCGGGATGGGTCTGCTCTCGCACCGACACGAACTGCTGTCGTACGGCCTGCCCCACCGCCAGCTCGTCACCCGGCTCCAGCACCTGCGCCGCCGCACCCTGCCAGGTCGGCGGGGTGCGCGGGTCGAGGGTGCCCTGCGAGACGCCGAGCGCCCAGGCGGCCTGCCGGGCGGCGCCGATCGCCGCGTAGTCGGCGGGCTGCGGTACGACCACCTGCGCGCCGAACAGCGAGGGCGCGGCGGCCTGCACGGCGGGCAGGTCGGCGGCCGAACCGAGCAGGAAGATCCGCCGTACGTCCACGCCCCGGCCGCGCAGCACGTCCAGCGCGTCCGCCAGCCCGCACAGCATGCCCTCGAACGCGGCCCGCGCCAGGTGCTCGGGCTTCATCGACTCCCGGCGCAGCCCGGCCAGGGTGCCGGCGGTGTGCGGGAGGCTGGGTGTCCGCTCGCCCTCCAGGTAGGGCAGGAGCACCAGCCCGTGGGATCCCGGCGTCGACTTCATCGCCAGATCGGACAGGCTCTCCAGGTCGGGCAGTCCGAGGAGTTCCGCGGTGCCGCGCAGGGTCCGCACCGCGTTCAGCGTGGTGACGACCGGCAGGTGCATGCCGGTGGCGTCGGCGAGGGAGGTGATCATCCCGCTCTGGTCGACGAGCGCCTCCGGGTGCACGGCCATCACCGACCCGGAGGCCCCGAGGGAGACCACGGCGTCCCCGAGACCCAGGCCCAGCCCGAAGGCGGCGGCCATCGTCTCGCCGGTCCCGGCCGAGATCAGCAGCCCCTCCGGTGTCGTACCGGCCGCGGACGACGGGCCGATCACCTCCGGCAGCATCGCCTGATGGCCGAGCGCCAGCTCGACCAGGTCGGGCCGGTAGCCGCCGGTGGCCGCGGACCAGTACCCGGTGCCCGAGGCCCCGCCCCGGTCGGTGGTCCTTCTCACCGGCCGCCCGAGCAGCTGCCACACCAGCCAGTCGTGCGCCTGGAGCAGTACGGCGGTCCGCCGGGCGTTCTCCGGCTCGGTCTTGGCGAGCCAGCGGAGCTTGGTCACGGGCTGCGCGGCCTGCGGAACACATCCCACCGCCTGCGCCCACGCCTCCCGCCCGCCGAGCGCGTCGACCAGGTCGGCCGCCGCGACCTGCGCCCGCTTGTCACCGCCGACCATCGCCGGGCGCACGGTGGCCCCCTGCGCGTCCAGGGGGACCAGCGCGTTCTGCTGGGCGGAGACACCGATGGCCTGCACGCCCTCGAGCAGCCCGCCGCCCGCGGCCTCACCCAGGGACAGCAGCCAGGCCTGCGGATCGACGTCACTCGGCCGGGGCCCGCCTTCCGGGGTGTCCACCGGGTGCGGCGCATAGCCCTGCCTCAGCACGGCCCCCGTGTCCGTGTCGCAGACGACGATGCGAGTGAAATCGGGCGAGCTGTCCAACCCGGCGACTATCCCCATGCCTCAAATTCTGCCGTAGCGCGGCGCCTGCTTTGGCCGTGGGCGCGATCTCGCCGGGGGCGGACGACGGGACTTCGCGGACACGACCTAGGCGTCGCTGGTGCCCCAGTCGTCCTCTCCGCCGCCGTGGCCGTTGTGGTGGCGGAGGGAGCGGACGCGGTGGGCGACCGACTCCGGGACGCGGTCGCCGACCTTGTCGCTCACCGTGTGCATGGCCTTGCCCGCGAACTGCCGCCCCTGCTGTGCGGCGGTCTCGGCGGTGTTGCGGACCGCCGGGTTCTGGGCGATCTGCCGAGCGGACTTCTTCAGCGTCTCGTATCGCTCGCGTCCGGCCCTCGTGCCCAGGACGTAACCGAGGGCGAGTCCGGCGACGAACGTCAGCCGGTAGCGCATGACGACCACCCTTCCCATGCGTAGCTTCCAGTGCGGCTTCGGCGCCGGGGAGTACCGATTGGCGGAGCACCCCCCTGCTTGCGCTAATGTATGTGTCGCAGCGAGCGGGCGCCCCCTGGCGGATACCCAGGGAGGTACGTTCGATGCAACGAGGCATTCCTCCGTAGCTCAATTGGCAGAGCAGCCGGCTGTTAACCGGCAGGTTACTGGTTCGAGTCCAGTCGGGGGAGCTCGGTCCTCCGTAGCTCAATTGGCAGAGCAGCCGGCTGTTAACCGGCAGGTTACTGGTTCGAGTCCAGTCGGGGGAGCATGCTGAACGAGGACCCCGACGGGGTCCTTTTTCATGTCCGGGGGAACCATGGCGCCCGCGCCGGAGTCCTCAAGGTCATGAAGGGCCGCGGCAAGCCGACCAGCCGAAGCGGGAGATCGTATGACCGGCTATGCTGCGGCAGACGGCGCGCACACATGTACGCGACACGCCGCTATGGGGCGGTAGCTCAGCCGGTTAGAGCAGCGGACTCATAATCCGTCGGCCGTGGGTTCGAGTCCCACCCGCCCCACCACTCGCTACGCGAGGAGAATCGATCTGACCTGCGACGGAGCTGAAAGCGCCGCCACGGCGGAGCGACGTCCGAGCGGTTCAAGATCGCCAGCTCGCCCGCTGCTCGCCCGAAGCAGGGCATGAAAAAGCCCGCGGCCTGCTCGCCCAGGCGGTTCCCTCGGGCGACGCTTGTCGCGGGTCTGGTGGTCACGCGGCGGCCCCGCTTCATGAGGCTGCCGCCGTCGATGTCGAGCTACTCCACGAGCGTGAGGTAAGGCTGCGGCAAGCTCGGCGGGGCGCTGTCGATCGGGCCGGTAGTCGGCTGTTCGTCGGGGTACTGCTCGCCCGTCTCGCCTTCGGTGGGCTCGACGCTTGGCTGCTCGGCGGCTGACGGCGTGCTGCTCGTCGAGACCGGCGTGATCGCCTTCCGCTCATACAGCTGCCTCTGTGCCTTGTCGTCGGGTGTCAAGTTGGCCGTGCCGTCCAGCGCCGGGCCGGTGTACGGCTCCAGTTGGACGGTCGCGCCTGTACTGACCGCTGCCCATGACGCAAGGGCGGCCCCTGCGGCGTCACGGTGCGGCCGGGCGACTCGGCGAACGCCTTGCAGAAAACGGGTGGTGAGTCTGCATCGGCCCCGGGGCAGTTGGCTGTCGCTGTCCGGGTCGGACGGGACCGGCGTGGGGCCGGTCCGGGTCCGTCGAATCGCTTCAATCTTCTGTGCGGTGATCTCGGCTTGGAGTTGCGCAGTCAGCGCCCGGTTTCTCCGGTATCCCTGGAACAGCAGCACGACAGCCAGTAGCGCGGCTCCCATCACTCCCGCCAGGACACAGTCGACCACGTCTCCCCCTCCGTGTCAGGTTCAAACAGGAGTTCCCATCGTTGGTCGCCCGCGGCACGGCGTGCCACTTGAGAAAGCGTTGTTGCTCTTTTGTGACGCATAATCAGACAGTCAAGTCCGCGAGAGGGGACCCGCTTGGGGCCCCTCTCGGTCATTCCCGGGAGCGGCTCCGTCAGAGGCAGGGCCAGGGCCATGGGAACGGCCACGGCCAGTGGCAGGGGTTGCAGCCTGGATCGCTGCCACCGTCTGGCGGCTCGGATCATGCAGTGAGGTGGTAGGCCGCGGCAGCAGTCGCTGCGACGGTGACGACGATGGCCGAGGCGGTCGCGATGCTGTGGTGCCGCCACGTGCTGCGCAGCCGGCCACCAAGCCAGGTAAAGGCGGCGCTCAGGCCACCCAGGTATAACGCGAGGTGTCTCTTCCGGCGGACCGGCTCGTCGTCCACGTCCATCTCGTCCGGCTCGGGCTCCGCTACCTGCTGCATGGCTTGCTGAAGCGCGAGGATCTTTGCTGCCGTCACCTCGGCTCGCAGTCGGGTGATCTCTGCCTCGTTCTTCCGGTGACCCCGGTGAATGAAGACGAGTCCCACCACTGTGATGCCGGAAACCGATGGCCGCCGACTGGTTCCGTGAGCCCACCCCCGAGGAACTCCCACCGGGCAGCGGCGGCGTCCACATCGTCGACGGCCGCGCCTACGGCTGGGTTGCGCAGGCCGGCGTACCGCACGCCGCGCACGGCCGGAAGGTCACCATCGAGAAGCTCGCCGCGCGCGGCCTCGACCTGTCCCACTTCCTGCGGGCGACGTTCCGCCTCGACGACGGGACCGAGGTCCGGGCGGGCGCGATGACGATGAACGTCGGCCACCACCGCGACGGCTACGAATGCGAGAGCGCCGTCTGCCAGTTCGACGACACCCGCACCGTCGCCGCGGTGGTCACGGTCGGCATGAATGAGGGCGGCCTGTGGTTCTCCGGTGCCGCCGCCCCGTGGCTGTCCCCGTGGGACCGCACCGTGTTCGCCGCCTGCCAGCCCTCGTACCACATGACGCAGGGCGACGACGGGCGTTGGCAGCTCCGCGCCGTCCTCTCCGTGCCCGTCCCGGGCCATTCCTCGCCGCTCACCGCTGCTGCGGTCGTCGACCGTGCGAACCTCGCCCTCACCGCGGCCACCGCAGTCATCGACGAGACCACTGCCGGCGACCCGCTCGAGACGCCGGTAGAGCCGGAACCCGAGCACGCCTACACCAGCGACGAAGCCCGGCCCGCGAGCGTTGCCGGTGAGGTCACCGCCGCGCTCCTCCAGCCCGCTTTCCTCGACCAGTTCGCCGACGCCCTGAAGGCCCGTGAAGCCGAGCGGGCTGCCGCCGCGCGCGCCGAACTGGACGAATTCACCGCGCGACTCGCACCCGTCCGCGCCGAGATCGCCGCAACCGCTGCCCAGCCCCAGGAAGGGAACTGACCCATGCCGTGCGCCTGTCAGAAGAACAAGAAGCAGTACGAGGTCGTCGACGCCTCCGGGAAGCGGGTGTTCGGGCCCACTCCGTACAGGACGACCGCCGACGCCATGGCCTCGCGCGGCGATGGCCGCGAGGTCCGGGAGATCAGCAAGGGGAGCAACTGATGGGGTGCGGCTGCAACAAGACCCGGCCCCGCACCGCAGCAGGCGCGCCGGCCCCCACCCTGCACTGCGTCGTGCTCGATGGCGGCAAGGGCAAGGTTGCCTTCCAGACCCACAATCCGGTGACGGCGCGGGCTGTCGCCAAGAACTACCCAGGCAGCATCATCGACCCTGACCCCGGCGCGCCTGCCGCCGCGGAAATCTCGGCACCTGGCACTGCCAACGCGTCCTGACACCCGCCGTACAAAGGGCCGGGCTTGCCCCACAAGCCCCGGCCCGCCTCGAAAGAGCCTGTTGCGGGCTGCCCCCTTCTGTGCGCGCGGGAGTGGCGCGAGAGGCATCGTGCTGTCGATTGATCGTCAGCGAGTTGAGGTTCGCGGGCCAGGGGTGACAGGGACGGCGATCGGGCAGGATCGCCGTCCTGATGTCACCGCTGGTTCAGAGAATCCTGATCCAGGTTGCTTTCACCCCGCCGGGGTGGTTCGGGAAGGTCATGACGGTCCACTTGTCGATCCCGCCGGCGGGCTGCCACACCCCATCCCCGAACCACTGGACGCGGTTGTTGCCGGTCGAGATCCGGTCGATCCACGTACTGCCGCCCAGGCCGGTCTCTCCGGCGTTGGCGAAGCACACATCGGGGGAGTAGCCGCCGCCGCCGATGTGCCACGTGACCTGCACGAAGTCGCTCCGGCCGCAGTCGACCTTGTCGATCGCGAATGCGTCTGTCGCCGTGACGGCGGTCAGCGAGGCCGTCAGCGCCAAGGTCGTCGTCGCGGCCAGAGCCGCGCGCTTGGCGATTTGTTTCATGGAAGTTCTCCGCGTTCTGTAAGTCGACAAGATCGAATCGTTCGACTGTTAATACGAGTTGACGGTAAACCAGGTTGCTTCACCGCAGCCGATTTATTCGAGCTCGCCCCTTGGGCAACGTCGACGGCGACCGTGCAGCCGGCGCCCGCCAGGCGCGTGGACTTCGCCAAGTGGGCTGTCCGCCAGACTCCGAAGGTCCGCACCTGCTCGCCCAGCGCGTTCATGGTCCCGCCCCACCTGTTCACGCACATGCCCGAGGAGCTGCTCATCGCTTCGATCGTCGATGGGCACCCCTACCGGTCTCCGTTCGAAGAGGAAGCGCCCGCCGCGGCACCCCAGTGGCGCACAGCAGTCGCTGGTGAGCCGCTACCTGAGGTGCCCGAGACGGCGTACGGGCCTGACGCTGTTCGGGTGCCGGAGCCGGAGCCGGAGCCGGAGCAGGGGCCAGTCCTGGCTGACGCCGCGCCCCCACTGGGGGAGGGCACGGCCATCGTCTGTGACGTCTGCTCCCGGCCCTTCACCACCGTGCGCGGCCGTGACACACACCGCCGACAGGTACACACGGAAGTGGACTGATGGCATCCAGCCTGTTCCGTGGGCCTGTGGTGGCGAAGAAGGAGGCGGTGAGGAGGCGTGTTGCCTGCCGTCGATCACCGCGCTGTGCCGCCCCGATCGCAGTGTCAGAGCATCCCGCGCACCAGAACGGAGACAGATCGCATGCGCATCCTGGCACTTCTACCGGTGCAGGAGCCGCCCGCATACCTGCGCGCTATGGCGGCGGCCGGACATGAGATGCACGTCGTCACCACACTCCGCCGCTGGGAGGGCACGCGCGAGGTGGACGGCGTGCGGGTGTGGCCGCTCGGCTACTGCTGGAGGGCCAAGCAGGCGGCACTTCCCGATGTGGTGGTGACCGTGGCTGGCGACCGGCAGGCGGAGCGCCTGGCACCGAACCTGAAGCGGGTGCCGCGGCTGGTGCTGCCACAGGGCGATGCGGATTTCGGTGAGTTCGAGGAGGCATGTATCCGGCGGCTGCCCGCATACCGGCAAGCGGAGGCCCGGGTCACGGTGCCCGAAGATCCGCTCGTCGGGGAGCGTACGAAGGTGGTGGCGTGGATCCACTACGGGGTGCCGTACCGGCGTGCGGGCTCGGAGACGATGCTTCAGACGATGATGCGCGCCGTCCGCGACGCGGGCATGGGCGTGCTGGTGGTGTGCTCGTCGATGCCGGAGGCGCCGCCATCGTGGGAGGTGGACGGCGTTCCCCACATGCACCTTGCGCCGCATGCGGCCGAGCTGCTGTTCCGTTCGATACGACCGCAGGTGATGGTGACGCACCACAACTACGCGTCCCGCGCGACCGGACTGGCGCGGGAGATCGGGGCGCGGTCGGTGCTGCTGATGCACTCCGACCACGACTTCTCGGCCCGCTCCCTGTGGGCCGGGCCTGACCTGGTCGTCTACAACACGGAGTGGGTGAGGGCCTCCCTCGCCACCCGGTACCTGGAAGTCGACCGGACGCCGTCCCTGATCGTGCACCCGCCCGTCATCCCCGACGAGCACCGGGCGCCGCCCACGGGGGACCGGGTCAGCCTCGTCAACCTCAACTCGGACAAGGGCGTCTACACGTGGCGGGCTGTCGCCCGCGCGCTGCCGGAACTGCCGTTCCTCGGCGTGACCGGCGCGCACGGCCAGCAGGTGACCGGGCCGGTCCTGCCGAACATGCGCGTCCTGCCGCAGACCTCCGACATGCGCGGCGAAGTGTGGGCGCACACGCGGCTGCTGCTCGTGCCGAGCGTGTACGAGTCATACGGCATGGCTGCCGTCGAAGCTCTCGCCTCTGGCATCCCTGTCATCGCTCACCCCACGCCGGGTCTGCGTGAAGCCCTCGGCGAGGCGGCGACGTTCATCGACCGTGACGATCACCGGGCGTGGGCGGACGCCATCACAGGCCTGTACGCGGACGGCCTACGCCGCGCGAAGGCGGCAGCCGCAGCGCTGGCCCGGAGCGCGTTCCTCGCCGACCAGGCGCGCACCGAGCTGACGGCGTGGGTGGGCGCCGTCGACGGCCTGGCCGGGAGCGTGACAGGGCAGCGTGGAGCCCTTGCTGCGGTGGCGGCTGGCTAGATGTCCTGGCGCGCAACCTTAGTGCCACGCCGCGAACAATAGGGGCCTGTTGGCCCGAATTCCGGCTTGCCCCCAGCGTGACTGGATCGACTCGGTACGGTCCTTGTATGACGTGGTGGCACGCAGCCCTCTGGGGTTTGGCCGGCGGGGGCGCGGCCTCGGTACTGTCCCTCATGATGGCCGTGAAGGCGGCCGGGTACTCATGGCCTTGGAGCAGGAAGGACAAGGCCGGGGAGTTGGCGCCGCGGCTGTTCGTCCTGACTGCCGGGGCCGCGCTCGGCGCCGTGGTGGCGGCTGCCGCGCACGATCAGATCAGTGGCCCCTGGCCGGCGTTCATCTTCGGCGTCGGCGCCCCTGCCACAATCCGCGGCGTGCTTTCCGGCGTAGAGGTCGCACCCCGCACCGCCCCTCCATCAGCGCCTGCAACTCCGCGGCGCAAGTCCCTCCCCGCCCCCGCCCCGGGAGAGGTCCGTGAAGACGCATCCTGACACTTCGCTCGGCCGCCTGGCGCTGGCGGCCCGCCCCTCCCGGCCGTGGCTACGCATTCACGCCTCAAGCTGGTGGCGTCGCGTTCTGCTCGCGGCCGGTGCCCAGCAAGCGCCGTGGTCCCGGGACCTGTGCAACGCGGACCTGACGAAAACGAACTTGCAGGGGGCCGACTTGACCCGTGCTGACCTGCGTGAAGCAAACCTGGTCGCCGCGCGCCTGACCGGCGCGAACCTGGCCAGCGCGGACATGACCAACGCGGACCTGACCGGCGCGGACCTGCGCAAGGCGAACTTGCGCCTCACGAACCTGACCCGTGCGAAGGCCCGTGCGGCCCGCCTGTCCGGCGCGTACCTGCGCATGGCGAACCTCATCGGTGTGGACCTGACCAATGCGTATCTGAACGCGGCGAATTTGTCCCGCGCGGATCTAACCGGCGCCTGTCTGTACGGCGCGAACTTGAACCACGTATACCTGCGTGCCGCATTTCTGCACGTCGCCTCCCTGCGCTACGCGACCTTGTACAACGCGAACCTGACGAGCGCGTTCCTGCACCAGGCGGACCTGCGGGACACAATCCTGAGCGGTGCGGACCTGACCGGCGCGGACCTAACGGGTGCGAACCTGCGTGGTGCGGACCTGACCGGCGCGGACCTGACCGGAGCATGGCTCCGCCAGGCGGACCTCACCGGCGCGCACCTCGTGGGTGTGACTTGGTCAGAACAGACAATTTGGCCCGCCGCCCTGGGTACGCAAATGCGGGCGCGTTCCGTTCCGCTCGGTCGGGGCAAGTGGCGTGTCGAGGGCGCCAACGGCAGCGGGGCCGACCTGGAAGTATCACCGATGCCCACGCGCTGACGGCGGCCCCACCGGTCGTCAGCAAGAGCAGCGACCGGCGATAACCCCATCCCAGGTCCGGGCCACTATGCCGGCCAAGACGTCACCAGCTTCATGAGATGGCACAGCTAGACTTTCAGCGCCGATGGTTCAGGGCCTGGCTCTTCTGCAATGAGGGAGCTACGGCCCATGTCCTGTCCCCTGATCGCGAACGCCGACGTCATCCGGATCACCCGCGTCGACCAGTGCGGTAACCCGGTCTGCGGTGACGACAACGCGTTCGTCGCTGAGTGCTTCAGCTCCGTCGCGATGAACAACAACGTCGACGACGGCGACGACATCGAGTACAAGGCCGCCAACGGGAAGGTCTGCGGCTTCCGCAAAGGGTGCCCGACGTTCCGCGGCTTCGACCTGGAGCTCAACATCTACAGCGTCTCCCCGGAGATCCTGGAGCTGCTCACGGGCCAGCCGGTCGTCCTCGGCTACGACGGGGCCCCGATCGGCGTCGACACCTGCGGCGTGGCCTGCAAGACCGGCTTCGCGCTCGAACTTTGGGCGGAGGTTCTCGGCGAGGAATGCGCGGAGGGCGCCACCGGGCAGTGGCTGTACTTCTTGATGCCGTGGGTCACGAACGGGCTCCTCGGCGACCTGGAGGTCGGCTCGGAGGCGGTGACGCTCCAGGTCACCGGCTCGACCCGTGCGGGCGGCTCGTGGGGCGTCGGCCCGTACGACGTTGTCCCGGTCGACACGGCCGGCACGCCGGGCCCGATGCTCACCCCGCTCGGCTCCGACTGCCACCGCAGGATTTTCCTCACGACCACACCGCCGCCCAGCCCGTCGTGCGACTACCAGCCGGTCCTGTGCGGCTCCATGTCGGCGTGATGGAGGTCTTGGACCTGGTCGTGCCGGTGCGGGAGGGCGCCAACAACGAGCAGCTGCGGTACGCGCTGCGGTCGTGGGCGGCGAACCTCCCGCACCGGCACGTCTGGATCGTCGGCTTCCGACCGTGGTGGGCGGCAGGCGCCCGCCACATCCGGACCTGGCAGCGCGGCAACCCTGGGTACGTCAACACCACGGCGGCGATGCGTGCGGCGTGCGAACACCCCGAGGTGTCGGACCTGTTCATCTGGTGCAACGACGACTTCTTCGTGATGCGGCCGCAACCGGAGCAGCTGCCCGTGTTCCACCGCGGCCCGGTGCGGGAGCTGGAGGCGCAGTTCGGGCCGCGCTCGAACCCCTACCTGGCCGAGATGCGCAAGACGCGGGAGTTCCTCGCCGGGCTCGGGCACGACGACCCGGTCTCGTACGAGCTGCACGTGCCGCTGCCGGTGGAGAAGACCGGGATGCTGCTGGCGTTCGACGCGGCGCCGGGCCACGACGCCCACAAGCGCACCGTGTACGGCGTCCTCAACGGTGTGGGCGGCACCCGCATGGCGGACGTCAAGGTGCAGCGTCGAGGGCCTCAGTTCGACACCGGGTCGGCGTTCCTGTCGACGATGCCGGACGCCTTCGCGAACGGCGCGGCCGGCCGGTTCATCCGGGCGGCGTTCCCCGAGCCGAGCCCGTACGAGGCGGGGAGGAGACGCTGATGCTCCAGCCGTATCCCTGCACGCCGTAGGAGTTCGTCCCGGACTGCTGCCAGCTGCCCGAAGGGACCACCGAGGAGACGATCGACCGATGGCGGCGCGTCGCAACGAACCTGCTGTGGGCCCTGTCCGGCCGGCGCTGGGGCCCGCTATGCCCGTTCACAGTCAGGCCGTGCCGCCGCAGCTGCATGGACGGCTACCCGCTCGGGGTGCGGTGGGGGGCGGCCGGCCCGTGGGTCCCTTACCTGGGTCGGGACGGCCAGTGGCGGAACGCGTCCGTGTGCGGGTGCGCGAGCGACTGCTCGTGTGGGGAGCTGTGCGAAGTACGGCTCGACGGTCCCGTGCACGACATCGTCTCCGTTGAGGTCGACGGCGTGACCCTCGCCCCGTCCGCCTACCGGGTGGATGCGTCGAACCTGCTCGTCCGCACCGATGGTGAATGCTGGCCGGACTGCCAGGACATGGCCGCGCCGTGCGGGGAACCGAACACGTTCTGTGTGACGTACCGGGTGGGTCTGCCGCTCGATGATGCGGCGCTCGCCGCGTTCTCGGCGCTCGTCTGTCACCTGGTCAAGGGCTGCGGCGGCTCATGCGGCTGCAACCTCCAGAAGAACCGGAACCTGACCAGGGTGTCCCGGCAGGGCATCGACCTGGAGTTCGGCGACCCGATCGCCATGTACCCCGACAGGCTCACCGGCCTGCCCGAGGTCGACTCCTGGCTGATGGCGGTCAACCCGTACCGGCAGACGTCGGCCAGCCGCGTGTGGTCCGTGGACTACAAGCGGCCTCGCACCACGACCTACCAGTGAGAGGCCCCGTATGCCGCTGAGCCCGCTCGCGATTCACGAGCTGACCGAGTCGGTACTCGCCTGCGTGTGCGCCGCTCTCGACGAGACGGCACCCCAGGTCGAGAGTCAACCAGGCTGCCCGACCTGCCGGCGCTGCGTCGTGCCGGGCACCGCGGCGTGGGACGGCTGCGAAGACCCGTGCACCGGTGAGGCGTCCGGGCAGCTGACGGTCAACGTCACCCGCATCTACCCGTCAACGACGGCCAACTTCCCCTCGCAGGACCAGACGGTCCGGGACCTGCGGAACTGCCAGCCTCCGCCCGTCACCGCGGTCGAGCTGGTCGTCACACTGCTGCGTTGCGCACCAGGCCCAACCGAGGAAGGCTGCCCGCCGGGCTGCGACGCCCTGTCCGAGGCGGCACGCGTCCTGCACGTCGATGCGCTGACGGTCTACAGCGCCCTGCTCTGCTGCCTGCCGGCCACCGGCGGGGGCCGGAGGGGGCGCCAGTTCGTCCTCGGGCAGCAGCGCATCATCGGCCCGCAGGGCGGCTGCGTTGGGCTTGAACAGACCGTCACGGTGGCGCTGCCAGCGTGCCCGCCGTGCACGACGAAGGAGGGGCCGTGAGCGTTGACGTTCGGGTCGAGCCCGGCCGGATCGCGCGGCTGCTGCGCATGCGCGGCGGCCGGGTTGAGCGGAAGCTGCGGGAGCGCACGGCGCGGGTGGCGCGGATCGCCGAGGCGGAGGCGCCCGGGTCGATGGGCCGCTACATCAGCTGGGACATCACGCAGGGGCCGCGCGGCCTGGAGGGCGTCATCACCTGCGACCACCCCGCCGTGAACTACGTCTTGAACGGCACCAGGCCCCACCTCATCCGGCCGCGAAGGCGCAACGGTGTGCTCAGGTTCGAAGTCGACGGGAGCGTGGTGTTCACCAGGCTGGTACGGCACCCGGGCACGCGGGCGAACCCGTTCCTTCAGCGGGCGCTGCGGCTGGGCCGCTGAGTCGCGGCCAGCTGTCAGAGCGCTGCGTCAGAAGGGTGGCCTCGGTGACGAGATCAATGAAAACGGCTAACCCGGTAACCGGCCGCACCCAGCGCCTGGCCGGTGAGGAAGGCGGTGGTCTCGGCAGTGTGGCTAAAACTTCCCTGGAAACACTTGACAATGCGTGTCACATTGATCAGCAAGTGCGGACATCACAAAGGGAGCAATTTGCAACACCGAGAAGGGAGATTTATGCGCGTCGGACGACTGCTTCGCGGGGCGACCGTATCGAGTGCTGTCGCAGGGTTGATGGTGCTGAGCCTCACCTCCAGTACCGCCCACGCTGATGCGATCAACAACTCCTGTGGCGGCACCGATGGGAACGGCTACAACCCCAACAGTTCCAGTGTGACGAACGTGACCGTTTATGAGCAGGAGGTGGGGGTCGGTAACGATAGCGATGCTGTTCTGCAAGTCAAGGGAGGGGTCCTGAACGGTGTTGACATCGTTTGGGCCAAGTTGTACAACGCGAGCGTCGGCGATGCCGTCTCGCTGCGCTGGTCAGATGACCTTGGGGCCAATTACCACCGCTGTGGTCGTCCCGCAAGCGCGGGATATGCGTTCATCACCTCCGGCAGCGACCAGTACACACTCGCGAATAATTCGCTGCGGGGCGAACGTGGGTTCAAAGCCTGCGCATACGACGCCAGCGCAGACATCTACGACTGCACTCCCAATGGTTCCATGTGGATCTACCCCTGACTTGACGGCAGAGTCATCCTGAGCAGGTTCAGTGCGGCGCAGCTCATCGCCCCTGACGCAAGGATCAACCGAGGAAATTGTTCGACCGGGTCCCCGGGTGTTCCGCCGGATCGTGACGCGGGCCGGGCTGCCGCCGATCAACCTCCGCGACCTGCGCCACCTCGCGGCGACGCTGGTGCACGCCGGCGGCGGCGACATCTTCGCGGTGCAGAAGACGCTGCGGCACGCGTCGGGTCAGCTCACGTCGGACACGTACACGGAGCTGCTGGAGGACGTCGACCGGGACATCGCGGAGAAGGCCACCGGTCTGGTGCCGCGTGCCCGGCGCAGTGCCGAGATCGAGCCCGTCGAGCAGGACCAGGACGACCCCGGCGAGGGCGGCGACGAGCAGGGTGAAGCGGCGTAGGCTGCCGGGCGAGCAGAATTCGAAGGGCGCCGTCGATGCAGGTCGCGGGGCCCTTCTGCTCGCCCCGTGCTCGCCCGAACGCCCCGTAACGCGACGGTAGTCTGCGTCACGAGCCATCACGAGCCCAGTAAGGTGGGTGCGTCGGTAGGGATGCTGACCTGCACTGTTCGACAGCGTGCGGCATGAGGCGTCATTTGGCGTCACGAGCGGCGGCGATCGCACAGCGGACTCATAATCCGTCGGCCGTGGGTTCGAGTCCCACCCGCCCCACCAGAGGCAAGTTGACCGGGACTGCGGTGCGGCTTCGCGGTGCATTTCTTGCTTGGGCTCTCTCGCCGTCGCGACCAGCTCCGCGCGGACGCCCGCGGCAGGGCTGCGTCCTTCGGCTCGGGTACCCCGCCGCACGCGGCCGCGCACGAGTGGACGGCAGGAGTCGCCGGGCCTCCGCGAGCCCCCCATCCGCGGTTGAATATGCGGTGTGGCACGGAAAGTTGTGGGGTTCGGCGAGGACGATCTGCGGGCGCTGGCCGGGGTTCGGTCCTTCGAGCGGGGGCTGGGCTATCTGGACGCGGTGAGCGGTCTGGAGGTGGGGGAGAGCTCGGTCACCGCCGTGGTGCACGGTACGGATGTCTACGAGGTGGAGCTCACCCTGGCCGGGGAGGACGGGCTCTCGGGGTGGTGCGACTGCCCGTACGGGCAGGAGGGCAACTTCTGTAAGCACTGTGTGGCGGTGGGGCTGACCGTGCTGCGGCGGGCCAGGACGATCCCGCGTCAGCGGGCCGCGGCACAGGCACGGGCCTCCGGCTTGGAAGCGTGGCTGACTGCGCTGTCCCGGGACGAACTCCTGACGCTGGTGCGGGAGCAGACCGCCGAGGACCGCGGGCTGCGTCGGCGCCTGGAGCTGCGGGCCGCCGCGGCTCGTTCCGACCTCGGTACGGTCCGGGAGCGGATCCTGGTGCTGATCGATCCGCGGCCCTTCGCCCGGTACGGGTACGTCGAGTACGCCGATGCCCCCGGGTATGCGCAGCAGGTGGCAGAGGCGGCGGCCGCGGTGCGCGCCCTGACCGCCGACGGTCGGGCGGCGCAGGCGGTCGGTCTGGCCGAGGAGGCGATCCGGGTGCTGGGGGAGGCGTACGGGGAGATCGACGACTCCGACGGTGTGGTGGGGCAGGCCGCCGCCGCGGTGGCCGAGGCCCATGTGGAAGCGTGCGGAGCCGCGCGCACCGATCCGGAGCGGCTGGCCGAGTGGCTGGTCGGCCAGGTGCTCGGCGACGGCGGCGGGCTGACGGATCTGGACCCGCTGGACTATGCCGAGGTGCTGGGGCCGAGTGGGCTTGCCCGCGTGCGGCAGTTGGCGGCGGAGGCACTCAGGCGCAGGCCGTCCGGGTGGGCGGCGCGGTATCTGATGGAGCGTCTGGTCAAGGCGGAGGGCGACATCGACGCGCTGGTCGCCCTGTACGCACAGGACCTCGACCCGTCAGGTGCCACCCATCTGCGCATCGCCGAGGAGCTGGAGTCCGCGGGCCGCGCTGACGAGGCGCTCACATGGGCGGAGCGCGGACTTCGGGACTGTGCCGCCGAGACGTACATCGAGGGCCGTCTGGTCGACTACGTGTGTGCCCGTTACGCGAAGGCGGGGCGGTCGGCGGACGTGGTCGGCGTGCGCCGGGACCGGTTCCGCATCGAGCGGTCCCTGGCCGCCTACCAGCAGCTGCGCTCTGCCGCTCAGGCCGCAGAGTGCTGGGGGGCCGAGCGCGTGGCCGCGCTGGCCGCGCTGAAGGAAGACGCCCGCCGTGAGCGCGGCGGCCGGTACGGCGGGCCCGTGCTGATCGACGCGCTGCTCGATGACGGCGATGCGGACGCCGCCTGGCGCGAGGCCGAGGGCGTCGCCGACGACCGGCAGTGGGAACACCTCGCCGACCTGTCGCGCGAGACGCACCCGGCCGAGGCGCTCGCGGTCTACCTGCGGCTGGTCGAGCGGCTGAAGGAGCCGACCGGTGACCGGGTCTACGAGCATCTGGCCCGGCTGCTGCAGGGTGCCCGTGACTGCCATCGTGTGCTGGGGACGCAGGAGGCGTTCACCGGCTATCTCGCCGGCCTGCGGGCGGAACTGAAACGCCGGCGCAAGCTGATGAGCATCCTCGACCGGTACGGGCTGTGAAAGGGGCCCGATGCCCGCTCACCGCGTGCCGGACTGTGCTTCTCAGTCCCTGACGTCGATCATGCGTACGGGCTGTCCGGTCGCACGGGCGACCGTCTCGAAGTCGCGGTCGTAGTGCAGCAGGGTCAGCCCCGCCTCTTCCGCGGCGGCGGCGACCAGCAGGTCGACGGGTCCCGCGCTGCGATGCTCGCCCTTGGCGGTGAGCAGTTCCTGGACGACGCGTGCGCGGCGGTAGATGCCGTCGGGCATGGGGCACCAGGTGTAGTGGGCGTTCAGCGTGCGCTTCACGCGTTCTCGGTCTGCCGCCGAGCGTGCGGAGCAGAGGACTTCCAGTTCGGTGATGTCGCAGAGGGCGACGAGTCCCGCGCCGATCCTGTCGTCCCACTCGGCCGTGCTCTGGCCGAGGAGGACGCGGGCGAGGGCGGAGGTGTCGATCAGGTAGTCGGCGACGGTCACGCATCCGCTCCCGCGCCGCCGGCACCGTCCGGCTCGCCGGTGGACCGGTACTTGCTCTTGTCGAGGAGGACGTCCATGTCCAGGGCGCCTTCGGCGACCAGTTCGCGGGCCTCTCCGAGAGCGCGCAGTCGCCGGTAGCGGGCGGTGACCTCCCGCAGGGCGGTGTTGATGGTGTCGCGCTTGGTCGTGGTGCCGAGCTCCTTGGCGGCAGCCTCCAGGGCCTCGTCGTCGAGATCGATCACGGTGCGGCTCACGGCGCCCCCTTATATATAGCCTCATATATCAATATACCTGATCGAGTATGCCTGGGCGGGGGTTACTCGTTCCGAGTCGTCTGCGCATGGCAGCCCAGCGCAAGGGTCTGGCCGGAACTGCCGCTGGAGAGGTCTCATCGGGAAGAATGCCAGGACGATGACGTCACGCCCTCCGGAACCGGACCGCATCCGCCCCGACGAGGCCGCCGCATCCGCGGATTCCTCCACCGAGACCTCGTACGCCCCGTTCGCCCACCTCACCGCACCCAACGCCGCCCTCTACCGCCAGGTGATGCGTGTGTTCCTGCTGGCCAAGGAGCGGTTCGCGGTGCATCTGCGGCCCGAGGACGTGCACGCCGCGCTGCCGTCGGAGCACCGCCCCGCCGCCCCGGACCCCGTGGTCAAGGCGCTGGACAGCCTCGTGGGGTGGGGCAATCTGCGGGCCGATCCGGACACCTCCCGGGTCACCGCGGTCGAGGACTTCTACCGCAGGCGCTTCATCTACCAGCTCACCCAGGCCGGCGAGGCCGCGGAACAGGCGCTGTCCGTGTACGACGAGGCGCTGGGGCGGCGCGGCGCGCTGCAGGCGGTGGCGCTGCACGACATCGTCACGCAGCTGCGCGCCCTGCTCGTGATCGCCGCCGAGCACGAGGAAGGCGAACCGGATCCGGCCAAGGCCCACCTGGCGCTGTCCACGCTGACGAACCGGTTCGAGGCGCTGGCGGAGAACGCGCGCGCCTTCATGGGGTCGCTGCAGCGCACCATCGACCTGCACGGCGTCGAGGTCGAGGTGTTCCTCGCCTACAAGGACCGGCTGATCCAGTACCTGGAGCGGTTCATCCAGGACCTGATCACGCTCGGCGGGCGGATCGCACGGCTCATCGGCGAACTGGAGGAGCAGGGCCGGGTCGGCGTGCTGCTGCGGCTGGCGGCGGCACGGGAGGCGGCCGACGCTGCCCCGGACGAGGCCGAGAGCGCCGAGGCGCGGGCGCGGGCGCGGTGGGCGGCGAAGTGGGCGGGCCTGTCCGCCTGGTTCGTGTCCGCCGACGGCCGCGAGTCCCAGGCCCGGCTGCTGCGCGGCCGCGCCCTCGGCGCCATCCCGCAGCTCCTCGCCGTCGTACGGCAGTTGAACGAGCGGCGGGCCGGGCGTTCGGACCGGTCGGCGGACTTCCGCACCCTGGCCCGCTGGTTCGCCGAGGCCCCCGACGCCGAAGCGCGGCACCGGCTGTGGCGCGCCGCGTTCGGTCTGTACCCGGCCCGGCATCTCACCGTCGACGCCGACACCCTCGCCGACCGCGCGGCCCGCCCGGTGGCCGCCTCCACCCCGTGGGCCGAGGCCGAGCCGCTGCGGATCAGCCCGCAGCTGCGCCGCACCGGCAGCTACGAGCGGCGCGGAAAGCCCCGCAAGGTGCAGGACCGCTCCGAACAGCGGCGGCTGCTGGCGGAGATCGCCGCCAAGCAGGCGGAGGAGATCGCCGCGGCCCGCGCCCGGCTCGCGACGGACGGCACCACCCGGCTGTCCGCGCTGGGAGAGCTCGACCCCATGGCCTTCGGCCTGTTCCTGCGGCTGCTCGGCGATGCCCTGGCCACCTGGCGGCCCGGCATGACGACGACCGTCACCACCAGCAACGACGGCACGATGGACATCCGGCTCACCGCGCTCGACGACGGTACGACGGCCGAGGTCCGCACGCCGGGCGGGGTGTTCCGCGGCCCCGACCACCTCGTCGAGATCACCGATCTGACCGCGGGTATCCCCGCACGGGAGGCGCGATGACCACACCCCTGGGTGAGGTGCTGGACGGCCGGCGCACCGCCGAGTTCCAGAAGGCCGCACGTGCCCTGCTCAAGGAGCCGCTGCTGCTCGCGCACGGCCCGGACGCCGACGCGTACCGCCTGGTCAGGCAGTACGCCGGCGAGCTGCGCGACTGGTTCGAGCGCAACACCGGCTGGTCGCTGCGGGTGGACGCGGAGGTCGCCCGGCTGTGCAAGACGCCTGGCACCCTCGCCGACGCCACCCACCCGGCCCGCGAGGCGTCCCGCGCCGGTGCGCCGTTCACCCGCCGCCGCTACGTGCTGCTGTGCCTGGCGCTCGCCGTACTGGAGCGCGGGGAGGCACAGATCGCGCTCGGCCGTCTCGCCGAACAGATGGTGCTGGAGGCCGCCGACCCGCACCTGGCCGCGGCCGGGTTGGAGTTCACGCTGGAGCGGCGCGACGAGCGAGGGGACCTCGCCGCCGTCGTACGGCTGCTGCTGCGCCACGGCGTGCTGCGGCGGGTCGCCGGGGACGAGGACGCCTACGTCAGTGGGACGGGCGATGTGCTCTACGACGTCCAGCGCCGTGTCCTGGCCGGACTGCTCTCCGCCCGCCACGGCCCCTCCACGATCACGGCCGACGGCTTCGAGGAGCGGCTGGACCGGCTCATCGCGGAGAGCGCGCTGGACAGCGACGACCTGCGGTTCCGGGCGATCCGCCAGAAGCTCACCCGCCGCCTCCTGGACGACCCGGTGCTGTACTACGACGAGCTGAGCGACGAGGAACTCGCCTACCTGACCCGCCAGCGCGCCTTCCTCACCGCCCGCGTCGGCGAACTGACCGGCCTGGTGGCGGAGGTGCGCGCCGAGGGCATCGCCATGGTCGACCCCCAGGACGACCTCACCGACGTACGGATGCCGGAGCAGGGCACCCACGGGCACGTCACCCTGCTGCTCGCCGAGCACCTCGCGGCGGCGGGCGGCGAGGTGAGCCGCGAGGAACTTGAGCGCCGGGTGCGGGAACTGGCCGTCGAGCACGGCGGGTTCTGGTCCAAGAGCGCCAAGCAGCCCGGCGCGGAAGGGGAGCTGGTGGAGCAGGCTCTGGCCAAGCTGACCGCACTCGCCCTGGTCACCCGCACGCCCCAGGGCGTGGCTCCGCTACCCGCACTGGCCCGGTACGCGGTCGGCGAGACCGTTGTCGTGGAACCGGGAGTCCGCAGTCCCCGCACCTCTCGACGAAAGGCACCGCAGCCGTGACCGCCCTGCCCCAGCCCGCTCCCGGCCGCTGGCGACCGCTGCGCATCGGCCTGGTCGACCTCTTCCACTACGACACCGAGGAGTTCTGGTTCCGCGACGGACGGCTGCTGCTGCGCGGCAACAACGGCACCGGCAAGTCCAAGGTTCTCGCCCTCACCCTCCCGTTCCTGCTGGACGGCGACCTGTCCGCGCGCCGTGTGGAGCCGGACGCAGACCCGAACAAGCGCATGGAGTGGAACCTGCTGCTGGGCGGGGAGCACCCGCACCCCGAGCGGCTCGGCTACACCTGGATCGAGTTCGGCCGCGTCGACGCCGACACCGGGCAGGCCCGTTTCCGCACGCTCGCCTGCGGGCTGAAGGCGGTCGCGGGCCGCGGCATCGCCCGCCACTGGTACGCCGTCACCGACCAGCGCGTCGGCGAGGACCTGAGCCTGCTGGACGCCACCGGCACCGCGCTGTCCCGGGACCGGCTCGCGGACGCGGTCGCCGGACGCGGCATGGTGTACGACACGGCCACCGCGTACCGCAGGGCGGTCGACGAGGCGCTGTTCGGCCTCGGCGAGCGGCGCTACGCCGCCCTGGTCGACCTGCTGATCCAGCTGCGCCAGCCCCAGCTGTCGAAACGGCCCAACGAGACCGCCCTGTCCCGGGCGCTGACCGAGGCGCTGCCGCCGATGGACCAGGCGGTCGTCGCGGACGTGGCCGAGGCGTTCCGGTCCCTGGACGAGGAGAAGGAGGAGCTGCGGGCCGCCGCCGAGGCGGAGCGGGCCGCCTCCGCGTTCCTGGACCACTACCGCCGCTACGCCCGCGTCGCGACAAGGCGCCGGGCCCGGCTGCCCCGCAGCGAGCACGCCCGCTACGAGCAGCTGCACCGCGACCTGGCCCAGGCCCGTGCCGAGCGGGAGGAGGCCGAGCGGGACCGGGCCGCTGCCGCTGAGCGGATCGCCGAGCTGGAGGAGACCGCCACCCGTCTGAAGGCGCAGGAGGCGGCCCTGCGCGAGGGCCCCGAGATGCGCAGCGCCCGGGAGCTGGAGCAGGCGGCGGCCGATGCCCGCCGCACCGCCGGGGAGCTGGCCCGCGCCGAGGCCGACCGGGACGATGCGGCCCAGGCGCACACCCGGGCGCTCGGCCGCCTGGAGACGGCCCGGCGACGCCTCGACGCGGCCGAGGAGCGGATCGCCGACACGCTCACCCGCGAGCGGGAGGCGGCAGCCGCGGCCCGGCTCGACGGCGGGCTGCGCACCGACGGCGTGCCGGAGAGCGAACTGCGGCGTACGGCCGAGGAGTCCGTGGCGCGCAGGCGCCGCACCGTCGAGCACGTGGAGGAGCTGGCAGCCCGCGCCGACGAGGCCGCCGCCGAACGGCGGGCCGCCGCCCGCCGGCTGGACGAGGCCGAGACCGAGGTCGGCCACACCGCGGGGCGACAGGCCGAGGCCGAGGAGCGGGCCGCCGAGGCGGGCCGGGACCTCGTGGCCCGCGTCCGCACGCATCTGGACGCCTGCCAAGAGCTGGCCGTCGCCGATCCGGCCGGGCTGCTGGACGGCCTCCAGGACTGGGTGACGCACTGTCAGGGCTCTTATCCCGCACGGGAACACGCGGCTCAGGCCCACCGCGAACGGGCGGCGCGTCTGGCCGACCGGACGGCCGCCCTCGGACAGGAACTCGCCGGGCTCCGGGCCCGGTCCGCCGAGGCCGAGCGGGAACTGGCCGAGCTGGAGGCGGGCGGCCAGCGCGGTCCCACCGCACCGCACACCCGGACGCCCGGCGTCCGCGACCAGGCGCCGGGGGCGCCGCTGTGGCGGCTGGTCGACTTCCGCGAGCAGGTGCCGGCCGGTGAACGGGCGTGCCTGGAGGCCGCGTTGGAGGCCTCCGCTCTGTTGGACGCCTGGGTGTACCCGAACGGCACCGCCGTGCACGCGGACGGGCACGACGTTCTGCTGTCGCCGGGTGCCCCCCTGAGCGGGCCGACGCTCGCCGACGTGCTCCGCCCCGCCGTCGACCACGGCGACGCCCGAGCCCTGTCGGTGGGTGAGGAGACCGTCTCCCGGCTGCTGGCGGCCGTGGGTCTCGGCTCCGGCGGATCCGGTGACACCTGGGTGGCGGCCGACGGCCGCTTCCGTATCGGGGCGCTGACCGGCGGTTGGTCGAAACCGGCGGCCGTGTACGTCGGCGAGGGCGCCCGCGAGGAGGCGCGCCGGGCCCGGATCGCCGCCCTGCGTGACGAACTCGGCGCCCTGGCAGGCGAGATGGACCGGCTCGACGCCGAGCGCGCCGACGTGGACCGGCGCCGGGGAACCCTCGACACCGAGCTGGCCGCCCTTCCCGACGACGCCGCCCTGCGCCACGCGCACGCGCTCGCCGCCGCCGCCGACGACGCCGCGCACCGGGCTCGTTCCCGCCGCGACGAACGCTCGGCCGAACTGGCGGCCGTGTCCCGGCGGCAAGCCGGGGCCGCCACCGAACTCGCCGAGACCGCGGCGGCGGTGAACCTGCCCGCGGACCGGGCGGGCCTGGTCGCCGTCCGCCAGGCCCTGGCCGACTACGGTGCCGTCCTCGCCGCCCTGTGGCCCGCCCTGAGCGAGCGCACCGACGCGGCGCGTGCCCTGGCCGACGAACAAACCGAGACCGAGCGGGCCGGCACTCGGGTGGCCGAACTGTGCCTGCGCGCCGAGGAATCGGCGCGTCTCGCCGCCGCAGCAGACGAACGCCACACCACCCTGCGTTCCACCGTCGGCGCCGCCGTCGGGGAACTTCAGCGGCGCCTCGCCGAGACCGCCGACGCGCTGGTCGCCTGCGAGGGCGACCAGCGGCGGGCCCGCGAGGACCACACGGCCGCCGACCGGCGCGCCCATCTCGCCCAGGGGCACATCGAACGCCTGGAGGTGGACGTCCGTGACGCTACCGCGGCCCGCGCCGAGGCCATCGCGGCGCTCCAGCGGTTCGCGGCCACCGGGCTGCTCGCCGTCGCCCTGCCCGAGGCAGCCGTACCCCCGCTCGACGCCGGGCCATGGGCCGCCACCCCGGCCGTCGCCCTCGCCCGCTCCATCGAGGCCGAACTGTCCGGAACCGATGATTCCGAGGGGGCCTGGGAGCGGGTGCAGAAGCGACTCAGCGAGGAGTACAAGAAGCTTCAGGACGCCCTCTCCCGCGGCGGCCACAGCACCTCCGCCCGGATGGCCGAGGAGGGCATGGTCGTCGAGATCGTCTACCAGGGCCGTCAGCGAACCGTCCCCGAGCTCGCCGAGGCCCTCGCCGCGGAGGTCGCCGAGCTGACCCGCATCCTGTCCGCGCACGAACGCGAGATCCTCGAAACCCACCTCCTCACCGAGGTCGCCGGCACGCTGCAGGAGCTGATCGGTGCCGCCGAGCGCCAGGTGCGGGCCATGAACGCCGAACTTGAGGAACGGCCCACCTCCACCGGCATGAGGCTGCGCCTGGTCTGGCGCCCTTCGCGCAAGGCTCCGGCCGGGCTCGCCCAGGCCCGCGAGCGGCTGCGCCAGTCCGCCGACGCCTGGACGCCCGAGGACCGGGCCGCGGTCGGCGAGTTCCTGCAGGCCGAGATCGCCCGCAGGCAGGCCGACGACACCGCGGGCAGCTGGCTGGAGGTCCTCACCGCGGCCCTCGACTACCGCGCCTGGCACGAGTTCGGCATCGAACGCCACCAGCACGGCAAGTGGGTCCCGGCCACCGGGCCCGCCTCCGGCGGCGAACGGGTCCTGGCCGTGAGCGTGCCGCTGTTCGCGGCGGCCTCCTCGCACTACGCCACGGCCGCCCCGCACGCCCCGCGCCTGGTCACCCTGGACGAGGCGTTCGCCGGGGTCGACGACGACTCCCGCGCCAAGTGCCTTGGCCTGCTGCACGCCTTCGACCTGGATGTGGTGATGACCAGCGAACGCGAATGGGCCTGCTACCCGCAGGTTCCCGGCATCGCCATCGCCCAGCTCTCCCGCGTCGAGGAGATCCCGGCGGTCCTGGTGACCCGATGGGAATGGGACGGAGCCGAACGGGTGCGGGGTACGGAGCCGGGCCATGGGCTCGTGTCCCTGCCCGCGCAGGCCGTCGCCTCCACCGCTGAGGGCGAGGACGCCCTGTGGCCGTGAACGACGGGCGGCCCCCGGCGCCCGTCGACCGCGACCGCCTGGCCCGGCTGCTCGGTGGCCCGGACCTCGCCTGGCTGGTCGACCGCGTACGCCGCCGCATGGCACGGGAGGAGCCCCTGACCGGCCCGGTCACCCTGGCCGACCCCACCCCCGCGCAGCGCGCCGCCGCCGAACGGCTGCTGGGCCGTGCCCCCGGCGCCGGACGCTCGCTCAGCGTGCGCCTCGACACGGTGGACGCCGTCCTGCGCCGCTCCGGCGTCAGCCCCGGCGGCCTGGGCTCCGCCGTCACCGCCCTCACCGGACCCGTCGCCCGGGTCGCCGACGTTCGCGAGCGGGAGGAGCAGGCATGGCGGGACGCGTACGCCCCGCTCGACGAGCTCATCCACACCCACAGGCCCCAACTGGCCGGCTGGGCCGAGCGGCTGCGCGCGGACGGCCTCGTACGCCGGCTCGCCCGCACCGCGCAGGCGGCGAAGAGCCTTCTGGGCGGCACGGCCGAGGCCCTGCGCCGGCTGCCCGCAGACCCGGCCGTCTCCCTGTCCGTTTTCGCCGCCGCCACCCTCAACGACGCCCACGCCCTCGACGACGGCACCCCGCTCGCCACTCTCGTCCTGTCCGGTGCCCGCGCCCTGACCGGCTTCCCGGAGGGCAGCGGAGCCGAATGGCGCCGTGAGGCCTGGGCCTCCGCCGGGCTCCTCAAGGACGCCCTGTCCGCCACGGTCCTGACCCTGGGCCTGCACGGCTCCCCTGCCCTCGACTGGGCGGCCGGCGAGGGCGAACCCGCGGTCCTGACGCTACGACAGCTCACCCGGCAGCCGCCACGCACGGCACCTGCTGTCGTCCGCGTCTGCGAGAACCCGGCCGTCCTGGCCGTCGCGGCTGACACCCTGGGCACCGCCTGTCCGCCGCTGGTCTGCCTCCAGGGCCAGCCCTCGGCCGCCGCCCTCACCCTGCTGCGCCACCTGCACGCCAGGGGAACCACGCTGCGCTATCACGGCGACTTCGACTGGGGCGGTCTGCGCATCGCCTCCGCCCTGCTGCGCCGCGTGCCCTGGCACCCCTGGCGCTACACGGCCGTCGACTACCGTGCCGCCGTCGCGGCCACCCCCCTGGCCCCGCCCCTGACCGGCACGCCGACCACCGCCGCGTGGGATCCGGACCTGCCCGCTGCCCTCACGGAACTCGGCGTGCGCATCGAGGAGGAGGCGGTACTCGACGACCTGCTGACCGATCTCGGCCAGTGAGCGGGGCGGCTACGGCGCCGTAGCCGTCTCACCGCGTGTCCCAGGCTCCTCCCACGGGGAGGCTCCCAGGACCGCCAGGGGACACGCAGGGGACGGAAGGACCCGGAAAGATCAGGAAGGCCGACGCGGAGAGAGAGCGGCAAAGTGCTTCTGACCTGCTGCTCCAGCGGATGCAGCTGGCCGCCGTCGGCCAGCCCCTCGATGGTGGTGACCTCGGCACCCTGCAGGCCCACCGCCAGCGTGAGGCAGGAGTTGACGCGCCGCCCGTCGACGTGGACCGTGCAGGCCCCGCAGGCACCGGCGTTGCAGCCCTTCTTCGTGCCGGTCAGGCCGAGTTGCTCGCGCAGCAGGTCCAGCAGCGAGGTCCGGTCGTCGATCACGGCGGTGTGCTGCTCGCCGTTGACGGTCAGCGAGACGCGACCGCTGGGGGGCGCTTCGGCGGCGGTCACGGCGGCTGCCTCCTCGGTGCCGAACGGAAGGGCTCCCGTCAGGCCACCGGCCATGACGGCGCCGCCGACCGCGGTGGTGGTGGCGATGAACGTGCGTCGGGACGGCTCTGACGCGGGCCCTTCAGCGGCGGAAGGCCGGGGGATTCCAGGGCGGCCGCTCGTCAGGGCAGTTCGGGGTAGAGCGCGGCGACGCCTCCGGCCAGCTCGGCCTGCACCTGGCGGCTGATGTCGTCGGCGAGGATCTCGTAGGCGCCGTCGGCTATGCCGTCGACGGCGAGCCGGGCGACGTCGGCGGGGGCGGTCTTGGGTCCGGAGACTTCCCTGATCATGTCGGTGTCCATGGGGCCGACGTGCAGTCCGGCCACCCGGATGTTCTGGTCGGCGAGTTGCGCGCGCAGTGCGTTGGTGAGCGACCACTCGGCGGACTTGGCGGCGCAATAGGCGCCGGACTGCGGGAAGCTGAACCAGCTCAGGACGGACAGGATGTTCAGGATGGTGCCGCCGCCGCCCGCCGCGATCTGGGGTGCGAAGGCGCGGATCACGGAGAGGGTGCCGAGGTAGTGGGTGTCCATCTCCAGGCGGACGTTGTCCAGGTCGCCGGTGAGCAGGTCGGTGGTGGTGCCTATGCCGGCGTTGTTGATCAGGACCGTGACGTCACCCGTGGCCTTGGCGGCTGCTGCGACCGAGGCGGGGTCGGTGATGTCGAGCGCGATGGGCCTGGCGCCCGGCAGGTCGACCTTGTCGGGGTTGCGGGCGCCGGCGTAGACGGTGGCGCCGCGGCTGAGCAGTTCGGCGGCGAGTGCGCGGCCGAGGCCGCGGTTGGCGCCGGTGACGAGGACGGTGCTGGTGGTGAGTTCCATGAGAAGTCCCTGGTGCGGTGAGTGGGGGGAGGGTCAGGCGGTCGGGCCGGTGCCCTGGGCGGCGTGCTGACTGGTGCGTGACGGCTGCTGGGCGTCGGCCTGGAAGATCTGGCAGCTGGTGGTGGCGTGGGCGAGCAGCCTGCCGCCGGCATCCGTGATCGTGGCGGTGGCGTAGGCGGTACGGCGGCCGACGTGCACGGCCGTGCCCTCGCAGCGGATGCGGCCGGTGTCGACGGTGACCGGGCGCAGGAAGGTGACGTTGACGCCCTGCGTCGTGTAGCCGGTTCCGGCGGGGAGGCGGCTGTAGACGGCGGCGCCGAGCGCGTTGTCGGCGAGGGTGGCGAGGATGCCGCCGTGGACGGTGCCCAGCGCGTTGTAGTGCCACTCCGTGGGGGTCAGCTCGAACACGGTGCGGCCGGGTTCGACCTCGCTGAGTTCGATGGCGAGGGTCGCTGTGGCCGGAGGCGGCGGCAGTGTTCCCTTGCCGAAGCCCTGCAGTACCTCCAGGCCACTCAGATGCTGGGCGGCCTCGACGGACGGGCGGGGGTCCTGCCAGGTGTAGGTGCGGTGGCGGGGCATGGGGTGCGTGTTCATGAGGCGGTGGGGGTGGTTGTGGGGGTGAGCATGTGTGTTCCGTTCTGGTGGGGGCGGTTGTGTACGGCGGCCAGGGCCAGCACGGCGGCGCCGAGGAGCACGGCGGCGGTGACGGCCAGGCCGGCGTGTACTCCGGCGGTGAAGGCGCTGTCTATCGCCGCGCGTCCCGCGCTGGACAGCGGTCGGGTTCCGGTGCTCCCGGAGGCGACGGCGGCCTCGACGGACGCCCGCGCGGTGGTGGGGACGCCGTGTGTGGCGAGCTGGTGCGGCAGGTCCGCTGCGACACGGTTGGTGAACAGCGAGCCGAGCAGTGCGGTACCCATGACCGCACCGACCTGCCGGGCGGTGTTGACGGCACCGGAGGCCATGCCCGCACGCTCGGGAGCCACACTGACCAGCGCGGCGGCTGTACTGGGCGCGACGACCAGGCCGCAGGCGGCCCCGAACAGGACGAACAGTGGCCACACCCGGCTGTATTGGGTGTCCGGCCCGATCGTGGTCAGGCCCAGGACAGCGAGAGCGCAGATCAGCAGGCCGAGCGTCAGGGGTGCCTTGAAGCCGGTACGGCGGATCACTCGGCCGGTGAGGTACGCCGAGACGACGTAGACGGCGAACAGGGGCAGCATGCGCCAGCTGGTGTCCAGCGCGTTCAGGTGCTGGACGTTGTTGTAGAACATCACCACGAGGACGGCCACGCCGGTGAAGCCGAACAGCGCCACCGCGGCGATGACCATCACGGCGCTGAACGAGCGCGACGCGAACAGCCGCACGTCGAGCATCGGCGCCGCCACCCGCGGCTCGACGGTGACGAACGCCGCCGCGCCGGCCGCGGCCACGAGCCAGGCGGTGATGACGGGGGCGGCGGTGTATCCGTCCTGGCCGCACTGGATGAGCGCGTAGACGAGACTCGCGATCGTGACGGTCCCGAGCAGGGCGCCGGTGATGTCGAGACGTCCGCCGGGGGCCAGGGACTCCGCGGCGAACGGGACCGCGACCAGCAGCGTGATGACTCCGAGGACGGCGTTGGGCACGAACACCGCCTGCCAGCCGAAGTGGCCGAGCAGGGCCCCGGCGAGCAGCGGTCCGACGGCAAGGCCGATGCCCGACGACGCCGCCCACACGGTGATCACCTCGGTCCGCCGGTGCGGATCGGCGAAGGTCGCGCCCAGGATCGCCAGGCTGTTGGGCAGGACCAGCGCACCGCCGACGCCCGAGACCAGCTGCGCGGCGATCACCATGGCGGTGGTGCCGGCGGACGCGGCCAGCAGACCGCCGCCGATCATGACGACCACGCCGACGCAGAACATCCGTTTGCGGCCCCACAGGTTGCCCAGGGTGCCGGCCGACAGCACCAGACTGGCCACGACCAGCGTGTACGCGCTCGGGATCCAGATGAGCGCGCTCGGGCTGACGTGGAGATCGTCACGGATCGCCGAGAGCGCCGAGATCGTGGCGGTGACGAGCAGGAACGTCATCATCACGCCCAGGCACATCGCCACCAGCGTCAGTGTTTCCCGGCGCTGTACGGCCGTCTCCGGGCGGGCTCCGGCTCTACGACCGCCCCTGCCGACCGGCAGCCGGCCCCCTGCCGACGCGGCGATACCGGCCGAACGCCTGCTGCGGGCGCGGTCCGTGGTCATGGAAAATCCTTCTTCGTTCAGCGAGGACGTGGGGGAATCGGTTTCGGGACGAACCGCTGGAAGGACCGCAGTGGCGCATGCCTGTGCTGCCGTGCGTCACCAGGGCCTTCCCGTACCCGGCAGTCGCGTCCGGGATCGTTGACGGCCTGGCACCGGCGGGAGTTCAGCCGTGCGGATCGTTCACCGTCCTCGCCCGGTGAACCGTGGTCCTCTCACCTGCGGAGGGCGGATTCAGCGACGAAAGGCCCTCGTGCTGGGGCACTTGCCGCGATCAGCCGGCGGCCATGCGCTGGGCCGCCTGCGACGCGAGGATCTGCACCGCGCCGGCGGGGCGCATCATCACCATGAAGTCGGTGATCTTGCCGTTCTCGTCGAACTCGACGAAGTCGGCGCCGACCAGGTGTGCGTCACCTACGCGGGTGCTGAACTCCAGGACATAGCCGGTTCCGCTGCCGAAGTGCCGCAGGTAGGTGAAGTCCTCCATGATGCCGAACACGACACGCAGGATCGCCACCATCGTGTCCTTGCCCTGATACGGCTCGAAGTCCGCAGGGGAACGGTAGGCGACGTTCTCCGTGAGCAGCTCGGGGAGCCGGTCCCAGTCCCGCTCCGCGACGATGCGTCGCCACTCCGTGATTCCGGCCTGCGCCGCCTCGGGCGGCTGGGCCGTCTGCATGTCAGCCATGGTGTCGTGTCTTTCGATTCGGTTGGTCGGAGGAGTGATCGACGTACTTCTCGCCGATGGGCGTCATCGCGAGGGAACGGCGCTCATGCCTGTTCGTTGATGAGGCCGGCGTAGTGGCCCAGGTTTCGCTCGATCTCCTCAAGGCCGATCTCCGCGATGGCCTTTCCGAGCTGCGGCACGCGTGCCTGGAATCCCGGCCAGTTGACCGATTCCGCGAACTCCGCCCAGGACGCGCGCAGATCGGCTGCCGGCGGCAGGGTCGACCGGTTGATCTGTGCCTTGGCGCCCAGGACCGACTGCTTGTCGAACGACGCGATGCGCGCTGCCACGCCGCTCACGAGGTCGTCGAGTTCGGCGTCGGGGACGGCCCGGGTCACCCACCCGTACCGCTCGGCCGTGTCGGCGTCGAAGTCCTGGCTGGTGAGGATCGCTTCCAGCGCGCGGTCCCGCCCCAGCAGCCGGGCCAGGCGGTCGCTGCCGCCACCGCCGGGGACTATGCCGATCGCGACCTCGGGCTGGCAGAAGAACGCCTCCTCGCGGCTGGCGTAGCGCAGGTCGAAGGCCAGGGTGATCTCGTCCCCGCCGCCCCGGGTGCGCCCGCGGATGGAGGCGATGCTGATGAACGGGGCACTGGTCAGGCTGGTGACCAGGTCGACCCACGTGGGAGTCCCGTCGGCACTGTTCAGCGCCAGGAGTTCGGGCACCTGGCCGAGATCGGCGTGATTGAAGAAGTATCCGGGCGTACCGCTGTCGAAGATGACGACCTGGACCTGCTCGTCCCGGCTCAGCTCGTCGACGACGTCGACGAGCTGGGTGACGGTGTCCGCGCCGACGACGTTCACCGGCGGATTCGAGAAGGTGACCTTGCGGATCTTCGGCGCCACTGTCTCGATGCTGAACATGCTGTGCTGCGTCATGGTGTGCTCCAGTGCTGAAGTTCTGAAAGTGCTCAAGTGGCTAGGGGGCGAGGGGACGAAGGGACCGATCACGGAGGTGCTGTCAACGCGTTTTCGGAGGCTGTCGTCGGCGGCCAGATGTGACTGGGCAGGGCGGCGCGGTGTACGTACGCCGGGGGGACGTTCGGCCACACCACCCGACTGCGTTCGACGGTGGCGAACCGCGCGGCCAGCTCGGCGGCGAACCGCCGGGCCGGCGGTGTCCACGCCGCGTGCACGTACGCGAAGGTGCTGAACCGGCCGCTCGGCCCGAGTGCGCCGGTCACCGCGTCGAGGATCCGGCGCTGCCCCTCGTGCGGCATGACCGTCCACGGCAGACCGGACACGATCACGTCGACCGGATACGGGACCAGCGTCGCCAGGTCTTCGGCCGAACCCTGGACCACCTCGACGGGGCCGCCCCGGTAGCGGTCCGCGAGCCGGTCGGCGAACACCGGGTTCAGCTCGATGGCCACCATCCGGGCCCCCGGCGCCAGTTGCCGCACGATCGCCTCGGTGATCGCGCCGGTGCCGGGCCCCAGCTCCACGACGACTTCGGCGCCATCCAGGCCGAGTCCGCAGGTCATGGCCTTTGCGAGGGTGGGAGAACTGGGAGCGACCGCGCCGGTGAGACGGGGGCGGCGAAGGAACTCCCGCATGATCGACATGCCCCGAACCTAGGTACCGGCTGTGTCGTCCGGCGTCCTCCCGAGCGCCCGACCGGGTCATCCGCCAGGACGAACCAGTCCGCTCTCGTAGGCGACGACGACGGCCTGTATGCGGTCGCGGATGTGCAGTTTGGTGAGGATCCGGGCCACGTGGGTCTTGACCGTGGTCTCGCCGAGGAACAGCTTCTCGGCGATCTCGGCGTTGTTCAGTCCTCGGCCGACGAGACACAGCACCTCCCGCTCACGGTCGGTCAGTGTGTCCAGGCGTGCGTCGGAGAGTGGGGCGACGGCGCCGGTGATGTACCGGTCGACCAGCCGCCGCGCCACCGATGGGGCGATCATCGTGTCGCCCCGCAGTACGCCGCGGAGGGCAACGAGGATCTCGGCGGCCGAGGTGTCCTTGACCAGGAAGCCGCTGGCTCCGGCACGCAGCGCCGCGTACGCGTATTCGTCGCGGTCACAGGCGCTGAGCACCAGGACGTGGGTGCCGGGCAGCTCGGCGCGCACTTGCGCGGTCGCCGAGATGCCGTCCAGACACGGCATCCGCACCCCCATGACGACGAGGTCCGGGCGCAGTGCGAGTGCCTGTGCCACGGCCGTCTCACCGTCCCCGGCCTCACCGACGACCGTGAGGTCCGCCTGGCTGTCCACCACCCCGCGCAGGCCGGCGCGCAGCAACTCCTGGGCGTCGCAGATCAGTACGCCGGCCTTGGTCATGGCGCCCCGCTCCCTGACACGGCCACCCGCCTGAGCGCGCCGCTCGGCTCGTGCCCGGACATCGGATGCGGATGGTCCACAGCGCGGGCACCGGCGTGTCCAGCGTCGCCAGGGCCGAACGGCTCGATGGCAGGCGTTCGGGCAGGGCCTCGGTTGGTTACTGCGGCAGGTGTGGTGCTGGTGGACAGGGCCATGGAAACCTCCTGGTGAAATGGGGTGAGGGAGTTCAAGCAAGAAGTACCGGCCTCGCCTGACGGCCGTCGATGTGCTGCGCCGTCAGGTCACATGGGACGCGGACGGTGATCGGATCAGTTGTGTGGGTGGCCCGAGGGGGAGGGGGCCTGCTTCGGACGTGCGTCGCCGGTCGGACGGTGTTCTTCGAATGCGGCCAATGCGACGACGATCACGGCGGCGACGACCGCGGCCAGGTATGCCGGGGCCATCGGCGTGGCCAGGCCTGCGACGACCAGGGCGGACAACGCGAGCAGCCGCGACCAGTGCAGGTCGTCGAACAGGGTTGCCCCGTGCCAGGTCTGCGTCGCGATGAAGAGGATCGGCCCGCCGAACAGCAGCAGGCTCGTGGTCGCGCCGGTGTGCTCCACGGGGTGTGCGATGACGCGTTCATCGGCCACGGCGACGGCGATCAGCCCGGCGACGGAGATCATGAGGCTGATGACGCCGCTGCGCCCGGCCCGCATCGGGTCCTCCGTCCGCTCGTAGTGGCGTACGACGCGTTCGGAACGGCTGAAGAACAGCCAGAACAAGGCGATCGTGCCGGTGAGGGCCACCCCTGCGGTCAGCAGGGTCATCGGCTCGTACGGTGCCGCGGTGAGCGCGGTGCCGGTGGTCATGACCGTCTCACCCAGCGCGATGATCATGAACAGGCGCCCGCGTTCCAGCAGGTGCCCGCCGGCGAAGCCGACCTGCCGGGACTCCAGCCTGCGGCCGGGCAACGCATGCGCCGTCCAGGTACCCGCCAACTCCACCAGGGTCGCCGCGGCCCACCACGCCAGCCGCGCCCGGCCGTGGACTGCCGCACCGGTCAGCCACAGGGGCGCGGCCGCGACGAACCAGACCAGAACCCGGACGAAATGCTCCTGGTTGACCTCATCGAGGCCCACCCTGAGCAGCCATACCGTACGGCCGAGGTGAATCAGCAGGAACGTGGCGACGAAGACCCACCCGGCGTCGCCGAAGGCTCGTGGGATCGCGGCGTTCATGAACAGCCCGGTGAGCATGACCGCCAGCAGCATCCGCCGGGTCCGCGGGTCCTCGGCGGGCACGAGGGTGACGGCCCAGGTGGTGTACGCCCACGCCGCGTAGACCGCGAGGTAGAGCACGAGCGTCTGGGCGGCGCCGGTCCACGTCGGGTGCGCCAGCAGCTGATGCGACAGCTGGCCGATCGCGAAGACGTAGACCAGATCGAAGAACAGCTCCAGCGGCGTGACCTCCCGGCGTTCCGCCTGCCTGGTCGACTCCACGACGGATCTCCTTGGTTGCGCGGCGATTGGTCAGTCGGCGAGGAAGGCTGTCACCTGGGCGGCGAAGTCCCTGGCGTGCTGGAAGAGGAAGGCGTGGCCGGCGTCGCTGTAGGCGACGAGGGTGGCGTCGGCGAGGTGCTGCACGGCGGTGAAGGCCGCCAGTGCGGGGATCATCACGTCCTGCACGCCGGTCGCGTACAGGACGGGCTGCCGGATGCTCTCCAGGTCCGCGCGGACCTGCTCGAAGGGAATCGCCGCGTCCTTCGCGATCGCGGAGAGCTGCCCCATGGCGGCGGCCTCCGACACCTCGGGCACTCCGGTGGCCAGCCGCGTGGCCACCCTGGCGAGGTGCGCGTACCCGGCGGCGCGCCCGGTGTCCGTCTCCGGGAAGAACAGGAACACCAGGTCGTCCCCGGTGACCTCGGGCTTGCTCATGGTGGCCCGCACCTTCGGGTTCGGCTCGGGTGCGCCGGGCACCGTGCCGCCGGGATTGGCGGCCGCCACGATCAGCCTGCGCACCAGGTCGGGCCGTCGGCGGGCGATGTCCTGGGCGACGGTGCCGCCCAGCGTCCAGCCGAGCAGGTCGACCTGCGTCAGGCCGAGAGCCTCGATGAACTCGACGGCGCCGTCGGCGAGTGACTCGACGGAGTCGCGCGGAGTGCCGGTGGAGTAGCCGGTGCCGACGTTGTCGAACACGATCACGTCGTGCTCGGCGGCCAGGTGGTCCAGGAGTTCCGGGTCCCACCAGTCGAGGGTTCCCCGGACCCGGTTCAGCAGGACCAGTGGGGTGCCGCCGGTCGGGCCGAGGCGCCGGTAGGTGAACGTCGCGGAGGGACCGTCGACGGTGAGGTCCTCGGCAGCGTCTGCCAGATAGGTGCTCATGGCGAGCTTCGCTTTCCTGTCGTGTTGTCTGGAGGCGGGGGGTCCGACCGTCAGGCGGCGGGCAGGCGGTTGAGCTTGCGCAGCTGCTGGTCGAACATGCGGGAGGGGACCATACGGCGCATCGTGCGGACGCGTCCGGTGATGGCGCCGGCGGTGTAGCGCAGCTTGGGCTTCGCGTCGGTCGCGGCGGCGACGATCTCCTTGGCGACGACGGAAGGGTCGTCGCCGTCCCTGACCGCCTGGGCCATGTACTCCTCGAAGACGTGCCGCTGGTGGGCGTAGACGTCCAGGGGCTGGTCGGGGCGGACGCTGGCGGCGTCGAACGCGGTGCTGGTCCAGGCGGGTTCGACGAGCAGGACGCGCACGCCGTGCTCGCGGACCTCGTGGTCGACGGACTCGGAGTAGCCCTCGACGGCGTGCTTGGAGGCGGCGTAGACGGCCATGTAGGGCTGCGGCATGAAGCCGACGATGGACGAGATGTTGATGATGCGTCCGCTGCGCTGAGCCCGCATGTGGGGCAGGACGGCGTTGGTCATGCGGATGACGCCGAGGACGTTGATGTCGAAGAGGCCCTGCGCCTGCGCGGCGGAGCTCTCCTCGGCGGCGCCCGCCGAGCCGATACCGGCGTTGTTGACCAGGACGTCGATGCGCCCGAACCGGTCGATCACCTCGCCGACCGCGGCGGTGACCGAAGCGTCGCTGGTGACGTCGAGGTCGAGGAAGGTCACGCCCTTGAGCGGAGTGACGTGCGCGGTGTTGCGGCTGGTGCCGACCACTTCGTGGCCTGCAGCGGCCAGGGCGAGGGCGGCGGCCTTGCCGATGCCGGAGGATGCGCCCGTCACGAGGGCTACCGGTCGTGTCGTCGCCATTGTGGGCTCCTTGCTCATGGGGTTGAGGTCGTGCTTACGGGGATTGAGGGATCGCGGTGCCGGTGGCGACCGACCCTCAATCGGTTTCACCAATGTATCAACTTTGCGCCTAATGGCAACAGTGGAGAATCAATTAATGCGGCAACCGTAGCGCCTGCGTATCTCCTACAGGCGGTGAGGGGGTGAGAGGAGGCTCCCCGTCGCGCGCCGACGCCTCGCGTCGGCGTGGGGCACCACTGAACGGCCGTACCCCGCCGGGCTCAGCTCCGGCGGGGTACGGGTGCCGGCCTGCGGTCGGCGCGCTCATGGGCGTCGATGACCGCAGGCCGGCGGCGGGGGCGGTGGCTGGACGAGCGTCAGCGGTCGAGGAAGGCGTTCACCTCGGTGCCGAACGTGACGGGGTACTGGAACAGGAACCCGTGGCCGGAGTTCGGATAGATGTGCAGTTGGGCGTTGGGCAGGTGCCTGGCCAGCAGGTGGGAGTTCTTGGGCGGCATCAGGATGTCGCTGTCCCCGTCGGCGACCAGGGTGGGCTGGAAGAGGGCGTTGAGCCGCACCAGCTTGGACTTGTCGGGGATGCCCCAGTCGGACATCGCCGTGAGCTGGGCGTCACGGGTCGCGAGGCTCGCGGGGGCGTCGTGGTCGGTGGTGCGCTGGCCGAGGCGTTGCAGGAACTCGGTTCCCGCCGCCTGGCTGGACGCGGTGTTCTTGAAGAACAGGAAGAGGAAGTCGGCAGGGCCGGGGTTGTCCTTCAGCGCGCTCGCCAGAACCTTGGGGTCGGACGCCCTCTGGTCGACCCCGCCCTGGGGGCCGGTGCCGGCCAGGATGACGCGGCGGACCTGCCAGGGGCGGCGCAGGGCGACCTCCTGGGCGATCTGGCCGCCGAGGGAGAAGCCGAACAGGTCGTAGCGGGGCAGCTTGAGGGCGTCGGTGAAGCCGATGGCGTCCAGGCTCATCTGCTGGATGGTGCTCGGTGTGGCGCCGGTCGAGCCGCCGACGCCGACGTTGTCCACGAGGATGACCTCGCGCTTGGCGGCGATGGTGTCGATGAGCTTGGGGTCCCAGTTGTCGAGGGTGCCGCGGTAGTGCTGGAGGAAGACCAGGGGCACGCTGCCGGCGCTGGGGTTGCCGAAGCGCCGGTACTGGTAGGTGATGCCGTTGGCAGCCGTGACGTGCAGGTTGGGAGCGGTGGCGGCGCTCTGGGTGTTCTGCGTCTGAGTGACCGTGTGACGAGCGACGCTCGAACTGTCCTTCGCCACGGTGGCCACGCTCGGCGCGGCGCTGGCGACGGCGGCGACGACGGACATGGCGGCCAGCGTCATCGTGGTACGCCGTGCGATGCGGCCGCGCAGTTTGGTTGCGGACATGTCAAATCCTTGAGTCGGGGTCGGGCGGCTTCTCCGGTGAGGGGGTATGGCGCCGGTGGTGAGTGACGGGCGTGCAGACGGTGGCCCCGTTTGATGCGGCGCAACCTCCGAACCGTGTCATCAAAGTATCAACTATCTCCAGAGTTGCAACACTGGAGAATCAGTTAATCGGGTACCGGTAGCATTCACGTATCCTCTACAAGGGGCCGGGAAGCGAACCAGACAGGAGACAGACATGGGCCGAGCACTGCGGGCAGATGCCGAGCGCAGTGTGCGCGCGATTCTCGAGGCGGCCGAGCAGGTGTTCGCCCAGGACGCCGGCGCCTCCATGGAACAGGTCGCCGAGGCGGCGGGGCTGACCAGGATCACTGTTCACCGTCGGTTCGCGAACCGGCAGGCCCTGCTGGACGCGCTCGCGGTCTCCGCGAAGCAGCAGCTCATCGACGCCATCGAGGAAGCCCGGCCGGACGCCGCTCCCGCACTCGTGGCGCTGCACCGAGTGACCGCGAACGTCCTGCGGGTCAAGAACACCTGGCGCTTCACCCTCAGTCACGCCACGGCGCACACCCCTGCCGCAGCCGCTCTCTGGGACGAGATCGACACCCACACCGTCGATCTCATGAACCGGGCGCAGCGCGAGGGCCTGCTCGCCCCGGACGCGGACCTGGCCTGGACGCGGCAGGTGTACTACGCCCTCCTCAGCGAAGCCATCAACAGGCCCGGCGCGGAGCAGGACCCTGCTGCACAGGACCCGGACGCACTGGCCACGCTCGTCATCGACACCCTCCTGCACGGCGCGGGGCCACGCGGCTGAGCCCCCGCTATGCCTGGCAGAACTCGGAGCCCCGTGATCGTCTGCCGCGCTGCCGGAGAGAGTCGGCGTCGCCCATGCCAGGTGACACGGCTCCACCTGGGGAGCCGCGCGGATCGGCTGTGAGAGCGCCCCGGCCCTCCGCTCCCCGCGCCGCGATCTCGGTCCCCGCATGGGGCCCACCACTGCGACAGTGTCTCTGCGGTGGGCTGCACAGTGTCGGCGGTGCTTCGGCTCAGGCTGCTGCGGGGACTCCGCCTCCGAGTGGCGGGCAGAGCCGGTGTGCGCTGGAAAGGAAATCCGCTGCGGGGGTCTTCGAGAGGCTCTCCTGAGCTGCTGAGATCGCGCCGTGCGATCTCCAGCCCGATCCTCGACGGCCCCATTGAGGCCGAGTTGAGGCCGCACGGACAGGAACAGACCGACGAGGGCTGAGCAGCACTGACCAAGCTCACCCTGCCTGACCTGCTGAAACGTCATAAACAAGCGTTGATCGGCAAGGACCGCCAAGATCCTCAAAGCACTCATCATCCGTCGGTCGTGGGTTCGAGTCCCACCCGCCCCACCGTACACCCCTGTGACCTGCGAAAACGCCTCATCTGGGGTGCGGATTCAGGACTTTGGGCCAACGGATTGAATCCGCTGCTCGTGAGTTCGAGGGCGTTGTGATCGGCGTTGGTTGGAACCACTCTGACCTGCATGGACGTATCAGCGCACTGTCGGCGCAAGCCGCCGCGGTGGACTCTGCGAGCGGGTGCACGCCGAAGTTGGGACGCTGATGGGACGCAGGTCAGTGGAAGTGGCCGCCTGGGGAGCTGCGCCTACGCTGCTCTGGCCGTGGGCGGAGAGGTCGGGGCCGTGTGTGACGGTCAGTCACCGGGGTGCTGTGCAACGTCTGGAATCGTTGGTCTGCTGCCGCGCGGCCGGAGCTGAGCGCCGGGGGAACGGCCCTTCCCGAAGATGGCCTGAGCGTGTCGCCGCAACTGCTCACCTCGCCGAGACCCGCCGATCGCTCGGCGCAGCAACTTGCGGGCTGGCCGCTGAACAAGCTTGACTCTCGCGCTCCTGCTGTCACGGTCTCCCGGGGCCGCGCGCCCGAGATCCATCACCGCTTGAAAGACGTCAAACGAACCTCGTTCCGGGCTGCCCCTTGGACGGTAGCGGCAACCCCGTGATCATCTTCACGCTGCGCAGAGGCGGCCCGGAGCGCGCGGCCGTCCCGTTGTCGCCGGACCGGAGCCACGGCTGTCATCCGGGTGTCGGATGGACGAGGCGGCCGCGGAAGATGAGTGAGGCGGCCTGTTTCAGGCGGCGGACGCGGATGCTGACCTCGTAGGCGTCGATGCCGTCGATGGCGGCGACGCGGGTGGTGAGGTAGCGGTAGAAGTCCTCGGCGTCGCGGCAGATGACGCTGACCATCAGGTTGTGCTGGCCGCTGATCGCGCCGGCGAAGGCGACTTCGGGGTGCCGGGCGAGTTCTTCCCCGGTCTGTTTGAGCCGGGCGGGGGCGACGCGCAGCCAGAGCGTGGCGTTGAGGGTGTTGCCGAGGCGCTCGGGCAGCAGATCCACGTCGTAGAAGAGCGTGCCCGAGGTCTCCAGAGCCTCCAGGCGGCGGGCGACGCGGGCGTGGGACCAGCCAGTGAGCTCGGCGAGGCGGGTGTGGGTGGTGCGGCCGTCCTCGGCGAGGGCGGCCAACAGCGGGCTGTCCTCGTCCGTAGGGGGCCGGCGGGGGCCGGAGGGGACGGGGGGCCCGTCGCCGGTGAGCTGTCGTACCTGGTCGGGGGTGAGGCCGGCGCCGTAGCCGGTCCATTCGCTGGTCCCGGTCTCGCCGAAGGTGTGCAGGACCAGGTCGATGCCGACATCGAGGACGGAGGCCGAGCGGGGCAGCCGGCGCAGCAGGACGTCGTCGCGTTCGGTCTCCACGGGGGAGCGGATCACGCAGATGATCTCCGAGCCGCCGGAGGCCAGGTTGGCGTAGGCGATGTCCGGACGCTTGGCCAGGGAGTCCGCCAGGGGACCGACCCGGTCGGGGCGGGAACGGATGCGGGCCACCCACTGGGCCTGCCCGTGCACTGCCGGGTCGACCAGACCGACCACCCGCATCACCCCGCTGCGGCGCATCGCGTGGTAACGCCGGGCGGCCGTCTGTTCCGACACCCCGGTCACCTCGCCGATGCGCCGGAAGGGGGCGCGGGGCGCGCACTGCAGCGCGTGGAGGATTTTCCTGTCCACAGCGTCGATCATGGGGGGAGTCTTACATGTATCGCTCGTAGCGTAGAGGTTTTTGTTCACTACGGGCTGCTGGGTTCAGGGTCGAAGACTCCGAGGCGGATGCTGGTCATGTCCTGAAGAAAGGACGTGACTCCCATGAGCACGCGGCCGGCGTCGACAGCGGTCTGCATCGGCACGTTCGTCGTGCTGATGCACCTCACCACGGCGGGCATCGTCAAGCGATTCTTGAGGGCTCTGCCGGACCGTGGCGCAGCCCACCAGGCGGCGCTCCCGCGCACCGGTCTCTCCCGCCCCCATCGGGTGGTCGGCGCGGTGCCCCCGGTCCCCGCGGCGGTGCTCCGGGC
Source organism: Streptomyces sp. NPDC001348 (assembly GCF_053597535.1). Taxonomy (NCBI): domain Bacteria; kingdom Bacillati; phylum Actinomycetota; class Actinomycetes; order Kitasatosporales; family Streptomycetaceae; genus Streptomyces; species Streptomyces sp. NPDC001348. The sequence continues at coordinate 80,090 of NZ_JBSFIK010000024.1, read as the reverse complement.
AGTCTGCGGGCCGGCCGCCCGGCGGGGTGTCGCTGCCGCTCCCTGACCGGCCCGGAGCGTCTTCCTCGCATCCCCCGCGGGCGCTTCGGGCCTCGGGCCCCGCGTGCGCGGACGAGTCGGCCCACACCATCGCTCACGCGCCGAAACCAAAAATCCCCAGAGAGGCATCCGCCCCCGTGGACTTCACCGTCGACGCCTTCCGCGCGACACCCCCGTTCGACATCCTCGCCAAGCTCTTCGGACAGCCGGAGCACACCGACTGGCTCGACGAGAGCGTGTCCTGGAAGCGGACCTGCTACATCGGTGACTGGTCGTTCCTGCCGCAGACCCGCTTCCGCGGTCCCGACGTGCCCGAGCTGTTCTCGGGGATCTCGGTGAACTCCTTCGGGAAGTTCCCGGTGGGCGCCTCCAAGCACGTCGTGCAGACCGACGCGCACGGTCATGTCATCAGTGAGGGCATCCTGACCCGGCTGGATGAAGAGGACTACGTGTTCCACGGGCCAGGCGGCGACTGGGCCCGGTACAACCTGGAGCAGGGCGACTTCAAGGCCACCGCCGAGGACGAGGACTGGTTCGTCTACCAGGTCTCCGGCCCTGCGTCGATCCCGCTGCTGCTGGAACTGACCAGCGACGAGCGGCTGTTGGACACCCCGTACATGCACGCCGTGCCCACCACCATCGCCGGGCACCGCATCTGGGCGCTGCGACAGGGCATGGCCGGCGAGGTCGGATTCGAACTGCAGGGACCGCGCGAGATCGGCACCGCCGTGTACGACGCGGTCGTGGAGGCCGGACAGAAGTACGGCATCCGCCGTCTGGGCAACCGGGCCGCGCCCCTGAACCACCTGGAGAACGCCGTCCCCACCCGGAACCTCGACTACCTGCCCGCCCTGTACGAGCCCGAGCAGGCCGACTTCCTCGCACACCTGCTCAGCTCACCTTGGCACGTCCCGCGGGCGTACCTCTCCGGCAGCTTCCAGGGCGAGTCGCTGCGCGACTACTACCGCGACCCCGTGGAGCTCGGCTGGACCCGGCAGATCAGCTTCGACCACGCCTTCCTCGGGGACACGGCGCTGCGCGAGAAACTCGCCCGGCGCGCCCGGGTCCTGCGCACCCTGGTCTGGAACAGCGAGGACGTGCTCGACGTGCACCGCTCGCTCTACGGCGACGGCCCGCACCACACCTTCATGGACATGCCCCGCGACCTGCGCGGCCACCTGTGGGTGGACCGGGTCGAGCGCGACGGCGTCCTCGTCGGCACGGCCACCCAACGCGGCTACAGCTACCACGTCCGTCAGATGCTGTCCCTGTCCGTGCTGAACACCGCCGACGCCGAGATCGGCGCACAGGTCGAGGTCGTCTGGGGCAACCCGGGCGACCCGGTCAAGCGGATCCGGGCCATCGTCGCGGAGGCCCCGTACAAGCCTGTGCGCTCCCGTGCCGACCTGCGCCACCATCTGGCCAACTACCGGGCCGAGTCCGGACCGGCCGCGTAAGCCGCGGAGAACCCCACCCACCGACGCCTGCGGGACGCCACCGGCAACATCCCGCAGGTCAGGGCTGCCCGCCCCGGCACGGCAGCCCCCGTGCATCCACCCCTGCCCTCCAACCGACCGCGGCACCACCACGCCGCACGGGAGAAAGCGGAGAATTTCCGTGAACGCCACCACAACGGCGATCAGGCCGACCGACCGGCGGGCGGCCACCATCGTCATGGCCTGCCTCGGCGTGTTCGTCGCCTACCTGCCGATCACGACGGTCGCCGTCAGCCTGCCCGCCATCCAGCGGGCACTGCACACCTCGACCGACCAACTGGCCTGGGTCCAGGACGCATTCGTCCTGCCCATGGCCGCCTTCATCCTCACCGCCGGCGTCTTCGGTGACGTCCACGGCCGCAAGAAAGTCTTCCGGGCGGGCCTGTTCTGCTGCGCGGCGGGCGCGGCGGTCGCCCTGTGCGCGCACAACATCATGACCCTGTGGGCCGGGCAGGCCCTCGCCGGTCTCGGCTCGGCCGCGCTGCTGCCCACCACGCTGGCCCTGATCAGCCACGCGGTTCCCAACCACCGGGAACGCGGCAAGTACATCGGCATGTGGGCCATGGCCCTGCTCGCCGCCCTGGCCGTCGGTCCGGTCATGGCCGGCGTCATCCTCGACCACTTCGCCTGGCGCTGGATCTACCTGCTGTCCGTCCCCCTCCCGCTGCTCGCGATGGCCGTCGCCGCCAAGCTGCTGACCGACTCGCGTGCCCCATGGGAGTCCCCCCGCTCGAGCGGAGCCGAGAGTGGGGGAGGGCGCAAGCTCGACTGGCCCGGCCAGATCACCGCGGCCGTGGGCATCACGGCACTCGTCTACGGCGTGATCGAGGGCGGCGCCGACTCCTTCACCGCGCCTAAGGTGGTCGCCGCCCTCGCGCTGGGCGTCGTCGCGCTGGGCACCTTTGCGCTGGTGGAGAGGCGCAGCGCCAGCCCCATGCTGGACCTCGCGGTCTTCCGCAGCGCGGCCTTCACCGCCACCGCCCTGGTCGCCCTGATCACCTTCCTCGGGCTGATCGGCTTCTTCTTCGTCCTCAGTCTGTACTTCGGCATCGTCCAGCAACTCGGCACCCTGGAAGCCGGCGCCCGACTGCTGATCGTCCCCGTCGCCGCGATCGTGGCCGGCGCCCCGGCCGGACGCCTCATGCACCGCGTCCCGGCCCGCTGGATGATCACCGTCGGCCTGCTCCTGATCGCCGGGCCCCTGCTGGCCATGACCAACCTCGACGTCGACACCTCCTACGGCTCCATCGCCTGGCGACTGAGCCTGCTGGGTGTCGGCATCGGCCTCGTCACCACCCCGATGACGGCCACCGCCGTCGCCGCCGTACCGCACCACCTGGCCGGTATGGCCGCGGCCGCCAACAACGCCTTCCGCCAGGTCGGTGGCGCGCTCGGCCCGGCCGTCCTCGGAGCTCTGCTGTCCACCCGCGCCGTGCACACCCTGCCCGGCCACCTCGCCGACGCCGGAGTGACCGGCGCCCAGGCCCACACCATCGTGTTCACCGCCAAAATGGGGGGCCTGGGCGCGGTCGCCGGGATGAACCTCGGCTCCACAGCCGGTCAGGTCTACGGCGCCCTGGGTGAGTCTCTGCTCGACGGCATGCGGCTGTGCCTCGTGGTGGCCGCCACGCTGGCGGCGCTGGCCGCAGCATGCGCCGTCGTCCTGCTGCGTCACCCGAAGCAGCAGGTCACAGACGGCGCGGCGAATACCGGGAGCGCGGCACGGCATGGTCGCCCGGTCGACGCCGCCGAGAACGCTCAGGCTGGCACGGCCCAGCATCTGGGACACCAGCGCGCCTGACCGGTAGCAGGACGGGCATCGTCCGCGCCGGTCAGGTACCGAGCCGCGGACGACACCCCTCCCTGGCTGGTGGCCGGGCGATCCGCCGTGGACGGGTTTCGAAACCCACCTTTGAGCCTGCGTAATCGCTCGACAGCCCGGTGTCTCTGAGCGTCCGGGGCGGTGTCGGGACGCAGTCGGGACACAAGGCCTCACGGTGCGAGGTCTGGTGGGTTCTGACGCGGTGGGGTACGGGTGTAGAAGGCAGTCAGTGGATCTGTGACTACGTTCCGGCGGACTGCGTCAGAGATCAATGCTTCATCCAGACGCTTTCCCAGATCAGGGCCGGCCGCGGCTGCGGTGATCAGCCGGCGCAGCGTCACGTTCGTGGCAAGCTTCCGGAGACCGTGCAGGTGCTGGACGTCTTCCCTCGTGTCGTCGCCGTGAGCGTACTTCGACCGGCTGTCATAGCTGGTGGACACCATGTCGAGCACTCCTTCGCGGGTCTCGTCGGTCATCCAGAGCATGGCCGCGCGCTGCTTGATCTTCTGGGCGACCCCACTGTTCCCGTCACCGGTCAGCAGCGCCTCCATCGCGATGACGTACTGCAGCGTGATCTCGTCTGCCTCCTCTTCCCAGATGGATCCGTCAACTTGCGTGCGGTGGGAGGCGCGCAGCAGGTGCTTTGCTGCACGCTCCAAGCGTCGTGCCCGCTTCCTGCCGGCTTTCGAGGTGTCCGCCAGGACCATGTCGATAAGCGAATCAACGGCGTTGCAGAAGGTGAGGAATCGGGGCACCTCCTCTTGCGACACCTTGTAGAGACCCTCTTGGCGCCGCTCCACCTCCACTTCCTCGCCGTGCTCATTGACGAAGATGTCCATCGTCCGGGGAACCGCACCGCTGCGGCGATCGATGCGCCGGCCACGCTCGACCACGAACCAGGCATCCATGTGGCACGCCACATCGCTGCGCCACAACAGCAGGATGAACAGCGGTCGCCAGTGATGCAGCTCAGGCCGGGTCAGAAGGTCCATGAGCGGCCAGCGGCTGCCGTGGACCAGTTCCCCGTCCGGATCGTCACGGCAAAAGGCTTCGAACCCGCCCGGACGCAGTTCGACTGGCTCAGCCGCGACCCCGAAGCCGTCGACGCCTACCTCGCTGACCCGCTCTGCGGCTCCAGCCTCGACGCCGAGGGAATGCGGCAGGTCGCCGTCGCCTCCACAGCACTCGCGCAGCCCCGGGACATCCCCGCACACCTGCCTGTCTACGTCCTGGTCGGCGACCGGGACCCGCTCAACGACGGGCTCGCGCTGAGTGACCTGCTCGTCGACCGCTACCGGCAGGCCGGCCTCACCGACATCACC
>NZ_JBSFIK010000024.1:0-75314 GCF_053597535.1 Streptomyces sp. NPDC001348 | reverse complement strand
ATGTCCTGGTCGGCGACCGGGACCCGCTCAACGACGGGCTCGCGCTGAGTGACCTGCTCGTCGACCGCTACCGGCAGGCCGGCCTCACCGACATCACCTACCGCATCCACCCCGAAGCGCGGCACGAGCTGTTCAACGAGACCAACCACGCCGAAGTCGAGGGCGACCTACTGGCCTGGCTGGAGCGGGTACTCACGCACATCGAGAACGAGCGGGTGCTGCCGTGAGCCCGATCGCATCGGCACCGGGGCGTGAGGGGCTGGTGCTCGTCAGGCGGAAACCGCCCGAGGTTCCCGCCGGCCGCACGCTGCACCGGCACGCCGTCACGGAGACCGGCGAACCTCACCGGATCTCCGGCTCGCCGCAGCGGGCCAGCGCCTCCGCGGCCTCGCGGGTACGCGGGTGGCCGCTGCCCTGGACACGGATCATGTCGGCCAGCAGCGAGGCGAGCAGGGTGGCGGCCCCGCCCCTGTCGCCCGAGCGTTCCAGGAGCTCGGCGCGTTGCTGGCGGGTCCGCAGCGCACGAGGGTGGTCGGCGCCGAGCACGCTGTCGACCCTGGGCTGCAGATCGGCCAACTCCGCGAGCGCCCTGGCCGGCTCGCCGGCGAGGCCGCGCCAGAAGCTCAGGTTGACGCGGTAGGTGAGAGTGGTCGGATGGTCGGCGCCGAGCGCGCGCTCGGCGTCCTCGGCCGCGGCGGTGAACTCCTCGACCGCGCGCTCGAGTTGGCCCGCCAGTCCCCGCCAGTACGCGAGGTTGTGCCGGGCGATGAGGGTGTCCCGGTGAAGGCGGCCGACGGCGGACTCCAACCGTGCCACCGCCCGCAGGTAGATGTCGACCGCCGCATGCGTGTCGCCTGCCTCGCCGGTCCATCTGCCCAGATCGGTGAGGGCGCTCAGCGTGAGCAGGTGTCCGGGGCCGTGCCGCTGTTCCAGCATCTCGACGAGGGCGGCGCAGGCGTCCCGCGCGCCGACGGCGTCGCCGGCCAGGCCACGGCAGAGCGCAGCGTGGCTTCGCGCGTCGAGTACCAGGGGATGGCCCGTGCCGAGGGCTTCGGCCGCCTGGCCGGCGAGTTCGGTGAAGTCGTTCAGGGCGGCGGCCACCGCGCCCTCCTCCATCCGGAAGCGGGCCTCGTGCAGCCGTACCGTCAGGGTGTCCGGGTTTCTCGGGCCCAGGATCCGCTCGGCGTCCCGCCGGATGTTCTCCAAGGATGCGCGGGTCGACGCCGCGTCCCCCAGCTCGCCGGCGGCCAGGGCGACCCGGCACCGCAGGTACAGGACATCGCGGTGCTCGTCCCCGAGGCGGGAGCGCGCCACGTCCAGCAGCTCCTGGCAGACGTCCCGCGCCGCCGCGTCGCGGCCGAGTCCGGCGAGATAGGGGCCTATACGGCGCAGGACAGGGTGCATGCGGCCGTCCCACAGCCGGTCCCCGCCCGTGGTCCGGCGCAGGACTTCGACGCTGCGGTACAGGGCCGCCTCCGTCTCGGGCTCGTATGCGCTCTCCGCCGTGGACGACCAGAGTTCCTCCACGGCGTCGGCGGCTGCCACGGCGAGGCGCGCCAGGACCTGCTCCGGTACGCTCTCGCGGGCGGCGCGCTGCACGAGGGCGTGCGCCTCGACCGACGCGGGCGTGCGGGACGGGTCGTGCATCACCAGGCTGAGCCGGTGCAGAGCGCGCAGTGAGAGGAGCACGGCCCGTTCGCCGGGCTGCGCCGGTCCGCGGCCTGTGTCGCTGTGGTCGTCCGCTCCTTGGACGATCCACCGGCGGGCCGCCGTCGTGTGCAACACCGCCTCCGTGATGCCGTCCGGTGCGAGCATCGACAGAAGTTCCAGGGTGGCTCTGGCGCTTCCGGCGGGTGCGAGAGTCTGCGCCCGGTCCAGGGCGAGCCGCCAGGCGGTGGCCACGGTTTCGCCGTGTTCGTCGGCCGGGGAGGTCGCCGGCAGCAGATCGGAAAGCGTCTGCCGCTGGTCCTCCAGGAGTTGACGGTACGTGGTCAGGGATATGCCGGTGTCGATGAGGAACGCCGCCGCCTGGGACAGCGCGAGCGGGAAGTGGCCGAGCCTTTCCGCCAGCGCGAGCAGCTCCCCTTCGTCGTCCCCGCCTTCGCCGGCCGCGAGGCGTGAGCGGAGGTAGTCGACGGCCTCCTTGGGCGCGAAGGTCGCGACCTGCACGATCCGGGAGGACGGACGGATCACCGCCGCGTCCCGCCGACGGGTTGTCACCATGCTCTTGCCGTGTTCCCCAACCGGCCGGAGGCCCCGCAGGTCCATTGGGTCGTCGACATCGTCCAGTACGACAAGCCATGGCCGCGTCGTCTTACGCAGCCATGCGACGAAGAGGTCGGCCTGCGTCTCGTCGTCCCACCCGTTTCCGCCTTCCCCGCCCGAGACCACCCGCCACGCGCGCGCGTACGCAGTGAGCACGGACTGACGGGATGAGGCGGGCACCCACACTCGTACCCCGCCGGGCTGCCTGGACCGGTGGAAGGCGGCTGCGGCGAGTTGCGACTTCCCCACTCCGCCCGCCCCCGTGAGGATGACCTCCCGGACCGCGTCGTCTTGCAGCGCCACGTCGATCGCACTCGACAGGGCCGCCCGCTCCCGCAACGAGGCCGCGTCGCTCGGCGGCCGACCGACGACCACCTCGTCCGCCGCGCCTCCGGCCCGGTCGGCGGCGATGCGCGGCGCGGGCACCGCAGGGGCGCGGTCCTCGTACGCCGCGCGCCACAGCCGCTCCCAGCCGGCGATCGAGGACCGCGGACCAGCGGGGCCCGCCAGCGACTCGACGGCGCGCACGAGGGCGACCACGGCATGGAAGTCACGGGGCACCGACCGCCCGCTCAGCCACTCACCGAGCCTGCGGGCGTTGACGCTGACGCGGCGCCCGGACGGCAGCGCCGTACGGCTTGCTCGCCGGGCCAGCACCTCGTCCGACAGATCCGGCAGGCGGTGCCTAAGCCGCGTCAGCGCAGCGGCGAACGCCGCTCTCGGCGACTCCTCCGACTCCGGGGGCTCCGGCTCTTCCATCTCAGCAACTCTAGGCGGAACGCCCGGATCACGGGACCGGTTCCGTCCCCCGGTCCGGCCCGGTCCGGGGACTTCCCGTACCGCTCTCCCGCCCGGTCCGACCTGCCCTGATGCCACCTGGGGAGGTCTGCGCGCAGCGGGGCGGGTCTGTGGCGAAGTACGTTGCCGCTCCATCGGATCCGGCAACGCGGAGGAAGCGACATGGCGCAGGAACAGACAGGCGGCAACCTCGCCGTATGGAGGGCACTGGTCCTCATCGGGGTCCTCGGCAACGCCGTCGGCCTCATCGGCGGGGCACCGGTCATCACCCTCGTCGCGGCCCCTCTCGCGATCGTCGGAGTGATCGGTCTGATGTCGGCACGGCGCAAGCAGCGGTCGTAGCGAGCGACAGCCGTGAGCGGAGAACCGAGCGGGCGATTCCGGCCGATCACCACGCAGGTGTCCCGCACATCCGGCCTGAAGGGGGAAGACGGTGCTTGCGTACTCGGGTCTGGGGTGTCTGCCCATCGCGCTGCTGGGCGCCTTGTCGGCCATCTGGTTCCGTATCATCGACGCGCGAGGGGGTGACTGGGCGACGGCCTGTCTCGCCGCCGTTCCGATCGCGCTGGTGCTCGGTCTGGTCAACCTGGCGGCGGCCCTGTCCCTCAACCGCGCACCGGCCCCGGGCCGGGTGCCGGGAGGTGATGAAACCGTATGGACCTCCCGGCATCGGGCAGGCGGAACACCTCTGCAGTGCTTCTCGCCGTACTTCTTGGCGGCGGCCGGTCTCTTCTGCGCCGGCTGGACGCTGGAATGGGTGCACTGGCTGGTCGCCGTGGCCGAGTACGGCGCTCTGACCGCCGTCTACTACGCGGTGCCGGGCTTCCGGCGACGCCCGGCCAAGGCCGTCACCGTCGCCGAGCGCGGCACGTTCGCGCGTGCTCGTGGCTGGGCCTTCCGCGACCGTCTGCCGGCTCTCGCCGGGCGCTGGAAGCCCGGGCCCCTGCAACGGTTGTCCACCACCCCGGCCGAGGTCTTGAACAGCCCGCCCCAGGCCGGACTCCGCGACCCCTTCGCCGTGATGTCCGGCACCCATGGAGGCCTGAGATTCACGATCGCGGACGCCTTCGAGCCCGAACCTTTCGCGCCCTTCCGGGCCTGGCAGCAGCACCATGTGACCGTCTGTGCCGTGCACCTGGACACCGCCTTCCCGTCCATTCGGATCGCGCTGCGCGGCAGGCCCGGCCGGCGCACTCGATACGCCCTCGAAGTCGAAACGCTGCGACCGGACTTCGCCGAGGCACTGGTCACCGAGAAGACCATCGAGGCGATGCTGGCCGCCGAGGTGATGGAGTGGTCGATCCAGGGACGGGACGTCCTCACCGTGCTCAGGGACCAGCCGGCCGACACACAGGACGGCGGAACCGGGGGCCGGCCGGCCGACTACGACCTCGATGCCGTCCGCGCGATCGAGCGGCTCACCGCCCTCATCGCCGGGCTGCCCGCCAATCTCGCCCCGTGGGCTGACGGCGCCCTGCCGGGCCTGCCCCTGGAGCATTGATCGGGCGGTTCATGACTACTCAAGCGATCCTGTCGTCCCCTGATGGTGCGGGCGCCGGTGGAGTCTGCTGGTCCGCAGCCGGTCGTCTGTCGGAGCAGCAGGGTGAGGCGGCCGCCGCCTCCTGGTGCCGGCCGGCCGTCCGGGCCTGGGCTTGGTCCTCCTGGCCGTCCCGGTCTGAGCCGGCTGCGGGGGCCAGTAGCCCCCGGGCACTGTTCCGGGCCCGGTCCCAGCGCCACTTCTGGGGCCGGACCTGGACGAGAACGGTCACGGAGGCTTCACCCTGACACCCGGGGCGGAGTCTCCGCACGCGGGAAAAGGAATCCGCTGCGGGACCGAGCCCCGCTCCTGAGCCGGCGCAATGACCGTCCAGTGTCTCCGGCCCCGTCCTGTGGGGACGCGTCGAGGACGCAAGGATGGGAACAGACTGACAAGGGCCGAGAATCAGGGACACCGCTCACCTCATCCGACCTGGCAAGGCGCCGAGAATCGGCATTGATCTGCACTGATCGGCAAGGTTTGCCAAGATCCTCGGACGTACCGGTTCCACATGGCGTCGACGGTGCTCGCCCGTGAGTACGACGGGCCGGCGTACGTGGCCCGCTCGACGCCTTCGGTTCCGCTCGGCCGACCTGGAACACGGCATACGGACGGAGACCCCGGCATCGCGCGGCCGACGCGGCGCGTCGACGGCGTCGCGGGCCACGCACAGTGCGTGAGCCGGGCGTTGCCGCCCGGAACGAGGCGCAGACAGGGAAGCAGGGGCACGGCTTACCCCGTCTGGCCACTTCGCGTGGGGCGGCACCTGACAAGCGACCCACGCAGATCCCCCGGTCTCGCCCCTGGCACACTGTCGCCCTCGGCACATCGGCAAGGCGACGGGACGGGTGGGGCGGGGTGCGCTCGCGGGACACGCAGGAACAGCCGGACGTCACCGTCGTCATGGCCGCGCGGGCCGGGGACCGGCAGGCCGCGGAACAGCTGGTACGGGACTGTCTGCCGTTGGTCTACAACATCGTCGGGCGGGCGCTGGACGGGCACAGCGACGTCGACGACGTGGTCCAGGAGACGATGGTGCGGGTCCTGAACGGGTTGCCCGGCCTGGAGCAACCGGACCGTTTCCGGTCCTGGCTCGTCGCCATCACCGTACGGCAGATCCGCGACCGGTGGCGCAGGGGGCGCATCTGGCTCACCGCGGAACCGCTGGAAGAGAACGCCCAGGAAGCAGACCCCCAGGCAGACTTCTCCGACCTGGCGATTCTTCGGCTCGCTCTGTCGGGCCAGCGGCGTGAAGCGGTGGAGGCGACCCGCTGGCTGGAGGAGGAGGATCGCGAGGTACTCGCGCTGTGGTGGATGGAGAGCGCCGGTGAACTGACCCGCGGCGAGCTCTCGGCCGCCTGCCACCTCACACCGCAGCATGCCGCGGTCCGCGTCCAGCGGGTGAAGGAACGGCTGGAGACGGCGCGCACCGTCGTACGAGCGGTGACGGCCTCGCCGCGCTGCCCGGACCTGGCCGCCGTACTCGCCTCGTGGGACGGGCGGCCGTCCGCGCTGTGGCGCAAGCGGCTGGCACGCCATGTCCGCGACTGTCCGCGGTGCCTGTCGAGCTCGTCCGACCTGGTACCGGCGGAGGGGCTGCTGGCCGGCCTCGCGCTGGTGCCGGTGCCGGTCGGCCTGGCCGGCCTGGTACTGGCCAGGGCGCTGGGGGCGGGTCCGGCCGGGGCGACCGCCGTCGGCGCGGGCACGCGTACGGCGAGCGGGGCGAGCCGTACGGCGCGGACGATCGGCAGGCTGGGCGCCAAGCCCGCGGCGGTGGCGGCCGCCGGTGCCGTCGCGCTCGCGGCCGCCGGAGTGGCCTGGTACACCGCCACGGGATCGCACGAGCCGGCCGCGCGGCCCGCCGCGGCGGCCCCGCTGTCGCCCGCCCCGTCCGTGCCGCCGTCCCCGAGAACGTTCGCCTCACCGACACCGACACCGACACCGACGCATACGCCGTCGCCTGCGCCGACGCCGACGGCAGCCCCGGCGACGACGGCCGAGGCGCGGTTCTCGGGGCGGCACGCCCTGCGGTCGGTCGACGACCCCGGCGACTACGTGAGTCAGTCCGGCAGGCTCGGCGTCCTGAACCCGGTCGGCGCCACCAGCTCCGCCGTCGCCCGGCAGGCGGCCACCTTCACCTTCGTTCCCGGCCTGGCCGACCCCCGCTGCTACTCACTCAGGGACGCCACGGGCCGGTATCTGCGGCACTACGCCTTCCGCATCCGACTGGACACCGACGACCGGTCCGCCCTCTTCCAGAAGGACGCCACCTTCTGCCCCCGTTCCGGTTCCACGGCCGGTTCGGTCTCCCTGGAGTCCTACAACTACCCCGGCCGCTACCTCCGTCACCGGGACAACCTCCAGCTGTGGCTGGACCCCGCCGAGAACACGGCCTCGTACCGGGCCAGCCGTTCCTTCGTTCTCGTGGCGCCCTGGTGAAGGATGCGGTGAACCGCGGCAACCTCCCGAAGTGACAGGTTCTGATCAAAGAATTCTCCAAGTGCCCAACGCCTCCTCCCACCCGTGGTCAGGTCTCTTCCGACGGTCTGTCGACGCCCGTTTGGGAGGACCTGGTGCCAGCACCGACCCGTAGAAGACGGTGGCTCACGATCTGCGCCACCACCGCATCCGCCGGACTTCTCGCGATACCCGCGAGCGCCGCGCCCGGCGGACACCACAGCCCCTTCGGGGTCCGTACGCTCGGACAACTGGCCGCCGAACGCGAGCGGTCGGTGGGAGCCATGAACCCTTCGGCGAAGGCGGAGGACGACGACGGCAACGAGGCCGACGAGATCGCCGAGGGCGCGGACCAGTACGCCGAGGCCCGCACCTCACCCGGCATCGTCGCACCGGGCGCGTACGGCGCCGCCTGGACGAGCCTGCGCAAACTGCCCGTCACCGGCGGCCGTTGGCGCGACATCACCGACCTGCCGTACAACTCCGACGACCCGCGCTACCGTGACGTCGACTCCAACTCCAGCGGCGGCTCGGGCAACGTCACCGGCCGCATGGCCGCGATGGCCGCCGACGACGACGGGTACGTGTACGCGGGCAGCGCGGGCGGCGGCGTGTGGCGTTCGCGCAGCGGCGGCGGGCACTGGCGGCCGATCAGCGACCGGTTGCCCTCGCAGTCCACCGGCGCGCTCGCGGTCGACCACGGCGGACGGCTGTGGCTGGGCACCGGCGAGGCCACCACCAACGCGGACGCCTACCTCGGCAGCGGCGTCTACGTCCTGTCCGACCCGCACCACGGCACGTTCTCCTCGCGCAGCCGGGTCGGCGGCGACGAACTGGAGTCCACCACCATCCACGAGCTGCGCTTCGGGGGCGGCAAGGTCTGGGCGGCGACCAGCGAGGGCGTGTGGAGCCACTCCACCAGGAAGCTCGGCGGTGCCTGGAAGCTGGAGTACGCGCCCAACCCCGACTACCTGCCGGGCGGTTCGAAGGCCGACGACCCCGACGCGGCGTACAAGAACATCGCCAACGACATCGCCGTCGACCCGAAGGACCCCTCGAAGGTGGTTCTCGCGGTCGGCTGGCGCAGCGGTGACGACTACAACGGCTTCTACACCAAGGTGAAGGGCGCCTGGACGCGGATCACCAGCGGCCTGGGCGACCTGCCGGCCGACGCGGACGACATCGGCGACGTCACCTTCGCCCGCTCCGCCGACGGCTCCCGCTACTACGCCATCGACCAGTCCCCGGAGCAGCTGAACACCAACCCGGACAGCGGTCTGGAGGGCATCTACGTCTCCAAGTCGGGCTCCCCGGCGGGCCCATGGACGAAGATCGCCGACTACAAGGGGCTGGCCGCCGACAACTCGGCACTGACCACCGCCGGTTACATGCCCGGCGTGCAGGCCTGGTACAACCAGTTCCTGGCCGTCGACCCGGCGAACGCGGAGCACGTGTACGCCGGCCTGGAGGAGGTCTACGAGACCAGGGACGGCGGCGGCACCTGGTCGACCGTCGGCCCGTACTGGAACTTCACCTTTCCCTGCTGGAGCATCGACCCGGCCAGGCAGACCGGCGCCTGCAGCCAGACGACGCACTCCGACCAGCACGGCGTCGCGATCGGCCGCTACCACGGCAAGAGCTACGTGTACGTGGGCAATGACGGCGGCGCCTACAGGCGTCCGGTCGACGGCGCCCAGGACTCCTCCGGCCACGCGACCGACTGGACGTCCCTGAACGACGGCACCATCGACACCCTGCAGTACTACTCCGTGGGCGTCGGCAAGGACCTCGAGCACGGCGGCGTCTCCGTCACCGGCGGCCTCCAGGACAACGGCCAGTCCATCCTGCGCGGCGACGACAAGGTCATGGGCTCGAACTTCGGCGGCGACGGCGGCGACACCCTCACCGACCCGGCCAACGGCTGCGACATCGCCCAGGAGTACGTCTACCTCGCCATCCAGGTGACCCAGAACTGTGCGGTCAACGACGGCAGCTGGTCCACCGACCCGAGCAAGGCCACGTCGTACAACGTCGCCCCGGCCGACAACGCCACCAGCGAGGCCCGCTTCATCGCCCCGCTCGCGGCCGACGCCAGGAACAGCTCGACCTGGATCGCGGGCGGCCGCCACATCTGGGTGCAGACCCACGGCTACGCCATCCGCAGCGGCGCCGAGTGGAAGAGCGTGTACGACCTCGGCTCCGGCCGTACCGCGACCGCCGTCGCGGCCTCGGGCGGCAAGGTGTACGCCGCCTGGTGCGGCCCCTGCAACAACCAGGGCTTCGCCCGGGGCATCTCCGTCGGCAACGCGGACGGCACCGGCTGGCACGACATCGCCCTGCCGGTGAACGGGACCGTGCCCAACCGCTACCTCAGCGGCTTCGCCGTCGACCCCGGGAACGCCGACCACGTCTTCCTCGCGGTCAACGGCTTCTCCCGGCACTGGACCGAGGGTCCCGGCGCCGGCGTCGGCCACGTCTTCGAGTCCACCGACGGCGGCACCACCTGGAAGGACGTCTCGGCGAACCTCCCCGACGTGCCGGCCGACTCGGCGGTCGTGATGCCGAACGGCGGCCTCGCCGTCGCCACCGACCTCGGCGTCGTCTACCGCGCCCCCGGCCGCACCAAGTGGCAGCGCGTCGGTTCCCTCCCGGCCGTCGCCGTGCTCCAGCTGAAGCTGAGTCCCGACGGCAGGACTCTGTACGCGGCGACGCACGGCCGCGGCATCTCCGCCATCAGGGTGCGCGACTGCGACTGACCCCGGCAGCGGTCCGCGGCGGTGATCCCGGTCTCCGGGGTCACCGCCGCGTGCACGGGGGGTGCGGACGAACCGGATCGGAGACGCCCATTGCATGTTGCCGGACGATCATCCATCATCAGGATTCCTGATACTTCAAAGTTGTAGTGACGGAGGGCGAGTCATGCCTTTCAGCTCAAGCATCCAGGCCATGGGCATCCAGCTGGTGCTCGGCCGCATGATGGCCCGCGTACACGAGGACCTGCGCTTCACCGACCTCCCGGGAAGCACCGAAACCCTGCGGGTGGAGACCGGTGCCGGACCCGTGACCTGCACCGTCTACCGCCCGTCGACGCCGGCCGGATCCCCTGCCCCCGTGTACGTCAACTTCCACGGCGGCGGTTTCGTGGTCGCCCGTCCCGAGCAGGACGACCACATCTGCCGCTACATCGCCGCCAAGGCCGGCTGCGTCGTCGTCAACGTGGACTACGCGGTCGCACCGCAGCGGCAGTTCCCCGTACCCGTGAACCAGGCGTACGACGTCACCGCCTGGGTCGCCGGGAACGGCGGCGCGGGCGACTGGGACGGTTCACGACTCGCCGTGGGCGGCCACAGCGCCGGAGCCAACCTGACCGCCGCGGTCTGCCGGCTGGCCCGGGACCGCGGCACCTTCTCGCCCCGGCTCCAGATCATCGACTCGGCACCCCTCGACCAGCTCGCCGACCCCGCCACGAAGCAGTCCCTCATCGCCAAGCCGCTGCTCAGCTCCCAGCTCATGCGGATCTTCACCGGCGCCTACGTCCCGGACCCGGCCGACCGCGCGCACCCGCTCGTCTCGCCCGGACTGGCCGACGACCTCGCCGGACTTCCCCCCGCCCTGGTCATCACCGCGGAGCACGACCGCCTGCGCGACGAGGGCGACGCCTACGCCAAGGCCCTGGACGCCGCCGGTGTCCCGGTCACCCACCGCGTCTTCGAGGGTGTCGACCACTACTTCACGCACACCGGCCCGGTGCCGGAGGCGAAGGAAGCCATCGACCTCATGGCCACCACCCTGCGGACCGCGCTCTGCGACTGACGAGGCGCTGCCAGTCCTCGCCGCCGAGGCCCGCTGACCGTCGGCTCCCGGCCGCGCAAGGCGGGCGGCACCCTGGAGCCCGTACGGGTGAGGGCCCCCGGCCGGCAGCGCTGCCGGCCGGGGGCCCTCGGGGGACCGGCTACGTCAGCCGTCGTTCTCCGGCGACGGGATGAAGGCGCCGGGCACGTCGTTCGGCGCGTAGATCCGGCTGTCGCCGGGGTACGGCTTGGCCCAGTCGTGCGTCTCGTACCACGTGAGGCGGTTCATCTGCTCCGGGTTCGCGAAGTCCGGCACCGCCTTGGAGCCGGTCAGCCGCTGGTGCGACTCCCACGTCCTCCACTGCGCCGCGACCTTCCGCTCGGCCGCCGGCACCGTCACGGACCTCGGGGCGGGCGCCGCCTTGGCGTCCTGCGGTGCCGGGGTGTCCGAGCCGCAGGAGGGCTGGGTGCTCAGGCCGAGGGTCAGCGAGGTCCGGTTGGGCTGCGCCGTGAACGGCGTGTAGTCCGGCCTCGGAGTGAAGGCCCCGAACATCGGGGTGGCCGCGCTGTCCATCTGGTTCATCGGGTGGATCCCGAGGATCTGCTCGATGGTGCGGATCATCGTGATCTGCGAGTAGTAGTGGCTGTCGACGGTGCCGCGCCGGGCGTAGGGGCTGATGATCTGGACCGGGGCACGGTGGCCGTCGACGTGGTCGAGGCCGGCCTGGGAGTCGTCCTCGACGATGAAGATCGCCGAGTCCTTCCAGTACTTGCTGTGCGTGATCGCGTCGACCGTCCTGCCGACCGCGAGGTCGTTGTCCGCGACCTCGGCGGCCGGGCTCGCCGGGCCACCGGTGTGGTCGTTGGAGAACCAGAACATGTTCAGGTTCGCCGGTCCGTTCTTCTCGAAGTCCTGCTTCCAGATCTGTTCCTTGTAGACGTCCGGGACGCTGAGGTCGAACATCGGGAAGCCGGGCACGGACACCTTGTTCAGCGACGGGATCGCCGAGCCCGTCTGGATGGGGTACTGGGTCTGCTGCCCGGTCGCCTCCATGTTCTTGGCGTCGCAGTACAGGTTCTGCCAGGTCGCGTCGGCCGGCTTGCTCTCGATCGACTGGAACTCGCCGTAGTCCTTGACGGACTTGCCGGCCGCCTGCGCACCGGTCCAGATGAAGCCGGTCTTCTGGTGGCCGAGGACGTCGTCCTCGGTGTCGTAGCTGCGCGTGTACTCGCCGGCCGACGACTCGGTGTACTCCGGGTTGTCGGACTGCATCAGCCAGTTGTGGCCCTCGGCGGAGTTCGTGCCGACGTCGTAGAAGTTGTCGTACAGCCCGAACTGCTGGGCCAGCGCGTGCTGGTTCGGCGTCACGTTCTCACCGAACTGGGTGACCGACGGGTCGCCGTTGCCCTTCGGGATGTCGCCGAAGACCTGGTCGTAGGTCCGGTTCTCCTTGACGAGCAGGAAGACGTGCTTGATCGTCGAAGGGTCGCCGAGCCGCAGCGGAACCGGCAGCGGCCTGGCGTGGCTGTGGCCCTTGGCCGAGTTGACCGAGCCCGGGGTCCAGCCGTTCTGCCGGAAGACCTTGACGGTCTCGGACCTGGTGACGCTGTCGTCCGGCAGCGTGAACTGCGTCAGGCTGGACGTCGTGTCGTGGGTGCCGTGCCCGGCGTTGGTGGTGGGCCGGCGGGCGTCGATACCACGGGTGTTGGAGACGACCACCTTCTTGCCGACGGTGGTGATCTCCGAGGGGAAGTAGTCCGTCGGGAGGAGGCCGACGAAACCCGCGGGCTGCTGCGGGGAGTTGTAGCGGTAGACGGCGACCGCG
Source organism: Streptomyces sp. NPDC001348 (assembly GCF_053597535.1). NCBI lineage: Bacteria > Bacillati > Actinomycetota > Actinomycetes > Kitasatosporales > Streptomycetaceae > Streptomyces > Streptomyces sp. NPDC001348. Next base: position 62,640 of record NZ_JBSFIK010000024.1, on the reverse strand, counting down.
TTGGCGCGGCCGAGCGTCACCAGCAGGTGGCCGTCGTCGGTGAGCGTCACCGCGTTGGGCTCGTAACCGACCTTCGCCTCCGGCCAGGGCTGGGTGGCGATGGTCTGTACGACCTTGTCCTTGGCGGCGTCGATGACCGACACGCTGTTGTCGGCGGTGTTGGTGACGAACACCGCGCCCTTCTTCGCGTACACCGCGGTCGGGTGCAGACCGACGTCGATGCTGCCGACGGCCGCCGACGGGTCCGCCAGGCTGATGACGCTGACCGTGCCGGTGGTGGCGGCGCCGGTGTCCGGGTCGGCCGGCACCTGGGTGCCGTAGGAGTTCATCGTGGTGTCGCCGGCCGCGGCCGGACGCCCGCCCTCGTTGCTGACGTAGAGCTTGTCGCCGACCACGGCGAGGCCACGGGGGGCGTTGCCGACGGACCAGCTCTGCTTGACGGCCCCGGTCGCCGCGTCGATGGCGACGACCCGGTTCTGGCCGTTGACCGCGGAGTACACGGTGGAGCCGTCGGCCGAGAACACCGCCGCGCCCACCAGCGCGTGCTTGGAGCCGTCGGCCGGGATGGAGACGGCCGTCGGGTTGGCGAGGGTGCCGTCGGCGTTCACGGTGAACTTGGTGTAGCCGTCGCTCTGGCCCAGCCACAGCTGCTTGCCGTCGGGCGAGTACGTCGGCCCCTCCTGGCCGACGGCGGCGCTGCCGATGCGCAGGTCGTCCGCCTTGTTGGTGCCGACCTTCTGCTTCACCTGCCCGGTCCCCAGGTCCATGACGACCAGCGACGCGTCGCCGTCGGCGACCGAGGCCGCGAGGTGGGTGCCGTCCGGGCTGACCGAGGACGACATGATCTTGCCGTCGTTGATGACGGTGCGGTCGCCGTACGGGTTGATGTACTGGTCGGCGGCGACGACCTGACCGTCCTTGGTGACCTGGCCGACCTGCTGGGTGCCGAACCGGTACGTCGAGGCGACGGCGGTGCCCGTGACACCGAGAGCGACCGCGATGCCCGCCGTCACCAGCAAGGTCCGGCGCCCGACGCGTCTGCCGAGAAGGCTGATCTGCTCCTTCTCGCTGCTCCGACGCTGCCGTGTTACCTGCATGGAACTGTCCCTTCGGGGGAGGGGAGGAGGTCGGGGGGTGGGGATCAGGGGGTGGCGGTGAGTTCGACGTCGCCGTCGAACTGCCAGAGGGGGTTCGGTGCGTCCCCGGCGGAAGTCCGCACCAGGAAGTAGCCGTTCACTTCCTTCGGCCCGTCGCCGTCGGCCATGTACCGCCCGTCGGCGGTGATGTCGAGCTGGTAGACGGCCTGCCCCGTGACCTGGACGCCGGGCAGGTGCCAGGAGACGACGCAGCGCCAGTCGTTGCCCGGCCCCTCGGCGGCGAGCAGGCCGGCACCTTTGTCGCACGCCGCACTGGCCCGCAGCCGCGCCTCCGTGACGTCGGGGCGGTGGAGCTGCTCGGTCTGCAGGCGGTACAGGTGGGCGAACACCGTGGCGACCGAACGCTGCACCTTCTCCTGCTGGATTCCGGAACCCACGGACGGGGTCGCCACGGTGACGGCCGCGACCGAGACGGCGACCAGCCCGGCCAGCGGCAGCAGCCCGGTGGTGACCGCCCGGCGCCCGGAGCCGTCGTAGGCCAGGCCGGTGAAGTCGCGCCGCAGGAAGATCAGGCAGGCCAGCGAGGTCGCGAGCACGGCCCACGCCAGACTGACAACAATGCCGACGAGAAGCGGGCCCAGCTGCGCGGGGCTCGTGAACAGGCCGTTCCAGGCGATGAAGGCGTAGCTGGGCAGGGCGAGGCGTACGGCGACGGGCAGCGGCAGCATCTGGGCGAGCTGCATCGCCAGCGCGACGAGCGCGGGCAGCAGCAGACCCATCGGGGACCGCCCCAGCGCCACCGACCCGAGCAGGCCGATCGCAGCGAGGGCCAGCGTCGGGGCGAGCACGCAGACCCAGGCGAGCAGGACCTTGCCGGCGGCGTCCGACGGCGCCAGCAGGTGGCCGTCGAGGCCGACCAGCGGCCGGTCGCCGACCGCCAGCAGCCCGCCGACCGTGCTGGAACAGGCCAGTCCGGCCACGAGCAGCAGGACGACCGAGAGGCCGGCCAGCGACTTGGCCAGAAAGATCCGCCGAGGTGAGCGAACCGCCACGAGCAGATGGCGCCAGGTCCCGAGCCGGTCCTCGGAGGCGAACACATCACCCGCGACCACCGAGGTCAGCAGCGGCAGCGCCCAGGTGCCCGCGAAACCGAGCATCACCAGCGGCCCGGCCCACCCCGTGGCGTGCATCCAGCGGCCGAAGAGGGTGTCGGAGGGGAGAGTGCTCTGCCGGCTCACCGCGGCGACGAAGAGCGCCGGCGCGATCCAGCAGGCGAGGACCAGCAGGCGGATCCGCCATTGGGAGACGAGTTTGACCACCTCGAAGCGGTAGCTGCGCCGCACCGTGACCCGACTGGCGCCGGTCGTGCGGTCGTTGACCGTGGTCACGGTCATCTGCCGTCCTCCTGCTGCTCGGTGAGGGCGAGGAACGCGGCCTCGAGCGGTGACACGACGGGGGTGAGTTCGCGCACCGCGATGCCCGCGTGCACGAGCCCCGCCACCAGTTCGTCGAGGGCGGGAACCAGCGCGCGCACGACGAGCCGCTGGGCATCCTGCCGTGCGCCGGCGTCGTCGACGAGGCGGATCCCGGCCGTGTCGGCGACCACCCGGCGGGCGGCCCCCGGGTCGGACGTCACCAACCGGTAGTCCAGTTCACGGTTCTCGGCGGCCAGCTTGCCGGGCGGGCCGGAGAAGACGACCCGTCCGCCGGCGAGGACGGTGACCTCGGAGCACAGAGCCTCGAGGTCGTCCATGCGGTGGCTCGACAGCACCACGCAGGCTCCGTCCGCCGCGAGCCGGGTGAGCACACCGTGCACGTGTTTCTTGCCGGCCGGGTCGAGGCCGTTGGCGGGTTCGTCGAGGATGAGCAGCCGCGGTCGGGTGAGCAGCGCGGCGGCGAGCCCGAGCCGCTGACGCATGCCGAGGGAGAACCCGCGGGTCCGGTCGTCCGCGACATCGGTGAGCCCGACCTCGGCCAGCACATCGTCGATCCCCGCCGTACGCACGTCACTTCCGCGGAGCGCCGCCAGCGCGGCGAGGTTCTGCCGGGCGGTGAGCGAGGGATAGAGTCCGGGCCCGTCCACGAAGCCGGCGACACCGTCGGGAGCGGCGAGCGCCCGCCCGACCGGCGTCCCCAGGATCTCGAGGCGGCCGCCGTCGGCGACGGCCAGACCCAGCAGAATACCGAGCAGGGTCGTCTTGCCCGCTCCGTTCGGGCCGACCAGACCGTGGATCTGCCCCTGCGTCACATCCAGGTCGATGCCGTCGAGCGCGACGACGTCGCCGAAACACTTGGTGATCCCGCGAGCCCGGATTGCGAGGAGTTCGTCCATGAGTCCCTTCTTCCGCAACGGTGAAGGAACTTAGGCTCGACACACGGCACGGGCGGGTGCGGCCGGTTGAACGTCCATGGAACGGATCGTCAAGGCATGGGCAAGTCCGTGCGTGCGGACCGGTCGGCACGTAGCCGGGCCCGGGGCCGAGGACGGGCGGGTGGGGACGCATCACCCGCGCCCGGGGCCCGCCGCGGCTCAGGCTCGCCGACCGGTCACCAAAACGGCCCGGACCTGGCGAGCCCGAACGGCCGGCCGGTGTCCGGCGTCATGGCCGCCCCGCGGTGGAAGCGGCCGCGCGCGGTCACGCGTGGGCGGCCCCCGCGGACCGACGGGCGACCGCCGTGCGCAGGGCGTCGCGCAGCTGCTCCGGGAGCGGTGGGCCGCCGGCCGTGGCGGCGGCGGTGACCGCCGCCGCCACGCTGTGCAGCTTGGTGTTGGAGCGCTGGGAGGTCTCCCGCAGGATGTCCCACGCCTGGTCGGACGTGCAGCCGTGGGTGGCCATGAGGATGCCCCGGGCCTGGTCGATCACCGGGCGGGAGACGATCGCCCGGCGCAACTGGCCTATCTCCTCCTGCAGGACGCGCAGCTTCTCCGCGCGCTCCAGCGCCACCGCGGACGGAACGGGCGCGGGGGCGGGCGGCTCGGGAGACCGGCCGTGCAGCGGGTCGGTGGCGTCCAGGCCCGCCAGCTCCAGGATCCGGCGCGGCTGGTCGTTCCAGGCGGTGGCCGAGACCGCGATGCCGTGGTAACGGCCGTACGCGCTCAGCAGGTCCAGGAACTCCAGCCCCGCCGTGTCCATGAAGTCCACGCCCGACATGTCCAGCCCGACCCGGCCGACGCCCTCCGGCAGGGCCGCGAGCGTCTTGGCGAGGGTGTCCGCGCAGCCGTGGACGAGCTCGCCACGGGCCCTGAGCAGCGCTCGGTCCGCCTCCACCAGGGAATCGATGACCAGGGTGTTCAACCGACCGGAAAGAGGTGCGTGTCGCACTGAGGTCATGTCTCCGCCTTGTTGGTCCCCGACAGTGTCCGCGCGGGTGCGCGCGCGTGCGCCGCGAGTGCACCGCGTAGAGCCGCCGGGTTCCGGCACGGACGCGTGAAGTCCGCGGGGTCCCGGCACGGCTCGCCGTTCGCCTGCCCGCCGCTCCCCGGCGTACACCCCGTACCGGACGGGAAAACCGGACGGAACGGGGAATTCCCGGTGGCCCGCGGGACCGGACGGGCGTCGACGGCGCATACTGGGCACCCGTGGTACTTGGCACCGAGGAGGCGGCGTGAGCATCCCCGAGCCCGCGCGGCACGCCCCGCCGGGCACCGCGTCGGCGGCGAAGGCGCCGCAGCTGCTCCTGCGTCCGTTGCCCGGGCGCAGCGGTGTACAGGTGGCGGGGGAGGTCAGCCTGGCCACCCGCGGGATCTGGGAAGGCGCGCTGGAGCAGGCGGTTCGCGAGGACGAGGACGTGTACTACTTGGAGCTCTCCGCCGTGACGTTCGTCGACGTCGCGGGTGTCGACGCACTCGCCGGCGCCGCACAGCGGCTCCGCGGCGGTCGGCTGATCGTCGTCGACCGGCCGCCGCCCGCCGTGCCGCGCCTGCTGGCACTGTTCTGGCCCGGCCTCCGGACGATCGAGGTGTCGAAGTCATGACCGCCGTGGCCGAACCCTTCGCGCACCCCGCGCTGTTCTACTCGGACGAGCAGGAGTACCTCGCCGGCACCGTGCCGTTCGTCCGGGACGCGCTCGCCGCCGGGGAACCGGTCGCGGTGGCCGTCCCCGGCGAGAACCTGCGGCTAATCCAGGACGAGTTGGGCGCCGACGGCATGTCCGTGCGCTTCGTGGACATGCGTGAGGCCGGGCGCAACCCCGGCCGCATCATCCCCGGCGTGCTGCGGGCCTTCGCCGACGCCCAGCCGCCCGGCCGGCGGGTGCGGATCATCGGCGAGCCGATCTGGGCGGGCCGCAGCGCCGCCGAGTACCCCGCCTGCGTCCAGCACGAGGCACTGATCAACGCGGCGTTCCGGGGCCGCGAGGTCACCATCCTGTGCCCGTACGACGCCGCGCGCCTCGACGAACAGGTGCTCACCGACGCGTACGCCACCCACCCGACCGTCATCCCGGCCGGTGCCACTCACGGGCAGGACAGCGTCGCGTACGCCCCCGAAGCCGTCGCCGCCCGCTACAACGAGCCGCTGCCGGCCGCCCCCGACGGACTGTCCTTCGACTTCCGGGCGGAGACCCTGTCCGAGGCCCGGCACACCGCGACCGCGGAGGGCGCCCGGCTCGGCCTCACCGGACTGCGCCTGGAGGACCTGGCGCTGATCACGGCCGAGCTGACCACCAACAGTGTGGTCCACGGCGGTGGCTGGGGCCGCCTGAGGGTGTGGGCCGAGGACGGGTACGTGGTCTGCGAGGTCCGCGACAAGGGACGGCTGACCGACCCGATGGCCGGCCGCCGGCCCGCGAGCCGCGACCAGCGCGGCGGCCGCGGACTGCTGCTGGTCAACCTCCTCTCCGACCTGGTACGGCTGCACACGGGCGACGACGGGACCACGGTCCGCTGCCATCTGGCCCGGTGAGCGGACCCCGTCGGCTGGATCAGGCCGACCGGAGACCGTGGCCGCCGCCCTCGGCGCATGATTTCAGCCGGGTTCCGCCGGGCTCCTGCTACCGATGGTGGTAGCGCGTCTACAGTGCTGCCGTGGTCGCCCAAGAGGTCCGGACCAGGCCGAAACGGATACACGCGACCATGCACGGGGGAGACAGGGCTTCACGCGGCATCAACAGGCGCCTCCCCCTGACCTGGAAATGGGGGAATCCACGTCCACCCGAAGAATGCGGGAACGACGGGCTACGCACAGGTCATGGGCCAGGCTCTGGCCGACATCGGATACAAGGGCAGCTAGTGCGGTCCCTGCACGGGCGTGGTCGGGTGGTCGTGGCACGGCTGGAGCGTGCCGCGACCACCGGCTGTCTGACCTTCCTGGTCGTGCTGATCGTCGTGCTCGGCACCGTACTCGGCGCGTTCTGGTACCGGTCATGGCACACCGACAAGGTCGACGCCGAGCGCCGGCAGCAGGCTCTGCCGGCGCTCGACGGCCGGCTCCGCCGAACGGAGAACGAGACCGTACGTGCTCTCCGCGATGAGGGCTCGGCCGATCCGGACGCTCTCACAGCTGTGATCCACCAGCACACCGGCGCTCCCGTGATCTCCTACGACGCGTCCCGTCGCGCGTTCAGGGCCCGTGTGGTCGAACGGCTGGCGTACGAGTCCAGGACGCTCTTCGGCAGCAGCCAGGACGTGATCGACAGATGCCTCGAATTCACCTACGCCCCGGCGAAAGGCCACGCCTGGACGTCGACGGTGTCCGTCCTGAAGTACGACACCTGCGGCCCGTCCCTCTCGATCGGCAGCGGCGCCGGGCTGGCCGGCCGGCGTGTCGCCGCCTTGGACGCGTCGGAGCTGAACCGTTCCGGAGTGCGGAGGGCTCTCGCGCCCTACCGGCGGTTCCTCGAGGTCAGCGCCGTCACGAGGACCGGCGGCACGGTGCGGGTGTCGGTCGTGGTGTCGGAACAGAGCACCCGGCAGTGTTACCGGATCACGCGTAAGCGTTCTCAGGTCTTGTCCGTGCCCGCACAAAGCTGCCAGGGCTGAGACGACCTCCTCGCCCGTGCTCGCCCAAGGCGTTCAGGCGGCCAGCGGATCCAGCACCAGCGGGTCGATCCTGCCGTCCAGCATGGCGCCGAGGCCCTCGATGGCGCACACGTCGGGCCGTTCCGCGATGTGCACCGGCATGCCGGTCGCCCGGATCAGCATCTGGTCGAAGCCGGGGAGCAGCGCGGAGCCCCCGACCAGCGTGATCCCGCGGTCGGCCAGGTCCGCGACGAGATCGGGCGGGCAGTCCCGCAGCACCTTGCCGATGCCGTCCAGCACGGCGGTCAGCGGCGTCCGGATGGCGTTACGCACGGCGGCGGTGCTGACCCGCACACTGCGGGCGAGGCCGGTGACCACGTCCCGTCCGTGGATCTCGGTGGTCTGCGGGGCCTGCGAGGAGAGCCCGGTGCCGGACAGGGCAAGCTGCAGCGGCCGTACGGACTGGCTGGGCAGCATCAGCTCGTGCTCGTGCCGCAGCAGGTGCACGATCGCGCGGTCGACGGCCTCGCCGCCCACCGGGATCCGCTCGGCGGTGACGATCGACCCCAGGGAGAGGACGGCGACCTGGGTCGCCGCGGCCCCGCACACCATGATCATGGTGGCCTCGGGCCGCTCCACCGGCAGCCCGCACCCCACCGCCGCGGCGATGAGCGTGTCGACCAGCTCGACACGCCGGGCGCCGAGCCCGACCAGCGTCTCGACCGTGGCCCGCTGGGCCAGCGGATCGGCGTCGTGCGGGGTGCAGGCCGCCGCGCGCAGCCGGGGCCTGCGGCGCAGGCTGCGCCGCGTCTTGTCGCCCAGCAGATGACGCAGCATGCGCTGGGCCATCTCGATGTCGACGACCGTGCCGCCGGAGACCGGCCGTACGACGCGGATGTAACCGGGGGTCCGTCCCGTCATCCGCGCGGCGAACTCACCCACCGCGATCAGCCCTCCGGTGCGGACGTTCACGGCGGCCACGGACGGCTCGTCGACGACGATCCCCGCCCCCCTGACGTACACACGGGTCCGGGCCGCCCCCAGGTCGACGGCGAAGTGACAGCGGCGCAGCTGCTCCAGACTGACGGTCATGGCAGATCCTCCGAGTGCGCGGACCATGGGGCCGGGGCGCCGGCGGACGACAGCCCTCCCGTGCATGGTGCGCGCGGCGCCGGGCCGGGCGCCCCTTGTGGGGGGCCGGGCGGGGTGCGGCCGAACGGGTGCTCGTCCGGCCGTCCCGGCGTGTCGCGGGTGACAGTGGCGGCCGGCACACGACCCGGCCCAGCGGACGCGGAGCAGCCGGCGGTGGTCGGCCGGGCGCCCCGGAGCAGGCCGACGCCGCCCGCGGCGGTCGGAGGCGGTCCGTGGGGCAGCGGGCCTGCCGGGCGGCGCCGCTCATGACCGAGCGGCGGGCTCCTCTCCGGCCGTCGTCGGGGTGGCCGCCGCAGGCCCCGACGCCCAGCTCAGCCGGACCACCAGTTGCCCCTCCGCCGCACCCTTGGCGATCACCGCACCGGCCTCCGCGCTCAGCTTCACCCCGAACTCCAGCTCCACGGAGTCGGGCCGCAGCGCGCCGTCCCGGAAGACCCGGAGCGCGGACTGGGCCGCCGAGCGGACACCGTCGAGCGCGGTCTCGAAGGTGCCGGTGACCCGCTCCGCGGGCCCCTCGCCGCGCGACACGAGACGGGAGCCGCCCGTGCCGTCCGCCGTCTCCACGACGACGATCGCGCCGTCCTCGGTCGTGAACTCCACCAGCCTGCTCATGGCGCTGCCCCCCGTGACGCACGCTCCTCGACGGACTCCATTGTCGGCCGGGAGCCGCGTCGCGCAAGGGTTCACCGGTGGTCCACCACGCCCCGGACCACCCCCAGCTCCACCAGGTCCTGCGGCCGGACGCGCAGTTGCTCGGTCGTCGCCTCGACCTCCTCCGGCGGGCGCTTGAGGATCGCCGCCGCGAGCTCGGGGGCGATGACGGAGAAGTAACTGTCCGGCGTGGCCCAGGTGTTGCCGGGCGCGGCCAGCGCGAGCGCGCCCCCCGAACCGCCCTCGCCCACGACCAGGGTGGTGACCGGCGTGCGGGCGGCGGCCACCGCGCCGAACAGGTCCGCGATCGCCGCGCCCGCGCCCTGCCGCTCCGCGTCGGCGTCGTTCGCCGCACCCGGCGTGTCCACCAGCGTCAGCACCGGGATGCCCAGCCGGTCCGCCAGCCGTATGAGCCGGGCCGCCGTGCGGTATCCGGCGGGCCGGGTGGCCGTCCCGGTCTGCGCGGCGTAGGCGACGGTACGTCCGTCCCGCTCGCCGAAGCCGCACAGCATCCCGTCGGGGTCGCTGCCGCCGCAGCGGTCACCGCTGATCGCCGCCCGGCGGGTGAAGTAGGCGTCCAGGTAGGCCTCGGCGCGGGGCCGTTCGGCGGCGCGGGCCCGCTGGACGGCGGCCCAGCCGGTGCGCGGGCACTCCGTGGCGCCGAGGGCCCGGGGGACGGGAGCGGGCTCGGCACCGACCGCGGCGCCGGCCCCCGCCGTGCCGCCACTCAGCAGCCGCAGCCACAGCCCGAGCACCTCCCGCAGCCGGGCCGCGGGCACCACCTCGTCCGCCGCGCCCGCCGCCACCTGGGCCTCGGCCGTGTACGCGGCCGGGTCGGCCCCGGCCGGGCGGACACGGGAGCCGGCGAAGCCGACCTGGGCGCCGGGCAGCGCCAGGACCACGTCGGCGCCCGCGCCGAGCGTGGCCCAGCCGCCGCCCGTGGTCGGGTCCCGCAGCACCGCTATCTGCGGCAGGCCCGCCTCCCGGGTGAGCACGGACTGGCGGGCCACCCGCTGGAGTTGGGTGAGGGCGAGCATGCCCTCCTGCATCCGGCTGCCGCCCGTCGCGACCAGCGGCACCACCGGTAGCCGCCGCTCACGGGCGTGGGCGTAGGCCGCCTCCAGCCGGTCACCGGTGCGTTCGCCCAGCGAGCCGCCGAGGAAGCCGAACTCGAAAGCGATCAGCACGGCCGGGGTGCCCTCGACGCACGCGGTGCCGCAGACCACGGACTCCCGCTCCCCGGTGCGTTCGGCGGCACGGGCGCGCGAGGCGTCGTAGCCCTGCCAGGACAGCGGGCCGTCCGGCTTGGAATCCCGTAGGGGGGAGGGGAGTTCGGTGAAGGTGCCGGGGTCGGTGACCAGGTCGAGCGTCGCCCGTGCCGAAAGACGCTCAGGCATCGCCCAGCGCCCGCTTCATGATCTTCCCCATGTCGTTGCGCGGGAGGGCGTCCAGGTGGCGGACCACCCGGGGCCGCTTGTGCGGGGCCAGACGCCTGGCCACATGGTCGGCCAACTCCTGCGTGGACGGCGGACGCCCGGGGTCGGCCGGGACGATCCACGCCACGATCCGCTCGCCGAGGTCCGCGTCCGGCTCCCCGGTGACCGCCGCCTCGCGCACCCCCGGATGCTCCAGGAGGGCGTTCTCGATCTCCCCGGCCCCGATCTTGTAGCCGCCGCTCTTGATCAGGTCGGTGGCCTTGCGGCCGACGATCCGCACGTACCCGTCCGCCTCGCGCACCGCCATGTCACCGGTACGGAACCAGCCGTCGGCGGTGAACGCGGCGGCGGTGGCGTCCGGCCGGTTGAGGTACTCGGTGAACAGGTTCGGGCCGCGCACCTGGATCTCGCCGACGGTCTCCCCGTCGTACGCCGTCACCTCCGTGCCGTCCTCCTCCACCAGCCGCAGCTCCACGCCCGGCAGCGGCACGCCGACCGTCCCGGCCCGCGGCTCCCCGTCGGCCCGCACGCTGGTGTTCATCAGGGTCTCGGTCATGCCGTACCGCTCGATCACCCGCCGCCCGGTCGCGGTGTGGATCCGCTCGTGGTCGTGCACCGGCAGCGCCGCCGAGCCCGAGACCAGCAGCCGGGCCCGGCCCAGCGCCTCGGCCAGCTCCGGGTCGGCCGGGAGCGCCTCGGCGATCCGGTGGTACATGGTCGGCACCCCGAACAGCATGGTGGCGCCCTCGTTCAGTTCCCGGGTCACGCCCTCGGTGGTGAACCGGCCCAGGTGCCGCACCGAGCCGCCGCGCCGGAGCGGGCCGAGAATTCCCAGAACCAGCCCGTGCACGTGGAACAGCGGCAGCCCGTGCACCAGCACGTCGTCCCCGGTCCACCGCCAGGCGTCGGCCAGCGCGTCCAGGGTGGTGGCGAGGGCCCGGCGGGGGAGGACCGCGCCCTTGGGCGGGCCGGTGGTGCCGGAGGTGTACACGATCAGCGCCGGGTCGCCCTCCGCGGCGCGGTCCTCGGGGACGGCCCCGGCGCCGTGCACGTCGATGTCCACCCGTTCCAAGCCGGCCGCGACGGAAGGCAGTTCCGCGCCCGGCGCGGCCAGGACGAGCGCGGGCGCGCTGTCGGAGAGGATGTGCGCGAGCTCCTTCTCGCCCGACTTCGGGTTCAGCGGTACCGCGGCCGCCCCGGCGAGCAGCACGCCCACCACCCCCACCGCCGTCTCCAGCTCCGGCGTCGCCCAGACCGCGACCCGGCGACCCGCGCCCCGGACCCGCCCGGCCACGGCTCCCGCCGCGGCGCCCAGTTCCCCGTACGTCAACGACCGGTCACCGAACCTCAGGGCGACACGCTCGCCGGAACCGGCCGCCAGGGCCGGAAAGAGGGAGGACACGCGGGGCACTCCTTAACTGTCGGGGGCATACGGCACCAACGCCCCCTTCCTACACCAGGCTCCTCGCCCCCGCCTCGACCAGGTCGGCCACCACACAGCTCACGTTGTCCGGACCGCCGGCGGCGTTCGCCGCGTCGACCAGGGCGTGCACGGCGGCGTCCGGGTCCGGGCCGGCGGTCAGCAGACGCCGGATGTCCTCCTCCGGTACGACCCGGGACAGGCCGTCGGAGCACAGCAGGTACCGGTCGCCGGGCCGGACGTCGTGCAGCCGCAGGTCCGGGGCCGTGGACGGGTCGCCCGTCAGGGCCTTGAGGAGCAGGGTGCGCTGCGGGTGGCTGACGGCCTCCGCGGGGGTCAGCCGGCCCTCGTCGATCAGCGACTGCACCACGCTGTGGTCATGGGTGATGCGGAAGAGCTCCCCGGCCCGCAGCACATAGGCGCGGGAGTCGCCGATGTGCACCAGGGCCAGCCGGGACCCCGTCCACAACAGCGCCGTGAGGGTCGTACCGACGTCCTCGCCGAGGTCCCGGATCACCCGGCTCGCGCCCTGCACGGCGTCCTCCAGCAGGTTCAGCACCCCGCCCGCCGACAGGTCCTCGCCCTCCAGGGACCTCAGCGCCTCCACGGCGGCACCGCTCGCGGGCCCGCCCGCCGGACCGAAACCGTCGGCCACGGCGAGCAGCCGGCGTCCCGCGTACACGGTGTCCTGGTTGGCGGGCCGTACGTGCCCGGTGTCCGTGCGGGCGCTGTAGCGCAGTTCCAGCATGGCTGTGTCCTCCCTCGGCTTACCCGGATCCGCCGACAGGTGGTCGACGAGGAACGCGGCGAGGTCCCGCCGTACCGCCGTCTCCGCCTCGACCCGCGCCCAGTAGGCGCGGATCTCCGCGGCCGCCTCCTCCGGCGGCAGCGCGCACACCTCACGGATCCCGGCCAGCGGCATCCCGAGCCGCCGCAGCCAGGCGACGAGCCGCGCCCGCTCCAACTGGCCGAGCGCGTAGTAGCGGTAGCCGGTGCCCGGGTCGACCCGTGCGGGCCGCAGCAGCTCCAGCTCGTCGTACAGCCGCAGCGCCTTGGGCGACAGCCGGGACGCCCTGGCGAAGGCGCCGATCGTCAGCATCTCCATGTGCACCTCGAACTCCTCCGGTTCCGCCCCCGATGCTGGGGCTTCACCGAAGGGGAAGGTCAACGGCCTGTCTCGGTTGCGGCGAAGATTGTTAGCCTGCGGGAGCCGCCCCCTCCGCCCCGAAGGAGCCCACCGTGCCCCGCATCGCACTCGCCACCTACGACCCCGGAGCGGGGCCCAGCAAGGACCGTGATCTGCCGGGGCTGGTGGGGGCCCTGCGCGCGGCCGGGGCCGACGCGGTCGCCGCCCCCTGGGACGACCCCGGCACGGACTGGGGCGGCTTCGACCTGGTGGTCATACGGTCGACCTGGGACTACAGCTGGCGGGCCGAGGAGTTCGTGGCCTGGGCCGAACGGTGCGCGAAGGCGACCCGCGTGGCCAATCCGGTCCCCGTCGTGCGCTGGAACGCCGACAAGCGCTACCTCGGCGACCTCGCGGCGGCGGGTGTGCCCGTGGTCCCCACCCGGTACCTCGCACCCGGCGACGAGGCCGGCCCGGACGCCCTGCCCGGCGACCACGACTTCGTCGTGAAGCCGACCTTCGGCGCGGGCGCCCGGTTCGCCGCGCGGTACACGCCCGCGGAGCGGGAGACGGCCGTACGGCAGCTGGCGCGGATGCACAAGGAGGGGCTGACCGCGATGGTGCAGCCGTACCTGACCCACATCGACGTCAGCGGCGAGCGCGCGCTGCAGTTCTTCGGCGGCCGGCTGCTGCACGCCAGCCGCAAGCGGGCGGTGCTGGCCCCCGGCACGGCCTACGACGCGGACAAGGTGGCCCACCCCGACCTGGAACCCTGGACCCCGACCCCGGCCGAACTCGCCGTCGCCGAACAGGCGTTGGCCGCCGTACCGGACGCACCCGAGCTGCTGTACGCCCGGGTGGACCTGGCCGACGGAGCGGACGGGAGGCCCCGGGTGATGGAACTGGAACTGGTGGAGCCGAACCTGTTCCTCTTCCTGCATCCGGGATCCGTGCCGAGGGTGGCCGAGGCGATCCTGGCGGCGGCCGAGGGGAGCGCCCTACCGTCCTAGTCCGCGACCAGGGCCTCGTGCGTCTCCTCCACGCCGGCGATCTCGGCCCGGACGGCGAGCGGATGGGTGTCGGGCAGGGCGAGCAGACAGGGCTCCTCGGCGACCACCGTCCAGCTGGCAGGCTGGACCGTGTCAGCGAGGAAGCGGACCTACGAGACCTACGGGGAGTCGTCGTGAACAAGGTATGGCTGGTGACCGGGGCGAGCAGCGGGTTCGGGCGGGCGATCGCCGAGGCGGCGGTCGCCGCCGGTGACGTGGTGGTCGGCGCGGTCCGCCGCCCGGAGGCGCTGGACGACCTGGTGGCCGCTCACCCGGACCAGGTGGAGGCGCTGCGCCTGGACGTGACCGAGCCGGCCGCGGCCGAGACGGCCGTACGGGACGTGCTGGCGCGGCACGGGCGGATCGACGTACTGGTCAACAACGCGGGCCGCACCCATGTCGGGGCGGTCGAGGAGACCACCGACCAGGAGCTGCGCGACCTGTTCGACCTGCATGTCTTCGGCCCGGCGGCCCTGGTGCGGGCGGTGCTGCCGCACATGCGGGAGCGGCGCTCGGGCGCGATCGTGCAGATGAGCAGCATGGGCGGCCAGATGTCCTTCGCGGGCTTCGGGGCGTACAGCGGAACCAAGTTCGCGTTGGAGGGCATGTCCGAGGCGCTCGCGGACGAGGTGCGGGAGTTCGGCATCAAGGTGCTGATCGTGGAGCCGGGAGCGTTCCGGACCTCGCTGTTCGGCACCGGACGGGCCGGGGTCAGCGCGGACAGCGGGGTGTACGCCGGGGTGAGCGAGACCCGCGCTGCCGTCGCCGGCGGTGACGGTGCGCAGCCCGGCGACCCGGCCAAGGCGGCGGCCGTCGTCCTCGCCGCGCTGGAGGCCGAGCGGACCCCCCTCCGGCTGCCGCTCGGCGAGGACGCGGTGAACGCCGTCCTCGGCCACCTGGAGCAGGTCCGCGAGGACGTCACCGGCTGGGAGAAGCCGGCCAGGGCGACGGCGTTCGACGCCTGACCCGCTCAGCCGTTCCCGTCGGCCACGGCCGTCCGCTGCAGCAGCCCCCACGTGAACTCGGCGACCACCTCGTGCCGTACGCCCCGCGCGTCGGGGGCGGTGAAGGCCAGGCCCCAGCGGGTGGGGGCGGTGCCCTCCAGGGGGCGGGCGGGGGCGAAGGCGCGGGCGGCCTCGTCGACCGTGCAGGACCAGGGGACGAGGTCCTCGACGGTCCGCAGGGCGGGGCCCTCCGCGCCGGGGGCGCGTACCAGCCACTCGTTCCAGACGGCGCCCTCGGGCGAGACCAGCACCTCGAAGCGCAGATCCGGCCAGAGGGGAAGCGGCCACTGCCAGACCCGGCACTCCAGGTCGCCGAGGGGGCGCTTGCCCTCCTGCTCCGGGGGACCGAGGACGGAGCGATAACGGGAGGCCGCCGAGCGGGACCGGGGCGAGCGGACCATCGCCTGCCAGCGCTTGTTGGTCTCCCGCATCCGCGCGACCGAGACGCCCAGCTCCCGGCGGGCTTCCTCCACCAGGTCCGGATTGTGGTCGGCCATGCGGCGCAGCAGCACCAGCTGGAAGTCGAGATCCATGGCCCCATGGTGCCCCCCGCGGTTCCCGGCCATTGCCCAGGCACCGCCCCATGGCTAGCCTGTGTTCGTCATGCCGATCGTCTGTTGAAATCTCGAACGCAGACGCTGAGACCCAAGGGAGGGGGCCGGACATGGGGCGCCTCGTACCTGCCGTGACCCGGGCTCTCGACATTCTCGAGCTCTTCCTCGACGGAGACGGGACGCTCTCCGCCCCCGACATCGTGCGCAGGCTCCAGCTGCCGCGCACCACCGTGCACGAGCTGGTGACCACGCTCGCCGCCCGGCAGTACATCGTTCCCGTGACCGGGCAGCCCGGACGCTACCGGCTCGGCGTACGTCCGTACCAGCTCGGCAGCCGGTACGCCGAGCAGCTCGACCTCGCCGCCGAGGGGCAGCAGGTGGCCCGCTCGATCGCCGAGACCTGCGACGAGACCGTGCACGTGGCGATCCTCGAGAACACCGACGTCATCTACATCGCCAAGGTCGACTCCACGCACGCGGTGCGCATGGTGTCGGCGGCCGGCCGCCGGCTTCCCGCCCACTGCACCTCGGTCGGCAAGATGCTGCTGGCCTCGCTGACCGAGACGGAACTGGCCGCGCGTATCCCGGACGGCAGCGAGCTGCCCGGGATGACCCCCAACAGCATCACCGATCCGGGCGCCCTGCGCGAGGCCCTGGCCGAGATCCGGCAGCGGGGGATCGCGGTGGAGAACCGCGAGTCCAACCCGGACGTGTCCTGTGTGGCCGCTCCGGTGCGCGACCGCACCGGCCGGGTGGTGGCCGCCATGTCCATCTCCGTGCCCATGATCCGCTGGAGCGAGGACCGCCGGAGCGAGCTCGAGCAGCTCGCGGCGAAGGGCGCGGCGGAGCTGTCGGAGCGGCTCGGACACCGGAGCGTGGCATGACCGGGTACGAGGTCGCGATACGGGCCGGGGCGGAACTCGGGGAGGGGCCGACGTGGGACCCGGCCGCCGGCCGGCTGATCTGGATCGACATCCTGCAGTCCCGCGTCCACACCTACGACCCGTCGTCCGGCCGGCGCACGGTCCGTACGGCACCGCAGCACGTGGGCGCGGTCAAGCCCCGGGCGGGCGGCGGTCTGGTCCTCAATCTCCGGGACGGCGTGGGCCTGCTGGACCCGGACGACACCTTCCGCTGGCTGCACCACGAGCCGGTCCCGGGCCGGCGGGCGAACGACGCGGCGGTGGCGCCCGACGGTTCCCTCTGGGCGGGGACCATGCGTTACGACGAGGCGGCCGGCGGCGGCACGCTGGCCCGGGTCACCGGGGACGGCGGTGTGACGACGGTGCTCCCGGACGTCGCCGTGAGCAACGGAACGGGGTGGAGTCCGGACGGCCGCCTCATGTACTACATCGACTCTCCCACGCGGCGGGTGGACGTCTTCGACTTCGACGGCGAGCGGGTGTCCGGGCGGCGGCCGCTCGTGGAGATCGAGGAGGGCGCCGGATTCCCCGACGGGCTCACGGTGGACGCCGACGGGTGCGTGTGGGTGGCGCTGTGGGACGGCGGGGCGGTACGGCGGTACACACCCGGTGGTGAACTGGACCGGGTGATCCGGGTACCGGCACCGCGGACGACCGCGTGTGCCTTCGGCGGCGCCGACCTGACCGACCTGTACATCACGACTGCCCGCACGGGGCTGGCGGCGCCGCATCCGCTGTCCGGGTCGGTGCTGGTGGTACCCGGGGCGGGGAAGGGGCTGCCGCAGCCGGCGTTCGCCGGCTGAGCCGGGTGACCTCCGGGGAGGGGCGGGCGGGCCGGTGACCGCACGGCTGCGGGAGACCGGCCGCCGTCCGCTCCCGCGTGCGCTCGGCGCCGTCGTCCGCCGCGATCCGAACGCCGGTCACCGCCGCGCCCGAGCCGGCAGCCCGTTGCGCGGGGCGGGCCCGTCCGGCAGCGTGTCCCGCTCGGCGGGGGGCCGCCGAGGGCGACCGCGGTGGTGCGCTCACTCACGCACGGAGACGCTCTCCGCCGCGGCGGCGGCACGGCTGCGGACCGCCGCCACCTCCTCCGGGTGGTGCAGGGCCCGGGAGACGGCGCCGATCTCCTGCAGCAGGTGCAGGGTGTCGGAGGAGCCGGCCGGTTCCGCCGGCCCGGACGTCCGGCCGCGGGCCTCGACGGCGTCCAGAACCACCACCGCGGCGGCCAGCGCCCGCGCCCGGTCCGGTGGATGGCCGAGGGCGAGCGCGGTCGCGTAGGACCGCCTGCCCAGGCCGGTGTCGACATGCCGGACCAGCGGAAGCAGCGCGTCCCGGATGAAGGTCTCGCGGCGGGTCAGCCGCAGCTCGGGGGTGGCGCGCAGCACGAAGGGCACGCCCTCGCCGCTCACGGTCCGCATCAGCTGGTACAGAGGCCGCAGTTCACGGTGGGCGGCCCGGACCCGCCAGCGGTCGTGCAGGTACTGGCCGGCGTGCGGCAGGATGAACCCGGCCGCGATCAGGATGGCGGACAGCGCGGCCACGGGCGGGGCCAGGTCGGTGCTCAGCCAGTCCAGGTCGTGACCGCTCCAGCGGGCCGCGACGGCGGTCAGCTTGGAGCTGTCGAAGGCGAGGTTCAGCACATAGCCCGCGCCCAGCAGCTTCAGCCCCCAGCGCAGCAACGCGTCCAGGCCGTCGGTGCGCGCCCAGTTCCAGATCAGCCTGGACGTGATCAGGCACGCCACGCAGTGCGCGACCAGGTAGAGCAGGGTCTCCTCGCGCATGAAGGGCGTGTTGGCGTAGTACGTGTCCAGGTCCCGCAGTCGCTCCACGGGCGCGTCGGCGAGCGCGAACAGCACCCACAGGGCGACGATCACCCCCGAGTAGACGGCGATGACCCAGCGCACCGCGCGGCGTGTCGCCGCCGAGCGGTCGGCCAGACCGTTGCGCCAGGTGATGATCAGCAGCAGGCAGGAGCCGCAGAACGCGGTGATCAGCGAGTAGCACCAGGGTGCGGAGATGTTGGGCACGCCCGCCAGCCGGTTGACCCGGGCGATCGTCGACGGGGTGCAGAACACGAAGACCGCACAGGCGAGCAGCAGCAGTCCGCCGACCGCGCGCAGCAGCGGGTCCCGCCACAGCCGGATGATGGTGGGGAGCTTGATCACCAGGGCGGCGGTGAGTACCGCGGTGGGGATCCAGAAGGAGATGTAGAGCTCGCCCACCAACCGGGACGGGTTCTCCGCCGGCAGGGTCACCGGGCCCTTCCTCCGCGGCCCCGGTAGCCCAGGGCCCGCTGGGCCG
The DNA here is from genome assembly GCF_053597535.1 of Streptomyces sp. NPDC001348. Taxonomy (NCBI): domain Bacteria; kingdom Bacillati; phylum Actinomycetota; class Actinomycetes; order Kitasatosporales; family Streptomycetaceae; genus Streptomyces; species Streptomyces sp. NPDC001348. The sequence goes on along the minus strand of NZ_JBSFIK010000024.1, from coordinate 43,971 downwards.
GGTCGAGCGGGGCTTGTGGGCCGCCGGCGCGGACGTACGGCCTGAACAGGGTCGCCAGCCGGTGCCCGAAGTCGTCGGCCTCGGCCTCGTCGGCCTCCCGGGAGCCGTTGCGGGCGGCGACCGTCAGGGCGAGGTCGCGCCAGCCGGGCCCGTCGGCCAGGGCGCGGGCCGCCGCGGCCCCCGCCCGGTGGTGGTGCCGGTGGCCGGCGTGCAGGTGCCACAGCTCGTGACCCAGGATGACCAGTTGCTGCACCGCCTCGGCGCGCTCCTCCACGATGACCAGGTCGAAGTCCTGGAACTCCACCCAGAGGCCGGTGACCTCTATCTCGTCGGGGAAGCGCTCGAAGCGCAGTTCGACGGGCCGGCCGGAGCGCCGTGCGCTCATCTCCTCGCACAGCACCCGGCACAACTCCCGTACGCCGTCGGGCGCCTGTGGACGGTCCCGAACCGCGCGGGCGAGGTCGGCGGCCAGGCCGCGCATCGCCGAACCGGGCAGTAAGCGCCGGAGCGCGCCCGCGATGTCCATCGCTCCCCCTTCGGGCCGTCGTTCGGCGGCCCTCCGAGATTACGCGTCCGGATGTGTCCGCGTCATGGGGGTTACGCGCCCATCGTTCAAACAGAAACGATCAGATCCCTACGGCCCCACTCATTGACGTGGGAGCACTTCGCTTCTACGGTCCCGTTCGAAAGTACGGGCATCATCCGCAGTATCGAACAGCAGGGGCGTCGGGCTGAACAGCCGGACCGTGACGGCCGGCCGCCCTGAGACAGCGCCCGTCACCGAAAGGACCCCATGAGCAACCGAACCGCCCGTTTCACTCTCGACCCCGCCTTCACCGTCGGCGCGGTCGACCCCCGTCTCTTCGGATCCTTCGTCGAACACCTCGGCCGCTGCGTCTACACGGGCGTGTACGAGCCCGGCCACCCCTCGGCCGACGAGGCGGGCATCCGCACCGACGTCCTCGACCTGGTCCGTGAACTCGGCGTCACCGCCATCCGCTACCCCGGCGGCAACTTCGTCTCCGGCTACAAGTGGGAGGACTCGGTCGGCCCGGTGGAGAGCCGCCCCCGCCGCCTGGACCTCGCCTGGCACTCCACCGAGACCAACCGGTTCGGCCTCTCGGAGTACATCTCGTTCGTCAGGAAGATCGGCCCGCGGGCCGAGCCCATGATGGCCGTCAACCTCGGCACCCGCGGCGTCGCCGAGGCCCTGCAGCTCCAGGAGTACGCCAACCATCCCGAGGGCACCGCCCTGTCCGACCTCCGTGTCGCCCACGGCGACAAGGACCCCTTCGGTATCCGGCTCTGGTGCCTCGGCAACGAGATGGACGGTCCCTGGCAGACCGGCCACAAGACAGCCGAGGAGTACGGCCGCGTCGCCGCCGAGACGGCCCGCGCCATGCGCCAGATCGACCCGAAGGTGCAACTCGTCGCCTGCGGCTCCTCCAGCCAGTCCATGCCCACCTTCGCCGAGTGGGAGGCGACGGTCCTCGAGGAGACCTACGACCTCGTCGACTACATCTCCCTGCACGCCTACTACTGGCCCGAGAACGGCGACGTCGACTCCTTCCTGGCCTCCGCCGTCGACATGGAGTCCTTCATCGAGAACGTGGTCGCGACCGCCGACCACGTGGGCGCGAAGCTCAAGTCGAAGAAGAAGATCAACCTCTCCTTCGACGAGTGGAACGTCTGGTACCTGCCCGAGTGGGAGGAGTACTCGAAGACGATCGGGCAGAACGACTGGCCCGAAGCCCCGCGCCTGCTGGAGGACAACTACAGCGTCACGGACGCCGTCGTCTTCGGCTCCCTCCTCATCGCCCTGCTCCGGCACGCAGACCGGGTCACCGTCGCCTGCCTCGCCCAGCTGGTCAACGTCATCGCCCCGATCATGACCGAGCCGGGCGGCCCGGCCTGGCGGCAGACGACGTTCTTCCCCTTCGCGCAGGCCGCGAAGTACGGGCACGGGCAGGTGCTGGACGTCCGCGTGGACTCACCGACGTACGAGACGAAGAAGTACGGCGAGGCGGACCTGCTGCACGCCACCGCCGTCCGCGCCGAAGACGGCACGGTCACCGTCTTCGCCGTCAACCGCGACCGCGACCAGGCCCTGCCCCTCCACATCGCCGTGGCCGGGCTCGGCCTGACCTCGGTCGTCGAGCACAGCGTGCTCGCGGACGCCGACCCCGACGCCCGCAACACCCTCGCCGCACCCGAGCGGGTCGCCCCGCACCCGGCCGAGGGCACCGCCCTGAAGGACGGCGCGCTCACCGCCGTACTGGAGCCGCTGTCCTGGAACGTGATCCGGCTCGCGTAGGTCCCGTGCGTCTCGTGGCGCTCAGCGGCCGGGGGAGGCCACCGGTGTCACCGGTGTTCCGCCGGCCGCGGCGCCCAGCAGGGTCAGCCGCACCTTCCCCGGCCCCGACTCCGAGGTGAACTCGGACAGGACGGCCAGGGCCAGGGTGTTGTCGCCCCGGGTGCGCAGGATGCCGTTCGGCAGGACGAAGGTGTGCTGCGGGCCCACGTTGTTGATGTACTGCCCCATGTTCCAGCCGTTGAGGAACAGCTGCACGCGGTACGCCCGGTACGGGTCGTCCTCCAGGGTCAGGCCCACCGAGGCGTCGATGCCCGCGGGCACCGCCAGCCTGAACGTGGTCCGGTACCAGGTCACGCCCTGCCGCCGCTCGGCGCGCGGGAAGCGCACCGCCTCCCAGTCCCGGTCGGCGAAGCCGGGCAGGTGCCAGCCCTCCCGCTCCCCGAACAGCCCGCCGTTGTTCAGCGGCCCGCGCACCGGGTCGGGTGCCGCCTCGCCCTGCAGGCGCCAGGTCACCCTCGGCGAACCGCCCTTGAAGGTGACCGCCGTCAGCCCGCGCGCGACCTTGTGGGTGTCCAGCCCCTTGCCGTCCTGGTCGTGCTGCATCCGCCGCACCAGCACCGACAGCACGTGCCGTCCCGGCCCGCGCAGTTCCTCCCGTACCGGGAAGACTGCGGTGTCCGCCCAGCTGCCCTGCCGGACGGTGCCCTTGTCCGGCACTGGCATGCGGTGTGTGCCCAGCGGCTCGCCGTCCAGCCACGCCATCAGCAGGCCCTGCGTGCCGGTGCTGTAGGCGAGCGAGACCTCCTCGATGCCGGTGGAGTCCGTGAACGAGCCCCGGTACCAGACGTCGCCGTAGTGGAAGCCGTAGTCGTCGGCGAACAGGACCGGCCGGCCCTTCGGCACCGCGGTGGTGCTGAACGACGAGGTCCGGTCGGCGACCTTCCACCCCGAGTCGTCGAAGGCGGGCCCGACCTCCGGGTTCTCCGTCCGCGTCCGCCAGCCCCCCAGCTCGGGCAGCCGCACCGCGGGCACCCCCGGCAGCAGCGCCTCGGTCACCAGACTCCCGGCCCGCGCCACCCTGGTGGCCACCGGCCGCCCGTTCCACGTCACGCGCTCGATCCCGCGCGGCCCCCAGACCTCCAGGCCGGTCGCCTGGACGGTGTCGCCGGTGAGGTGCACCGTGGAGCCGCGCACCTCGGCGTGGCGCACCAGCGCCGGGCCGTAGACCAGCAGCGTGCCGGACGGGGTGTCGTACGGGAACAGCCGCACCGCGGTCGCCTCGTCGGCGAACAGCAGCAGCAGCGGCGTCTCGCTCTCGCCGCGCTCCACCCGCACACGGGTCAGCCCGCCGACGCCGAGGGGCACCGTCACGTGCAGCTCGTCCTGGTCGTAGGTCCAGCCCGCCTCGGTGTCCAGCCGGGTGACGTACGGCTCGCTCGGGCACTCCAGGACCAGGTGCGCCATCTCGCCGTGGCGGCCCGTGAACAGGGCGATGTCCTGTCGCCCGGCGGTCAGGCGCAGCATCGGCTGGGCGGTGCAGTACTTCAGCTTCCGGTGCCCGAGCGACAGCCCCGTGGTCAGGACCCGGGCGTCCCGGCCCGGGACGGTGATCTCGAGGTGGCCCGCGTGGGTCGGCAGGGTGGAGGTGACCTCCTCGGCGCCGTCGTTGCGGGCCACGTACACATGGGCGCCGGTGTCCGGGTTGGTGAGGTGGTACACCTTCAGCCCGGCCGCCTTCACGTCCGCCGCCCGGTCCAGCTTGGCGAAGTCGGGGACGCGCTGCAGCATGTGCCCGATCTGGTGCATCGGCGCGATCTTGCCGGTGACGTTGCGGCCCTCGTCGAGGGCGGCGCCGTAGTCGTACGACGTGTACACCACCGGTGCGGGCAGCCAGCCCCAGGAGGTGCCGCCGAAGGTCATGTAGACGTTGTGCAGGGTGATGCCGTTGGCGAGGTTGGTGAGGTAGAAGCGCCGCTCGTAGGCCGCGTCCCGGGTGCGCCGGGACTCCGCGTACCCCTTGCCGTCGAACCAGGCCCCGCCCCACGGGTCGAACCAGCCGCCGCCGAACTCGGGCATGAACCCGGGCGTGCGCGGCGAGGCGGTGGCCCCGCCCTTTGGCCCGCCGGGCCCGTAGTGCCCCCAGTCCGGCGGCACCTGGGACGGCGAGGGATACCCGTCGAACCCGTACAGCCACTCGCCCCGCTCGCCACCGGTGTCGAACGAACCCGGGACCCAGTAGCCGTTGCGCCCCTTGTCGTTGTGGAAGAGGGGGACGTCGATGCCGTCCGCCCGCACCTTCCGGTACAGGTGGGACATGTAGTTCCGGCCGGACGGCTCGTCGACGTGGGCGTCGTACTCGTTCTCGATCTGGTACAGCAGGACCGTGCCGGTGCCCCGGGTGAACAGGTGCCGGCGCGCGATCCGGTTCACGGCGGTCAGCCACTCGTCGACGTGACCGAGATACGTCGGGTCGTCGGTGCGGGCCACGCCCCTGGTCGCCGTCAGCCAGCCGGGGAAGCCGCCGCCGTCGACCTCGGCGTTGATGTACGGTCCCGGGCGCAGGATCACGTACAGCCCGGTCTCGGTCGCCGTGCGCAGGAACAGGTCCAGGTCCCGGACGCCCGTGAAGTCGTACTTCCCCGGAGCGGGGGAGTGGTAGTTCCAGGCCACGTAGACACTGACCGCGTTGTAGCCGTGCGCCCGCATCTTCTGCAGCACGTCCCGCCACAGGGAGGGGCTGGGCAGCCGGAAGGGGTGCATCTCACCGGACCACAGCACCAGCCGCCTGCCGTCGACGACGAGCGAGTACTGGTCGTGGCCGACGGTGTGCCGCTTCCCGTCCGCCCTCGGGGGCGCGGGCGCCGGGCCGGTCGGCACGCTGCGCGCAGCGTACGCCGAGGGCGCCCCGGGGCCGCCGCTGCCGCCCAGGGCGAAGCCGAGCGCCGCGGAGCCGGCGAGGGCACTGAAGGTACGTCTGCTGAGCGCCAAGGGATCCTCCCGGGCGATGGTACGGGGACCGGGTCCGGCCATTCTCCATGGCCCCACGCCCCACAATGGACACATGAGGATCTCGGCGCGGGCGGATTACGCGGTACGAGCGGTACTGGAGCTCGCCGTAAGGAATGACGACGGCCCGGTGAAGGCGGAGGAGATCGCCGCCGTGCAGGACATTCCGCACAAGTTCCTGGAGGGCATCCTCGGGGATCTGCGGCGGGCCGGGATCGTCGGCAGCCGGCGCGGCGGGGGCGGCGGTTACCGGCTGGCCCGGGAGGCCTCGGACCTCACCGTGGCGGATGTCATCCGCGCGGTGGACGGCCCGATCGTGTCGGTCCGGGGCGAGCGGCCCACCGGCCTCGCCTACACGGGCACCGCCCGGCCGCTGCTGCCCCTGTGGATCGCGCTGCGCGCCAACGTGCGCCGCGTCCTGGAGGGCGTCACGGTCGCCGACCTCGCGGCGGACGCCCTGCCGGAACCCGTGCGGCAGCTGGCGGCGGAGCCGGCGGCGTGGGAGAACCCGTAACCGGGTGCCGGTGGCTGCGTCCTGTCGGTGAGGTGCGCCGGCGGTAGGACGGTGCGGCGGTACGGCGGTACGGCGGTACGGCGGTACGGCGGTACGGCGGTACGGCGGTACGGCGGTGCGCGGTGCGTGAAATACCCGTTGTGAATGGCCGGAGTTCGCCCTAACCCACCCGGGGTGCGGGTTCCTACGATGCCAACGCCTCCGGCCTCCACAGGTTGCACACAGTTTCTCCTAGGCCTGGGGCGGCCCACCCCCCACCCGAGAACAGGGAGAAACCATGGCTCGTGGCCTGCTCCTGAGCGGCGCGGTAGCCGCGCTCCTGACGAGCGCGATACCTTCCGCGCACGCCGAGTCGCCGGTCGTCAGCAACCCGCCCCCGGACAAGATCGTCATCGACGTCGCCACGGTGAACGGCTCCGGCTGTCCCCAGGGCACGGCCGCGGTGGCGGTCTCCCCGGACAACACCGCCTTCACGGTCACCTACAGCGCCTACCTGGCCCAGGCCGGCGGCAACTCCGACCCGACCGCGTTCCGCAGGAACTGCCAGCTCAACCTGATCGTGCACGTCCCGCAGGGCTTCACCTACGCCATCGCCAGCGCCGACTACCGCGGCTTCGCCTCGCTCCAGCGCGGTGCGACCGCCACGCAGAAGGCCTCGTACTACTTCCAGGGCCAGCCGGACACCACCACCAAGACCCACCCGTTCAGCGGCCCGCTGAACGACGACTGGCAGGCCACGGACAGCACCGACGTGGCCCAGCTGGTGTACGCCCCCTGCGGCGTGCTGCGCAACTTCAACATCAACACCGAGCTCCGCGTCAACGCGGGGACGGCGTCGCCCGGCAAGGTCAGCTTCATGACCATGGACTCGACCGACGGGGACATCAGTACGACCTACCACATGGCGTGGAAGGCCTGCCCGTAGTCCTGACGGCGAGGATCCGGCCCGCCCGGTCCGCCCGGTGGGACCGGGCGGACCGGATCGCCGGTCGGGAGCGGCTCAGCCGGACACGCCGAGCGTGAGCGTCCCGCTGTAGCCGGAGGACGCCGAGCTGCCCAGGGCGGTGAGGGTGAGGAGGCCGGACGAGGCACCCCCGCCGTCGTAGATGGAGTCCTGGGACAGGGTGGTGCGGGTGACCTTGTTGGTCGAGTAGGGCGACACCTTGGCCACGGCGGCGGTGATCGTCTCGTTGAAGAACAGCTGGCCGGTGTGGACGGTCCTGCCGCCGGTGAAGTGGCCGTCGGAGGTGACCGTGACACCGGTGTGCACCTTGACGTGGACGTGGATGCAGCGGCCGCGGTACCAGCCGGGGTAGATCGTCGTGATGTCGGCGACGCCGCTGGTGTTCGTGAGCACGCCGCCACGCAGGAAGGTGCCGTCGTCCGACTCGCTGTGGCCGTTGTTGCCCACGTAGCCGGAGTACTCGCCGAGCGCGTCGGAGTGCCAGATCTCCACCAGGGCGTCGCGGACCGGGGTGCAGGCGGAGTTGACGACGGTCAGGGCGAGTTTGAGCGGGACGCCCGGCTTGCCTTCGGTGACGTCCGGGCGGACGAGCGCTCCGTCGAGGTAGTAGGGGCCTTCGGTCATCTCCTTCGTGAGGGTGCAGACGGCTGCCGCGGCGGGGGCCGGAGCGGTGTCCGGTGCGGTGTTCGGAGCGGTCTCCGGTGTCTGGGTGGCGGAGGCGGTTCCGGTGGCGGCGGCTCCCACGGCCAGTGCGGCGGCCGTGGTCCCGGTCGCGATCAGCAGGGCGCGGCGGCCGACCGGGCGGGCGTCGGGGCGGGACTCCGGGGTGAGTGAGTTTTCTGTCATGGACACGGCAGGTTAGGGACGCTGCCTGTCGATGGGCTGTGGGTTCGGCAAAGTGATGCGGCGTCAAGGGTGTTGCCGGTCAGGGGGAGGTGGGGGAGAGGGCGGGGTGGGGTGGGGGTAAGGGTGGGGGTAGGGAAGGGGTGCGGGGGATGGCAGCGCCTGCTGCGAAGTGGCCGCGGGGGCCGCTCGCTTCTTGTGATTGTCGTGCTTCCGCGTCCCGCCTCAAGGGCGCTTCGCGTCGCCTTCGGCGATCGGCCTGCGGCCGACCCTTGACCCGGGCCGCTCCAGCACGCGGAAGAAGCGAGCGAGCGGCCCGGAAAGCCGGTGGCCGGGGCAGGTGGTCCCTGAGGCTGACTGGGCCGTGGGCCGGGGTTGGGCGCGCGATTACGCCTCGCCTGCACGCCGGGTGGGTTCGGCGGCGAGCGGTGGGTGGGGTGGTGGGCGGCCGGCGGTGGGTGGCGCGCGGTGGCGGCCGGCGGTGGGTGGCGCGCGGTGGGTGGCGAGCGGTGGGTGGCCGGCGGTGGGCGGCCGGCGGTGGGTGGGGTGGTGGGCGGCCGGCGCCGGGTGGCGAATGGCGGGCGGTCAGCGGTGGGTGGGGGTGGCGTTGCTGTGGGCCGTCGCCTCCTGCGGACCGTAGGCTGAGGGCGAAGGCGGACCATTGCCGTCACATCGGCCTCAGCAGTCACAGTCGCGCGGTGATTGGTAGATATGGGCGCTAGACGGACGGTAGAACCGCAGGTCACTGAGTTCGGGTGTGGCCCATATCTGCCAATCAGCCGCATCGGCCGACCGAACGCCACCATGGATCACGCCGGTCACGGACATCCGGTCATCGGTGGGCCGGACGAGATCGGGCGTGGTGGTCAGAGGCCGTGGACGGAGATCTCGTACAGGCCGGTCTCCCAGTCGGCCTCCTTGTGGTGGGCGATGTCGTAGGTGCTGAAGTCGGTCACCCTGACGTAGCGGAACTTGCCGTTGAGACCGTGGGACTGGTAGCCGACGACGTTGTTCTGGGTGTTGTCGACCTGCTCGGTCCAGTGGACCTTGTCGTTGCTCGTCTCGACGGTGTACCGGTCGGCGGCGTCCGAACCGCCGACGGTCTTGAAGGAAAGCCCGACGCGGGTGAGGCGGTGCGCCGCGCCGAGGTCGACCATCCATTGGAAGGGCATCGGCCGTGGCTGGTAGTACTGCTCGACGCCGTCGTGGACGTCGATGTCGTATGCCTGGCCGTCGACGGCGACCTCGGGGCTGTAGTCGACCGTGCCGGAGGCCTTCTGCTCGTCCGTCAGGGGGACCGACGGGTCGGCCGTGACCGGCTTGCGCAGCGACAGCAACCGGTCGTCGGGCGGTACGACCCTGTGCACTGGTTGAGAAGCGGGCGGCCCCACGGTCACTTCGCGACGTACGTGACGAAGTCGGCCCACGCGGTGGGGGTGACGGTGACTCGCGGGCCCTGCTTGTCCTTCGAGTCACGGACGTGGATTGTGCGCAGGGCGGTGGCCATCTCTACGCAGTCGCCGTCCCCGCTGCTGCTGTAGCTCGACTTGAACCAGGTCAATTCGGTGGAGTTCATAGCGCTCCTCGCATCCGCTCCAGCAGGCTCACGGAGTCCGAGAGGGAGAGAGCCTGCCCTCGCATCCTGGCATATCGCCTCTGAAGCACGCTCACCTCATTGGCGTCGGAGAAGAGGAGGCCTCCTCGTTGCCCTTCGTTGTACGCGAACCACTTGTTCTCGGGCGACTCGAGCAACTGCATGGGGCCGGCCAATCCGGCGTGCGACTCCTGCGCCACCGGCATGACCTGGATCTCGACGTTCCGCAGCTGAGCGATGGCGAGCACGTGATCGATGAGCTCCCGGGCGACCTCCGAGCCACCGGTGCGGCGCAGGAAAATGTGCTCTTCGAGGATGAATCCGAAGGCCGTGTTCGGTCGCTCCCGAAGCAACCTCTGCCGCTCCGCCCGTGCCGCCCACTGCGTCTCGATCTGCTCGTCCGTCAGCGGCGGCAGCTGATCCATGAACAACTGCCGCGCATACGCCTCCGTCTGCAACAGCCCTGGAACCAGCCGACACTCATACGTGTACAACGTGATCGCCGCCGCCTCCATCCGCGCCCACTGCCGGAACCACGCCGCCAACCCGGGCTGACGCGCCAGATGTCCCGCCGCCTTCCGCAGGGCGCCCGTGTTGCCCAGGGTTTCCTCCGCCCGCTCCACGAACGCCGGGTCCGGCATGCGGCGTCCCAGCTCTACGGAGGCCACCGTGTGTTTGGAGTAGCGCACCCGTTCGCCGAACTGCTCGCGGCTCAGTCCCGCGTGTTCGCGCAACGTTTGGACGACCGCCCCGAACGTGCGCAGACTGTCCGAGGATTCCGGCTCGGCTCCTTTGACGTCTGCCATACCCGCATAGTCACGGACAGTTATGAGTACTGTCCAGTCCGTGACCGCGTACGCATCGTCACCGTACACGCCTCCCACCTGGTGAAGTGGCCTGCTCAGCGGTCAGATTGGGCCCATGACAGCTCCCGCCGCACCCACCGGGCCCCAGGGGCCGGTTACCGTACGTGTGTTCAGTCAGCGGTTCAGCTCGACGCCGCGTGGCGCACGGCTCGCCCGCTACCTCGCGTTGGACCAGCTCCGCGCCTGGGGCGTCCCGCATCGCACGGACGCCTCTGACACCGTGCGCGTGATCGTCGCCGAGCTGGCCGCCAACGCGGTCACCCACAGACGCGTACCCGGGCGGGACTTCGAGTTGCGCCTCGTGCTCGTCCCGGGGAGCGTCCGTATCGAGGCCACGGACACCCGCAGTGGTCCGCCGAGCCCGCCCGGACCAGGAGGCGTACGGTCTCCGCACGGCCTCGCCGAGTCCGGTCGCGGGCTCCTGCTCGTGGACGCGCTCGCCGACCGGTGGGAGGTCGTGGACCGGGATCCGCCGCCCGGCAAGACCGTGCGGGCCGAGGTCGATCTGCCGTACTGAGACCGAGCCGACCTACCCCGCCTGGCCCATTCCCGCCGCGTTCGGCCAGCTCTGCGCGTTGGGCCAGCCGGTTGGAGGGGCCGGAGTGAGGCCCTGGGCGTTGGGGGCGGGGGCGGTCATGCCCCGTACCTGGGCCGCGGTGAGGCCGCCGCGGGCGGGAACACCCGGCGGCGTCGGACCGCTCGCCGCAGGGGCGGGGACAGGGGTCGGGACAGGTGTGGGGGCCGGGGCGGGGACTGGGGCGGGTGTCGGCGTGGGAAACGGTGTGGGCGCGGGTGCGGGCGTGGCCGCCGCGGCCGGCTGGGGGATCTGCTGCGGCACCTGCGGTATCTGCTGTGGCACTTGCGGTATCTGCTGCGGCACCTGCGGCACCTGCTGTGCGACCTGGGCGACCTGCTGGACCTGGGCTGCCGCCGGCATCGGCATCCCGCCGCCGACCGACGGTGCGGCGGCGGGGAGCGGCATGCCGGTGCCGGCGGCGGGGGCGGTCGGCAGCCCCGGGACGGGACCGGCGCCGACGGCCTGCGCGGCAAGCCCCAGCATTCCGGCCCCGTTGGTCTCGCTGACCAGCCGGTCGACGGCCGCCGTACCCGAGCTGTAGCTGGTCCCTGCACTCAGCTCGGGCACGGCGGCTCCCCTCCTGGTCCCGTAGAGCACCGACTCCAGGCCGGATACCAGGCGACGCACGTCGACCTGGGGGCGCACCACGAGCCGCAGGAAGCGGCTGGACGAACCGATCTTGTTGCCGCACTCGCGGACCAGGATCCGGTGCTCGGAGAGCATCCGGTCCCGGACCACGGTGCCTTCGGCGCCGACGGGAAGGCGCACGAAGAGGAAGTTGCCCTGGGAGGGATACACGGTCAGCCCGGGCAGCGCGGAGAGCTGGCTGGCCATGTCGAGGCGGTCGCGGCGGATCTGCTGCAGGCTCTGCGCGTACTCGGCGCCGTGCTCCTTGAGCATGAAGACCACGTGCTCGGCGAAGGAGTTGAGGTTCCACTTCGGCAGCATCGTGCGGATCTTGGTGGCGAGCGCCGGGTTGGCGACCAGGTAGCCGAAGCGTATGCCGTGCAGGCCGAAGTTCTTGCCCAGGCTGCGCAGGACCACCACGTTGGGGCGGAGCATGGCTTCCTGGACGACGCTCGGCTCGGACTCGGCGTCGGCGAACTCCAGGAACGACTCGTCGACCACGACCAGGTCCAGGTCGGCCATCGCGTCCATGAACTGCACCACCGACTGCTTGCGCAGATAGCCGCCGTCGGGGTTGTTGGGGTTGCAGATGACCGCCACCCGGGTGCCGCGGGACCGGATGAAGTCGCCGTACTGGGCGAGGTCGAGGGCGAAGCCGTTGGATTCCTGGAGTGGGTACATGTCCACCCGCTTGCCGGTCTCCATCGGCTGGTCGGTCCAGCGGCCGAAGGTGGGGACCGGGACGGCGAGGGACTCGCGGACCAGGAGGTGGTCGATCCAGGTGATCAGCTCGGTCGATCCGTTGCCCATCGCGACGCACTGCGGCGGCAGCTGGAGCAGGTTGCACAGCTCGGCCGTGATGGTGTCGGCGCTGCTGGGGTAGTACGAGATGATGTCGCGCAACCGGCCCGCCATTTCGTCGAACATGGCGGGGGTGGGGAAGTAGGGGTTGCACGGGATGCAGAAGTCCACCGGGCCGGACCCGTCGCCCTCGCGAGTCAGCGCCGCCATCGAGGGGCTGTGCGCCGCCGTGTTGCGGAACAACGAGGTGACTTTGTCAGCCAAGGAAACCTCCGTCTATGGGTGGCCCGTGCGGGGGAGCACGGGCCACCCATGAGTACGGAGACCGGCGGGGCGCCGTTCAACGCACGTGAAAGAAGTGTGACCTCACATCACGCGCTGAACGTGTGGACCGTCGACGTACGGTACTTCTGCCCCGGCCGGAGCACGGTGGACGGGAAGTTCGAGTGGTTCGGCGAGTCCGGGAAGTGCTGCGTCTCCAGGCACAGCGCGTCCCCCTGGCGGTAGGTGCGGCCGCCGGTGCCGGTCAGGGTGCCGTCGAGGAAGTTGCCCGAGTAGAACTGCAGACCGGGCTGATCCGTGGCGATCTTCAGCGTGCGGCCGGAGTGCGGGTCGTGGAGCGTCGCGACGTGCTCGGGCTTCGACGTGATGCCCTTGTCCAGCACCCAGTTGTGGTCGTAGCCCTTGGCCTGCACCTGCTGGACGTGGCCGGCCCGGATGTCCCGGCCGATCGGCTTGCCCTTGCGGAAGTCGAAGGGGGTGCCGGAGACCTTCGCCAGCTCGCCGGTGGGGATCAGGCCCGAGTCGGTGGGCGTGTAGCGGGAGGCGGCGATGGTGAGCTCGTGGTTCTCGATGGTGCCGCTGCCCTCGCCGGCCAGGTTCCAGTAGACGTGACTGGTGAGGTTGACGATGGTGGCCTTGTCGGTGGTGGCCTCGTAGTCGATGTGCCAGTCGCCGTGCTTGGTGAGGGTGTAGGTCACCTTCGCCTTGAGCGTGCCCGGGTAGCCCATCTCGCCGTCGACGCTGGTGTAGTGCAGGTGCAGGCCGACGTCGGAGCCCTTGGTGAACGGCTCGACGTCCCAGATGTGCTTGTCGAAGCCCGTCTTGCCGCCGTGCAGGTGGTTCACGCCGTCGTTGACGGAGAGCTGGTAGCTCTTGCCGTCCAGGGTGAACTGGCCCTTGCCGATGCGGTTGCCGTAGCGGCCGATCAGGGCGCCGAAGTACGGGCTCTTGGCGACGTAGTCGTCGATGTTGTCGAAGCCCGCGACGATGTTGGCGTGGCGGCCGTGCCGGTCCGGTACCTCCAGGCACTGGACGATCCCGCCCCAGGAGAGGACCTTCAGCCGCGTGCCGCCGTTCTCCAGCGACCAGCGGTAGACCTTCGTGCCGTCGGCGAGTTTGCCGAAGAGCTCCTTCACCGGCTTCCTGCCTTCCGAAGCGGCCTGCGCCGTACCCGTGCCGAGCGTGGTCGCCGCGATGCCCGCGGCCGCGGCTCCTGCGATGACCGTGCGTCTGTTCAGTTCCATATGTGCGGCTCCTTCAAGAGGAAGGGCCCCGCCGTTTCCGGCGGGGCCCGAGCTGACTTACGAACCGGACTTGCGCTTGTTCCACACGTCGAAGCCGACCGCGGCCAGCAGGGCGAGGCCCTTGATGACCTGCTGCCAGTCGGTACCGACACTGAGGAGGTTCATGCCGTTGTTCAGCACGCCGAGGACGAGACCGCCGACGATCGCGCCGAGGACGGTACCGACACCGCCGCTCATCGACGCACCGCCGATGAACGACGAGGCGATCGCCTCGAGCTCGAAGTTGACGCCCGCCTTCGGCGAGGCCGCGTTCAGGCGGGCGGCGACCACCAGACCCGCCAGGGCCGCGAGCACGCCCATGTTCAGGAACACCTGGAAGGTGACTCGCTTGTCCTTGACGCCGGACAGCTTCGCGGCCGGCAGGTTGCCGCCGATCGCGTAGATGTGGCGGCCGAAGACGGCGTTGCGCATGACGTAGCCGTAGCCGACCACCAGGACGCCGAGGACGATGAGGATGATCGGGGCGCCCTTGTAGCTCGCCAGCAGCAGCGTGACGGAGAGGACTGCTGCGGCCAGCGCGACGAGCTTCAGCGCGAACGCCTTCACGGGCAGCACATCGAGGGCGAACTCCTGCTGCCGCCGCCGGTCACGCACTTCCTGCCACACCACGGAGGCGAGCAGCACGAGACCGAGGAGCACCGTGAGGTTGTGGTAGTTGGTGTTCGGGCCGACCGCCGGCAGGAAGCCGTTGCCGAGGTTCTGCAGACCGTCCGGGAACGGACCGACGGTCTGTCCCTTGAGCACGATCTCCGTGAGACCGCGGAAGAGCAGCATCCCGGCGAGGGTGACGATGAACGACGGTATGCCGAAGTAGGCGATGAGATAACCCTGGACCGCGCCCGCGACCGCGCCCGTCAGCAGGCACACCGCTGTCGCGAGGGGCCAGGCCATGTGGTGGTTCACCGTCAGCACGGCCGCCGTCGCGCCGACGAAGGCCGTGAGCGAACCGACCGACAGGTCGATGTGGCCCGCGATGATGACCAGCATCATGCCGATCGCGAGGATCAGGATGTAGCTGTTCTGCAGGACCAGGTTGGAGACGTTGCGCGGCAGCAGCAGGTCCCCGCCCGTCCAGATCTGGAAGAGGACGACGATCAGGCCGAGCGCGAGCAGCATCCCGTACTGCCGCATGTTGCGGCGCAGACCGCCCAGTATCAGCTGGAGCAGGCCCTCGCCGCTGGCCGATCCGCTCTTGCCCGGCGGCGCGGGGGCCGGGGTCTTGGCGGTCACATCCGTGCTCATCGGGTTACCTCTTTGTCCTTCGTCATCTGGCGCATCAGCGATTCCTGCGAGGCCTCGGCCCGTGAGAACTCGCCGGTCAGCCGCCCCGCGGCCATGGTGTAGATGCGGTCGCACATACCGAGCAGCTCCGGCAGCTCGGAGGAGATGAAGACGACCGCCTTCCCCTCGGCGGCCAGCTGGTCGATGACCGTGTAGATCTCGTACTTGGCGCCGACGTCGATGCCGCGCGTCGGTTCGTCGAGGATCAGCACATCGGGACCGGCGAAGATCCACTTGCTCAGGACGACCTTCTGCTGGTTGCCGCCGGACAGCTTGCCCACCGGCTCGAAGACGGTCGGCGCCTTGATGTTCATGGACTTGCGGAAGCGCTCGGCGACCTGCCGCTCCTCGTGCTCGTCCACCACGCCCCGCTTGGCGACCTTCTTCAGCGCGGTCAGCGAGATGTTGCGGTTGATGGTGTCGATGAGGTTGAGCCCGTAGTGCTTGCGGTCCTCGGTGACGTAGGCGATGCCGTGCTCGACCGCCTCGGCGACGGTCTTGGTACGGATCTCCTTGCCGTCCTTGAGGACCGTGCCCCCCGAGTACCGGCCGTAGGAGCGCCCGAAGACGTTCATGGCCAGCTCGGTGCGGCCGGCGCCCATGAGGCCCGCGATGCCGACGATCTCCCCGCGGCGCACCTGGATCGACACGTCGTCGACCACCTTGCGCTGCTGGTCGATCGGGTGGTGCACGGTCCAGCCGCGGATCTCCAGTGCCGGGGCCGCGCCCTCCTCCGGCTGATGCGGGGTGCGCTCGGGGAACCGGTGGTCGAGGTCGCGGCCGACCATGCCGCTGATGATCCGGTCCTCGGTCGTCTCCGCCGCCTTCACGTCGAGCGTCTCGATGGAGCGCCCGTCGCGGATGATCGTCACCGAGTCGGCGACGTGGCGGATCTCGTTCAGCTTGTGGGAGATGATGATCGAGGTGATGCCCTGCTTCTTCAACTCGAGGATGAGCTCGAGGAGTTTGCCGCTGTCCTCGTCGTTCAGCGCCGCCGTCGGCTCGTCCAGGATGAGCAGCTTCACCTTCTTCGAGAGCGCCTTGGCGATCTCCACCAGCTGCTGCTTGCCCACGCCGATGTCGGCGACGCGGGTCTCCGGGTGGTCGGTCAGACCGACCCGGCGCAGCAGTTCGGTGGCGTGCTTGAGCGTCTCGTTCCAGTTGATGAGCCCGCCCTTGGCGTGCTCGTTGCCGAGGAAGATGTTCTCCGCGATGGAGAGGTACGGCACCAGTGCGAGCTCCTGGTGGATGATCACGATGCCGCGCTGCTCGCTGGCCCGGATGTCCTTGAACTCGCAGACCTCACCCTCGAAGAGGATGTCGCCCTCGTAGGTGCCGTGCGGATGGACGCCGGAGAGCACCTTCATCAGGGTGGACTTGCCGGCGCCGTTCTCCCCGCAGATGGCGTGGACCTCGCCCTGCCGGACCGTCAGCGTGACGTCGGAGAGCGCTTTGACACCGGGAAAGGTCTTGACGATCGAGCGCATTTCCAGGACGGGTCCCGCCATGGTTGTGCCTTCCAATCAGTGTGGGTCGGTCGGTTGGCGGGATTACTTGAGCTGGGCGTCGGTGTAGTAGCCGCCCTTGACCAGGACTTCCTCGTAGTTGCTCTTGTCGACGCTCACCGGCTGCAGCAGGTAGGCGGGGACGACCTTGGTGCCGTTGTTGTACGACTTGGTGTCGTTGATCTCCGGCTTCTTGCCGTTGAGGTCGTCGTCGATCATGTTCGCGGCGACCTTGGCGAGCTTGCGGAGGTCCTTGTAGATCGTCTGCGTCTGCTGGCCCGCGATGATCGACTTCACCGAGGCGACCTCGGCGTCCTGGCCGGTGATGACCGGCAGCGGCTTGCTGCCGGAGCCGTAGCCGTCCGACTTCAGCGCGGCGAGGATGCCGATGGAGATGCCGTCGTAGGGCGAGAGCACGGCGTCGACCTTGGCGCTCTTGTACGTGGAGGTGAGGATGTCCTCCATGCGGTTCTGCGCGGTGGCGCCGTCCCAGCGCAGGGTGGTGACCTTGTTCAGCGCGGTCTGCCCGGACTTGACGACCAGCTGCTTCTTGTCCATGTACGGCTTGAGTACTTCCATCGCGCCGTTGAAGAAGTAGCGGGTGTTGTTGTCGTCGTTCGAGCCGGCGAACAGCTCGATGTTGAACGGGCCCTTCTTGCCGCTGTCCAGCCCGAGCTTGTGCACGATGTACGTGCCCTGGAGCTTGCCGACCTTCTCGTTGTCGAACGAGGCGTAGTAGTCGACGTTCTTGGTGCCGAGGATCAGCCGGTCGTAGGAGATGACCGGGATGTTGGCGTCCTTGGCCTCCTGCAGCACGTTGTTCAGGGACTTGTTGTCGATGGCCGCGACGATCAGGCCCTTGACGCCCTGCGTGATCAGGTTCTCGATCTGGGAGACCTGGGTGTCCGGGTTGTCCTCGCCGTAGACGAGCTTGGTCTTGTAGCCCTTGGCCTGGAGCTCCTTGACGACGTTCTTGCCGTCGTAGATCCAGCGCTCGGAGGACTTGGTCGGCATCGCGATGCCGATGGTGCCGCCCTTGGCGCTGCCCTTCTTCTCCTTGCTGCCGCCCTCGCTGTTCTGGCCGCAGGCGGACAGGGTCAGGGCGAGGGAGGCGGCGGAGGCCACGGCGGCTATGGCGGCTCTGCGAGTGCGCATGGTCATCATCCTTGATGTGTGGAGTGCGGCTCGGTGCGTTGGATTCTGTGCGGTCATGTCTCGTTTTGTGAAGCCAGTTGTCCGGAACGTTATGCGGAAGTTCCGAACCGCTTCAAAGCGCCGGGGAGACGTGACCCCAGAGGCGCCATGTCGCCGTCGACTCCGTGCCGTTGCAGCAGGTCCAGGGCCAGCCGGCCGCGCCGGACGCGCTCCTTGGCGGTGGACAGCGTCAGGTCCCGCAGGTGATGGCCGTACGGGTAGATGCTGGGGGCCTTGGACAGGCCGAACTTCAGATAGAGCGGTGCGCCACGCCGGATCAGCTCGGCCACCTCGTACATCCGGATGTATCCGCCGAGGTCGTCGGGAGCCTCGATGTACATGTCCATGGGAGCGCCGGACACCCGTCTGATCTCCGTGAGGTGATCGAGCGTCAGGTCGCTGGGCACGTTGACGGAGTCGGCACCGAGCCCCTCGTACACCGCATACGAGGCGGGGTTGACCGGTCCGATCAGCGCCGAGACCTTCAGGGTGGTGTCGGCGGGGATGATGCCCTGCTCGCGCGCCCGGTGCAGGGTCCACAGCACACCCTCGTCGGCGACGAGGAGGCACTTGACGCCCAGTTCGGTGGCCCGGACGGCGTCCTCGACACAGCCGGCGACCGCGTCGTGGCCGCGCGCCCTGAGGCCGCCGCCCCGCGAGTCGGTGCGCACCGAGCCGCCGATGTCCCAGGTGCCGCGCGGGCCGGTGAACAGGCAGAGTTCGATGTCCCGTTCGCCGGTGGCGTCGACCATCTCGGTGATCTCGGCGTCGGTCAGCATCCACACGCCGCTGCCCTGGCTGATGCGGTGGATCGGCACGTCGAGCCGCGAGGCCTCCTTCAGGACGACCGCCAGCGCCTCGGGACCCTCGCACGAGGGGATCTCGGTGCGCCAGCGACCGCCGCCCGGGAAGGAGTGCGGCGAGGCGTCGGCGGGGTCGAGTGCGGGCGCGCCCAGGCCGAGGGCGGTGAGTGCCTGCTCACCGGGCCTGCGGGCTGCCGTGGTGGAAGCGTCGGTCACAAGCTGTCCTTTGTGTTCGGTATTTCGGACGAGGTTCGCGGCTCGGGGTACGGAAAAAGCTGGTGCACGCCGGTGCGGGGGCGGTCAGGTCACCCCCGTACCGGCGTACGGCTAGGGGTGGAGCAGCACCTTGCCGACCTTCGGGTCGCCTGCGCCGACCAGCTCGATGGCCTGCGAGAACTCGGTCAGTGGCAGCTCGTGCGTGACCAGTGGCAGTGGATCCAGCAACCCGGCGCCGAACACCCGCACCGTGTGCGACCAGGCCTGGGGCGGCGCACCGAAGACGGTGTGCACCTCCAGCTGCCGTACGACGAGGTCGGTCGGGTCGAGACCGTCGGCGCCCGGCGCCGGGATCCCGGTCAGGACCAGGCGTCCGCCGCGCCTGAGCAGGGCGGCGGCGGTCCGCGCCGCGGACGCGGAGCCGGCGGTCTCGATGACGACGTCGAAGTCGTCCGGGAGCTCCTCGTCCTTCAGCCGGAAGTCGGTCGCGCCGAACCGCCTCGACAGCGCCTCCCGGTCGCCCCGGGTGCCGACGACCAGCAGTTCGGTGGGGGAGACCGCCTTCAGGAACTGCACGGCGAACATCCCGAGGGTGCCGGTGCCGACGACCGCCACCCGCTCGCCCGGCTGGGCGTTCCCCTTCAGGGCGGCGGCCGCGATGCAGGCGGCCGGCTCCAGCAGGGCGGCGGCGGTCAGGTCGGCGTGGTCCGGCAGCGGGTGCAGCAGCCGGGCCGGGAGGGTGAGCGTGGTGGCCATGGCGCCCGGCTGGGTGAAGCCGGTCTCCTCGTACCCCGCGGTGCACAGGGTGGTCTCGCCCGCGTGGCAGCGGTCGCACACCTGGCAGTTGCGGAACCCCTCCCCGACGACCTTGCGGCCGACCAGGGAGGAGGGGACCCCGGCGCCCACCGCCCGCACGGTCCCGGACCACTCGTGGCCGGGCGTGAGCGGGTAGCGGACGTACCCTTCCGGCCGGTTGCCCTGGTACACCTCGCGGTCGCTTCCGCAAATGCCCACGGCGTGCACGGCGACCAGCGCCTCGCCGGGACCCGGCTCGCGCGGCTCGTGCGGGACGACCCGGTGGGTGCCCGGCGCCTCGATCAGGACGGCGCAGCTCACTTGGTGCCCTTCGGCTTGCGCTGCTCCCAGCCCTCGGCCCACAGGTCGAACCGGGCCTGCTGCTGCGGGAACTCGGCAGCCGCGTCGGTGTCCAGCTCGACGCCGAGGCCGGGCGCGTCGGAGAGGTGGAAGTAGCCGTCGACGACCTGGGGGGCGCCCTTGACCACCTTCTTGATCTCCGCGTCGGCGAAGTCGTTGAAGTGCTCGAGGATCTTGAAGTTGGGGGAGGTGAAGCCGACCTGGAGGCTCGCGGCCGTCAGGACCGGGCCGCCCACGTTGTGCGGGGCCACCAGCATGTAGTGGGTCTCGGCGGTCGCCGCCAGCTTCCGGGTCTCCCAGATGCCGCCGATGTGGCCGACGTCCGGCTGGATGATGTCCACGGCCTGGCTCTCGAAGAGCTCGCGGAACTCGATGCGGTCGTGGATGCGCTCACCGGTGGCGACCGGGATGTCGACCTTGGCGGCGACCTTCTCCAGCGCCTTCAGGTTCTCCGGCGGGCAGGGCTCCTCCAGCCAGGCCGGCTTGAAGGGCGCCATCTCGTTGGCCAGCCGGACGGCGGTGGCGGGGGAGAAGCGGCCGTGCATCTCCAGCATCAGCTCGGCGTCGGGACCGATCGCGTCCCGGACGGCCTCGATGAGGGAGACGGCGTACAGGGTCTGCTCGTGGTCGAGCTCGAAGTGCCCGGTGCCGAAGGGGTCGATCTTGAGCGCCTTGTAACCGCGCTCCATGACCCCCTGGGCGGCCTTGTGGTAGGCCTCCGGGGTCCGCTCGGTGGTGTACCAGCCGTTGGCGTAGGCCTTCACCTTGTCGGTGACCTTGCCGCCCAGCAGCTGCCAGACCGGGACGCCGAGCGCCTTGCCCTTGATGTCCCAGCAGGCCATCTCGATGACCGCGATGCCGGACATCACGATCTCACCCGCGCGGCCGTAGTCGCCGTACTTCATCCGGCGCGTGAGGTCCTCGACAGCGAACGGGTCGGAGCCGAGAATGTGATTGGCCTCGGCCTCCCTCAAGTAGCCGATCAGCGCGTCTGTGTGACCGAGCATCCGGGTCTCGCCGACTCCAGTGATCCCCTCGTCGGTGTGCACCTGGACGTAGGTCAGGTTGCGCCACGGCGTGCCGACCACGTGTGTGCTGATTCCGGTGATGCGCACGGAGATTGCCCCTCAGCTGTTCGAGATTTCGTCACACGTTCGAAATGCTGGCGTGACAGTAAGGATGGGGTGAGGTGGGTGTCAATGGGTCGCACAGGTAACGGTTTCGACAAGGCTTTCGAGAACTCTTTCGGTCCCCTACGAAACCTTCACAGAGGCACCTAGGAACGTTACCGTCCGGGAACCTAGTCTTCCCGCGTCATGGACTTCTGCGACCCGTGCCGTCGGCACCTCAATGGCGCCCTCACCTGCCCGGGGTGCGGCGCGCCGGCCCGGACCTCCCACGCGTACGCGCCCGAGGGCGCCGCGACGCCGTACCGGCCTCAGGGGGCCTACGAGCCGTACGAGGCCTACGAACCCCACGAGGGCGCGGTGGACCACCACGCGCACGAGGGCGCCGAGGATCCCTACGCGCACGAGGACGCCGAGGATCCCTACGCGGACGACGCCGACGCCGACGATCCCTACGCGGACGACGCCGACGCCGACGGGACCGACGCCGACGCCGACGGGACCGACGCCGACGCCGACGGGACCGGCGCCGACGACGCGGACCGCGCGGCCGGCGCGGCCGGGGGTGAACCGCAGGGGCGGGCGGCGGCCCGGCGCCGGTCGGGCGGGCGCGGGCGCGGCGGGGCCGACGAGGGGCCGGCGGGCGCGGCCGCGAGCCGTCGGGACCGAAAGGCCGCGGCGCACCGCCGCCGACGGCGGCGCATCCTTCTGGTCTCCGCGGGCTTCGTCCTCGCGGCGGGCGGCCTGAGCCTCGCCGAACTGGGCATCGACGCCCCCGGTTTCTCGAACCCGAACCCCGCGACGGCCGGGGGCGAGGCACCGGACGGCGGTGCGTCGACCGCCGGTCCGGCCCCGACGGCCCGCCCCGTGGACGAGGCCTCCCGGGGCGGCACGAGCGCGCCCACGCGGAGCGCCTCCTCCTCGCCCTCCGCCTCCAGGTCCCCGAAGGACAAGGCCTCGCACTCCCCGGACGACGGCGGCACCGCCAAGGCGCGGCAGTCGGCGCAGACCGGTTCGGGCGGGACCACCGCGGCCCCGAACCCCCCGGCGACGAGCGGGCCGACGACCACCCCGACGGCGGCCCCGACGACCTCCGGCCCGACTCCGCAACCGTCGCCGTCGCAGACGTGCAAACGGTTCCTGTGGTGGTGCTCCTGACCCCGGTGCCCGCCCGTCGGTGCTACGCCGGGGTCACCGCCACGACCACACCCCGCTCGGCCGCCGGACTGACCGCCGCCGACACGCGTACCGCCACCGCCCGGGCGGCGCGGCCCGTGCGGGAGGCGGTCGCCAGGAGCAGGGGCTGGAGCTGTTCCAGGCCCGCCACGAACAGTTCCTCGCCCGCGACCAGGGCCGGCCGGGCCGCCTTCGTCGCCGCTGTCGCCGCCTCCGTCAGGTCGGCGAAAGGCGGCAGCGTGGCCCGGGCGACATCGGCGGCGACCGCGGCCGCGCGTTCCGCCAGGGCGACCTGGAGGGGCAGCGCGGGAGCGATCGCGGCGGTCAGCGCGTCGGCGATGCGGCGCAGTTCGGGAGTGGAGTCCCGCATGACCTCGGCCGCCGCACGGAGCACCGGGATCAGGACGAGCAGAAGGCCCGCGGCGAGCCCCGCCGTCGCGGGCAGCAGCGGGGACAGCGCCTCGGTGAGCTCCCCGGCCACCGCCGCCGACTCCTCCACCGCCGGCTCCATCGCGTCCAGCACCGGAAGCAGGCTGTCGCCGAGGGCGGCGAGCAGGACCTGGGCCGGTTCGCTGACCGGGTGCGTCGCCAGCGGGGCGCCGGTCGTGCCCAGCCGGGTGAGGGTGTCCACGATGCGGCGGAACGCCTCCTGAGTCTGCGGTGAGGCGCTGGCCTCGGCCAGTCCGGCGGTCGTCCGGTGCAGCACCCGCAGCAGCTCGGGGCCCGAACCACCCCTCGGGTCGAGGGTGTTGACCGCGATCCGGGTGATGTTGCCGGCCGTGTCCAGGAGCTGGCCGGTGATGTCGGTGGTGCCGCGCAGCATGCGCAGTACGTCGTTCCCGCTGGGGAGCGAGGAAAACGTGGCCATGGCCCCTCCCGCCTGTCCGCTGCCCGCCCCGGGCCCTCACCAGCATGCCCGCGGCGGGCCGTCCGCGGGAGACATCGCGGCGACGAGGACGGCAACAGATGGGTGGGCCATCCACCGGTTGAGTCGAAGGGATGCGTCGCGCCGTATTCGATCTAGGGAACCATCCCGGAGGAGGCACGCGGATGACGCAGGAGATCACCGTCCACGGCACGGTCGCCGATGGCTTCGAGACGGTGCGCGAGGAGTTCGCCGCGTTCGTGGCGGAGGAGCGCGACGACTACGAGGGCCAGCTGTGCGCCTACGTGAACGGGCGGCGGGTCGTCGACCTGTGGGCGGGCGAAGGCGTCGAGGCCGGCTCCCTGTACGGGGTCTACTCGTCGACCAAGGGGGCCGCTTATCTCGTCGTGGCGCTGCTCGTGCAGGACGGCACACTGGAACTGGACCGCAAGGTCTCCTACTACTGGCCGGAGTTCGCGGCCGAGGGCAAGGGAGCACTGACCCTGCGCGACCTGCTGGCGCACCGGGCGGGCCTGGTCGGCACGGACTCCGGCTTCTCCCCGGCGGAACTGGCCGACGACCGGGCGATGGCCGAACGCCTCGCCGACCAGCGGCCGTTCTGGCGGCCCGGCACCGGTTTCGGTTACCACGCCCTGGTCATCGGAGCCCTGACCGGCGAGGTCGTGCGGCGGGCCACCGGCCGCACGATCCAGGAACTGCACGAGGAGCGGGTGCGCGCCCCCTACGGCCTGGACTTCTTCCTGGGGCTCCCGCCCTCCCGGGAGCCGCTCTTCCGCAGTGTCCAGCCGATGCTGCCGACCCCGAAGCAGCAGGCTCTGCTGGACGCGAGTCCGACCGGGCCGCACACGCTGGCCGCCATAGCCCTGAACCGGCACGCGGCCGAGCCGACCGACCTGCAGGAACTGCCCAACGACCCCTTGATCCGCGCCAAGGGCCCGGCGTCGGTGGGCGGAGTCGCCTCGGCGCGCGGGCTGGCCGGGCTGTACACGGTGATGATCAGTGCGCGGGACGGCGACGCGCCGCTGCTCAAGCCGGACACGGTGGCGGAGTTCGGGCAGCTCCATTCCGCCGGGTACGACCTGGTGGGCCGGGCCCACAAGGCGTTCGGCCTGGGGTTCCAGGCGACCGCGGACGCCTGGTACCCCTTCCTCGGCGCGGGGGCGTTCGGGCACGCCGGCGCGGGCGGCTCCCAGGCCTTCGCGGACCCGCGCAGTGGCCTCGCGTACGGCTACACCCGCCGCCGGTTCACCTTCCCGGGCGGCGCCGCCCCGGAGAACGAGCGGCTGGCGAGGGCGGTGCACCGGGCGGCCCTGGCGAGCTGATCCGCCCCCGGGACGGGGCGAAGGCCGCACCCCACGTCCAAGGGTGCGGCCTCCGTCGTACGCAACGACCGCGGTCCGGCGGGCGTCACGGGGCGACTGCGCTCAGAGCTTGACGATCATCTTCCCGGTGTTGTCGCCGCGCAGGACGCCGAGGAACGCCTCCACGTTGTTCTCGATGCCCTCGACGACCGTCTCGCGGTACTTCAGCTCGCCGGAGCGGACCCAGGCGCCGACCTCCTGGACGAACTGCGGCTGCAGGTCGTAGTGGTCGCCGACCAGGAAGCCCTCGATGCGGCCCCGGGTCTGGATGAGGCGGGCGAGGTTCCTGGGGCCCGGGGCGGCCTCGGTGTTGTTGTAGACCGAGATCATGCCGCAGACCGCGATCCGCCCGCCCTGGTTGAGCTGGCCGATGGCCGCCTCCAGGTGGTCGCCGCCGACGTTGTCGAAGTAGACGTCGACGCCGTCCGGCGCGGCCTCCCGCAGCTGCTCGCTCACCGGGCCGTTCTTGTAGTTGAAGGCCGCGTCGAAGCCGTACTCCTCGACGAGCAGCTTCACCTTCTCGTCGGAGCCGGCCGAGCCGATGACCCGCGAGGCGCCCTTGAGCCTGGCGATCTGGCCGACCTGGCTGCCCACGGCGCCGGCCGCGCCCGACACGAAGACGGAGTCGCCCTCCTTGAAGGAGGCGGTGCGCAGCAGACCGGCGTAGGCGGTCAGACCGGTCATACCGAGGACACCGAGGTACGTCGACAGGGGCGCGGCCTCCGGGTCGACCTTGACGGCGTTCTTCGCGTCCAGGACCGCGTACTCCCGCCAGCCGAAGAAGTGCAGCACGTGGTCGCCGACGGAGATGCCCTCGGCGTTGGAGGCGACGACCTCGCCCACCGCCCCGCCCTGCATGACCTTGCCCAGCTCGAACGGTGCGACGTACGACTTGGCGGCGCTCATCCGGCCGCGCATGTACGGGTCGACGGACAGGTACTCGTTCCGCACCAGCACCTGACCCTCGCCCGGGGTCGGGACCTCCGCCTCGACCAGGGCGAAGTCCTCGGGCTTCGGCCAGCCGACGGGACGGCTGAGCAGGTGCCACTCGCGGTTGATCATGACAATGCCTTTCGCGTTCGCTCCAGCAGTTACTTCAGTACCTGAAACAACGATGCTCCTGAATATTTCAGGATGTCAAGTAAGCGGGTATCCTGAAGGCATGTCCACCCCATCGAAGACCCGGCGGACCGGCCGGCCCGACGCCCTGACCATGGAGGTCGTCGAGCTCATCGGGGACGTCGTGGCCCGGTTCTACGCGGACTACGAGGAGGCGGCGGGCGAGCACACGCTCACCGGCGCGCAGGCCCGGCTACTCAGTCTGCTTTCCCTCGAGTCGCTGCCCATGCGCAAACTGGCGCAGAAGCTGAAGTGCGAGCCGTCGAACGTCACCGGGATCGTGGACCGGCTGGAGTCCCGCGGTCTGGTGGAGCGCCGCCCCGACCCGGCCGACCGCCGGGTGAAGCTGGCGGCGGCGACCGAGGACGGCCGCAGGGTCGCCCAGGACCTGCGCGAAGGCCTCCGCTTCGCCCGCGAACCACTGGCCGGGCTGTCCGACGAGGAGCGGCTCGCCCTGCGGGACCTGCTGCGGCGGATGCTGGAGGCCCGAGGCGCAGACCAGGGCACCGACACGCCCCTATAGGGTTCCCCCATGCGTGATCTCGGGGCGGGTTTCGGTTATCTCCTGCAGGGCCAGCGCTGGGTGGCCCGGCACGGCAGGAGCTACGGCTTCGGACTGCTCCCCGGGCTGATCACCCTGGTCCTGTACGCGGCGGCGCTGGTCGCCCTCGCCCTGTGGGGCGAGGACTTCGTGGCCTGGGCCACCCCGTTCGCCGACCACTGGTCGAGCCCCTGGCAGGGCCTGTTCCGCGGCTTCCTCACAGCGGTCCTCTTCGCCCTCGGCCTCCTGCTGTCCGTCGTCACCTTCACGGCCGTGACACTGCTCGTCGGCCAGCCCTTCTACGAGAGCCTCTCCGAGAAGGTCGACCGGGACGTCTCACCCGACGGCACGGCACCCGAGTCCGGCCTCCCGCTCTGGCGCGAGCTGTGGATCTCCGCCCGCGACAGCCTGCGGATCGTGGTCCGTGCCGCCCTCTGGGGCGTACTGCTGTTCGGCCTGGGCTTTCTGCCCTTCGTCGGCCAGACCGTCGTACCAGTGATCGGCTTCTTCGTCACCGGCTTCTTCCTCACAGAGGAACTCGCCGCCGTGGCCCTGCAGCGCCGCGGCGTCGAACTGCGCGCCCGCCTCACCCTGCTCCGTTCCCGCAAGACCCTGGTCTGGGGCTTCGGCACGCCCCTGGGCCTGGCCTTCCTGGTGCCGTTCGTCGCGGTGTTCCTGATGCCGGGCGCGGTCGCGGGCGCCACTCTCCTCGCCCGTGACCTGCTGGGCGAGGAGACCGCCCAGGACGACGCCGCCGCCGAGGAGGAGGACGTCACCCCGTGACCCCGGTACGTGCCGTCGCGGTCATCACGGCCGCCGGCCCGGCACACCGGTCCGCCGGCTCGCGCTCGCGCCGTCCCGTCGGGGCGGGCGTCCGGTAGGCGGGCATCCGGCCGTCAGGCGGGCATCCTGGCCGCCGCCTCCCGCAGTGCCGCCAGGAACGCGTGGACCGCCGGGGACGGGGACCCTCCCCGTGCCGTCGCCGCGTACACCGCCCGGGCCGGGGCGCCCTCGTCCAGCACCCGCAGCAGGGTGATGTCGGGCCGGACGGACTCGGCGGCCAGCGCCGGGACCAGGGCCACGCCGAGACCGGCGGCGACGTAGCCCTGCTTGGCCGTCCACTCGGCGACGACGTGCGAAACGCGCGGCCGGAAGCCGCGGCGCAGGGCGGCGTCCAGCAGGGTGCCCTCGGGGTGCGGGCTGCCGGAGATCCAGTCGGCGTCGGCGAACCGGTCGAGCGGGACCGGGCCCTGATGACCGGCCAGGGGGTGGCCGGCGGGGACGGCGACGTACAGGGACTCGTCGAGGAGGTGGTGGAGGTCGTACCCCTCCAGCGGGACGCGACCGGTCGTCGAGACGATCGCCACATCGAGGTGGCCGGTGCCGAGCCGGTCCAGGAACGCGGGCGTGAGGCCCTCCTCGCGGTGCACCCGGACCCGCGGATGACGGGCCCGGAAGGCGGCCAGGGCGTGCGGCACCAGCGCCGCGTCGGCCGTGGGGAACGCCCCGAACCTCAGCCGCCCGCCCGCCACTTCGCGCAGCGCCGCGAGTTCACGCGCGGCGCCGTGCAGCACCCCGGCGACCGCCTCCGCGTGCGGGACGAACGCCCGGCCCGCCTCCGTGAGCCGTACGCCCCTCGGCAGCCGGTCGAACAGCGGGCCCCCGCCGAGCGCCCCCTCCAGCGACGCCACCTGACGGGACACCGCCGACTGCGTCCAGCCGAGCGTCCGCGCGGCCACGGTGAACGAGCCGCTGCGGGCCACCTCCAGGAACACCCGCAGCCAGGCCGTGGAGAGTTCGGGGAGGTCGGGGCAGACCTTGCCATGCGTGTCGCGCATGGCCGCCATGCTAGACATTCGCTTGTCGCATCACGGGGGCGGGCCTAGCGTCGAGCCAGGAAACCGATCGAGAAGGCCGAGAAGGTCGCCTGCCAAGGAGCCCCGTGAAGATCACCCTGGACAGCCCCGCCTCCGCGCCCCAGCCCCTCAGCCCCTACTACTCCCAGGTCGCCCGGGTAGAACAGGCCGACGGCGGCGTCCTGTTGTTCCTCTCCGGACAGATCGCCGAGGGCGCGACCCTCGCCGAGCAGACCCGGGGCGTCTTCGAGACGATCGCCGCGCTGCTGGAGGCGCACGGCGCGGGCCTCGCGGACGTCGTCAACATCCGCACGTACCTGACCGACATCTCCCGGCTCGACGAATACGGTGCCGTGCGCCGGGAGTTCCTCACCGGCACCCCGCCCACCAGCATGACCTTCGAGGTCCCGCGGCTGTTCCGGCCGGAGGCACAGGTGGAGATCGAGATCGTGGCGGCGGTGCCGGCCGGAAGGTGACCGTGCCCGGTGCCCGCGCGGAGCCGCGGTCCCGGGGCCGCGGATCCGGGGCCGCGGCTCCGGGGGCGCGCCCGGCCCACACGCGGCCGGCGGTCGCTTCGCGGCGGAGGAAACCGAGTTGGCAGGCGCCGCGGTCCCGGCCTAGCCTGCGGCAGCATGAAGGCAGCCAATCTCGGCGTGTTGTTCCTCATCGAACTGGGCGCCCTGGCGGCCGTCGCGTACTGGGGGTTCACCCTCGACGTCGCCGCACCGCTCGCCTGGCTGCTCGGGCTCGGCGCCCCCGCCGTACTGATGGTGCTGTGGGCGCTCTTCGCGTCACCGAAGGCCGCGTACAAGACCCGTGGCGCGGTCCGCGCCGGGTTCGAGCTGGTGTGGTTCGGTACCGGCGTGGCCGCGCTCGCCGTCGCCGGGGCATGGGGGTGGGCGCTGGTCCTCGCCCTGGTCTGTCTGCTGAGCAAGACGCTGGCCGTCGCCTGGGGGCAGTAGGACGAGCCTCCGGCGGGGAAGGATGGGGGCACCGGACGGACTTCGACGAGGAGGCACCGCGATGGTGGGAACCCCGGACGACCAGGCCCGTGAGGCGGTCGTGGAGGCCGCGCTCGGCCGGCTCGACCTGACCGCCAAGACCCGGCTGCTGGCCGGCCAGGACATGTGGACCCTGCCCGCGCTGCCGGAGATCGGTCTGGCGTCCCTCGTCATGTCCGACGGCCCGATCGGCGTCCGCGGCGTGCGCTGGACCGCCGACGACCCCTCCGTAGCCCTTCCCTCACCGACCGCGCTCGCGGCCGGCTGGGACCCGGAACTGGCCCGCCGCGCGGGAGTGCTGCTCGCCCAGGAAGCCCGCCGCAAGGGCGTCCACGTGCTGCTCGCGCCCACCGTCAACCTGCACCGCTCCCCGCTGGGCGGCCGCCACTTCGAGGCCTACAGCGAGGACCCGTACCTGACCGGACGGATCGGCGCGGCCTATGTGAGCGGTGTGCAGTCCGGCGGTGTCGGCACCACCGTCAAGCACTTCGTCGCCAACGACGCGGAGACCGACCGCCTGACGGTGAACAACCTGGTCGACGAACGGACCCTGCGCGAGCTGTACCTGGCCCCCTTCGAGGCGATCGTCGAACACGCCCGCCCCTGGGGCGTGATGACCGCCTACAACACGGTCAACGGCACGACGATGACCGAGCACCGGCACCTCGTCGAGGAGGTCCTGCGCGGCGAGTGGGGCTTCGACGGGGTCAACGTCTCCGACTGGACGGCCGCCCGCTCCACGGCCGGCGCCATCGGCGGCGGCCTCGACATCGCCATGCCCGGCCCGGTCACCGTGTACGGCGAGGCCCTCGCCCGGGCCGTGTGGGAGGGGACGGTCACCGAGGCCAGGGTCGACGCCGCCGTGCGGAACGTGCTGCGGCTGGCCGCCCGCGTCGGCGTCCTGGCCGGCGCCCGACCGGTGGTCACCGAGCCGCCGCGGCCGGTCGACGGTCAGGCCCTGGCCCGTGAGATCGCCCGCCGCTCCTTCGTCCTCGTACGGAACGAGATCCGCGACCAGCGCCCCGCCCTGCCCCTGAGGCCCGGAAAGGTCGCGCTGAGCGGCGCCGCGGCCCGTGACGCCCGCGTGCTCGGCGGCGGCTCCGCCACCGTCTTCCCGCCCCGGGTCGTCTCCCCGCTCGACGCCCTCACCGCGGCCCTGCCCGAGGGCACCCTCACCTACACCGTCGGCGCCGACCCGAACACCGGACTCGCCACCGGGGACCCGGGTTTCGACCTGCGCGCGATCTGCCGCGACGCCGCCGGCCAGGTGATCGGCACCGGCAGCGCACCCGGCGGGCAGATCCAGTGGATGGGCTCCGACATCCCCGAGGGGGTCACCCACGAGGCCCTCCACACCGTCGAGCTGACCGGCACCTTCACCCCGCGCGAGAGCGGTACGCACACCTTCGGCATCCGCGGCCTGGGCGCCTTCACCCTCGCCGTCGGCGGCACGACGTACTACGACGACGTCCAGCGCCCCACCGGCGAGGACCCGTTCGCCGCCTTCTTCGACGCCCCCGTGCCCCGCGCCGAGGTCCCCCTCACCGAGGGCGAACCGGTCGAGGTGTCCCTCACCCACGTCGTGACGCAGCCGGCGGGCATCCCGCTGAAGAGCGTCATCTTCGCCGTCGCCCACCAGGCACCCCGCCGCGACCCCGACGCGCTCGTCGCCGAGGCCGCCCGGGCCGCGCGCGAGGCCGACACGGCCGTCGTCGTGGTCGCCACCACCGAGCGCGTGGAGTCCGAGGGCTTCGACCGCACCGACCTGCGCCTGCCCGGCCGCCAGGACGACCTGGTCCGCGCCGTCGCCGCCGCCAACCCGAACACCGTGGTGGTCGTGAACTCCGGCTCCCCGGTGGAGCTGCCGTGGCGGGAGGAGGCCGCGGCGGTGCTGCTGAGCTGGTTCCCCGGCCAGGAGGGCGGCGCGGCCCTGGCGGACGTGCTGACGGGGGCGTACGAGCCGGGCGGGCGCCTGCCCACCACCTGGGGCGCCCTGGCCGACGCCCCGGTCACCCGGGTCGTCCCGGACAACGGCGAGCTGCGCTACTCGGAAGGCGTGTTCATCGGCTACCGGGCCTGGGAGAGGGCCGGGCGCACCCCGTCGTACCCCTTCGGACACGGGCTGGGCTACACCGACTGGACGTACGAGTCGCTCCACGTCGACGGCACCACCGTCACGGTCCGGGTCCGCAACACCGGCGAGCGGCCGGGCCGCGAGGTCGTCCAGGTCTACCTGGCCCCGAGCGAACCCGACCCCGGCCGTCCCGCCAGGTGGCTCGCGGGGTTCGCGGGCGCCGAGGCGGGGCCCGGCGAGAGCGTGGAGGTGACCGTCACCGTGCCGCGCCGCGCCTTCGAGATCTGGGAGGGGAACGGTTGGGTCTTTGTGAAGGGTTCGTACGAAATCCAGGCCGGCCGCTCGATCGCCGACCGCAGGCTCACCGCGACGATTAACGTCTGACCGGGACACCCCATGAGCAGCCCCGGTCCGGGACCTGACCTCCGGGCCGGGGCTCGGGTCTCTCAGGCGGACATGGCAGACTCCCGGGCCGCGAGACGACGGAACACGCCGGCACGCGCCGGTACGGGGGGAGAAGCCACACATGTATCCAGGTCAGGGTCAGCAGCAGCAGCCGGGGCCGTACGGTCAGCAGCAGCCGTACCAGCCGTACCCGCCGCAGCAACCCCGGTACCAGCAGCCGTACCCGCCCCAACAGCCCTATCCGCAGGCCCACAACCCCTACCAGCAGCCCCGGCAGCCGTACCCGCCGCACGCTCCCGAGCAGCGCCTCGGTGAGGGCCGGGTGCGGCTCGATCCGGACCTCACCCCGGGGCAGCGCGAGCTGGTCGTGAAGATCCAGCAGAAGGCCAAGTTCATGGCCTACGGATTCGTCCTCGGCATCCCGCTCACCTTCGGCGGCGCCCACTACGGCGTCACCCGCGCCCCGGTCGGCTTCGCCGGCACGGCCGTCGGCCTGGCCATGGTGGCCGTTGGCGTCCTCGCCCTGATGCAGATGCAGGCGATGAAGCGGCAGCTGCGGCTCATCACCCCGGACGCCTGGCGCTCCCCGGCCGCCCATCTGCCGGGCGCCCGCAAGGCGGCAACGCAGGCCGCGTACGTCAACGGCCTGCTGGTCCTGCTGTCCTTCGGCGCGGCGGGCTACCTGCTGTTCAAGGGGGCCGGGTGGGGCGCGTACGGCAACTCCTTCGGCTTCGGCGCCCTGGTGCTCGGCGCGGCCGTCCCCTTCGGCATGGGCCTCGCCGCCGCGACCACCGTCCCGCAGCTGCTGCGGGTGATCCCGGCCGGTGCCAGGGTCGGCCGGAGCCTGTACTCGGTCATCCTCGTGCTGGCCACCACCGTGACCGGCGAGGGCATCAAGGGCGGCACACTGCCCCCGGTCCTGATCGGCGGCACCGCCCTGCTTGTCTGCCTGGGCGCGATGGCCGTCCTGGGGAAGGCCACCCGCCGGATGCGCGGCGAAGCCGCTTAGACCCGCACCCCGAAGGCGTACACCGTCTCCGAGCGGTACACCCCGCCCGGCCGCAGCTCCGTGCTGGGGAAGTCCGGCCGGTTGGGGGAGTCCGGGAAGTGCTGGGTCTCCAGGGCGATGCCGGCGTTGGGCGTGAACGGGGCGCTCAGATGGTCGGCCGTGTACACCTGGAGGCCGGGTTCGGTGGTGGCGATCGTGAGCAGCCGCCCGGACACCGGGTCGTGCAGCTCGGCGACCTCCTCGGGGGTGTCCGTGACGCCTTTGTCGAGCACGAAGTTGTGGTCGTAGCCGGTGCCGACTTCACGGGCCGTACGGAAGTCGAAGCGCGAACCGGTGACGTCCCGCAGGGCGCCGGTCGGGATCAGATCGGCGTCGACGGGGGTGAACCGGGAGGCGGCGAGGCGGAGTTCGTGGCCGCTCGGGCCCGTGCCACCGCCGAGGTCGAAGTAGCTGTGGTTGGTCAGGTTCACCACGGTCGGCGCGTCCGTCACCGCCTCGTACGCGATCCGCAGCGCGCCGGACGCGTCCAGGGTGTAAGTCGCCGAGACCTCCAGCCGACCCGGGAAGCCCTCTTCGCCGTCCGGGCTGACCCGGGTCAGGCGCACCCCGTGCTCCACCGGCTCCGCGTCCCACACCCGCTTGTCGAAGCCGCGCTCGCCGCCGTGCAGGGAGTTCGGGCCGTTGTTCGGGACGAGCGGGTGGGTGACGCCGTCGAGGGAGAACCGGGCGCCGCCGATCCGGTTGGCGTACCGGCCCACCAGGGCGCCCAGATACGGCTCCGGGTGTGTGAGGTAGCCGTCGAGGCCGGCGAACCCCAGCACCACGTCCGCCGTCCGCCCCTCCCGGTCGGGGACCTCCACCGACTGCACGATCCCGCCGTACGTCAGGACCCCCACCCGTGTCCCGGCGCGCTCCAGCGTCCAGCGACGGACCTCGGTGCCGTCGGAAAGTGTGCCGAAAAGTTCGCTCATGTGGGAAACCCTAGGTCACTCGTCCGATCGGCGGACCTAGGAGCCCGGCTCCTTCGCCGTCACCGTCCGGTACGCGATCGCCGCCAGCCGGGCCTGGCCGTCCGTACTGGGGTGGAACCAGTCCCAGCGGCTCAGTTGGCCGGTGCCGAACCGGTAGTCGAACACGGCGTTCCCGTCGAAGCGGCACCGCTCGTCCTTGGCGCAGACCTCCTCGAGCACCTTGTTGTAGGCCCGCACCCGCTCCTGCACCGTGTCCCGGCGCAGGGTGGCCGCGCTGGTCAGGTCGTCGGCGTCACCCAGCATCGAAGGGCAGATGCCCAGCTTCCACACCTGCTTGCCCAGCGGGCTCGTCCGGCCCTCGGACCACAGCCGCTTCAGGTTGGGCACGCTCGCCACGTACACCTGCGTCCTGGGCAGCGCCTCGCGCAGCGTGCCCATCGCCTTCTCGAAGGAGGCCCGGAAACCCGCCACCGAGGTCATGGCCGAGGTCGTCGTCCGGCAGGCGTCGTTCGCGCCGGCCATCACCGTCACCAGCTGGGGCTTCCGGGTGACCGCCTGGGCCATCTGCCCGGGCAGGTCGGTCATCCGGGCGCCGGTCACCGCGTAGTTCCAGCTGCGCTCGGCCGCCCCGGCCCGCCCCAGCAGCCGGACCGCGAGGCTGTCGACCCGCGTGTTCGTGCCGGTCGCCCAGGACACCTCGGGGCAGTCGGAGAGCACCGTGCACGCGTCGAAGCCGCGGGTGATGGAGTCGCCGACGGCGGCGATCGAGGAGGGACTCGAGTCCCACACCGGGACCGGACGCGACGCCTTGCCGCTCTTCGGCGCGGGGGAGGCGCCGCCCACCGCGTCGCAGCCGGCCACGCCCAGGACCGCTGCCAGTACGACGGTGAGCGCCGTCCGTGCCCGCCGGCGTCGGTTTCGCATGCCTGAGGCCCATCCCCTTCGTCGTGCCGTCATCGTCCCCAACCCATGACAACGCGAGAGAGTTCCCGACGGGCGGCATGGAACGGCTCCCACCCGTACAAGCGTCCCCATGGGTGAATAGTGGGCGTTTCCTGGCACCGGGACAGACAGTACGTCACACTCCTTGCGCCGCCGCACGGTAGCCTCGCCATCAACGCGGCCGTCGCCCCACTGCCGCCAGCCAGTCAGCAAGATGTCCCGCTCTGCCCGGAGGTTCCGGTGACGACACGTGGAGTTCTGTACGTGCACTCCGCGCCGCGCGCGCTGTGCCCGCACGTCGAGTGGGCCGTCGCCGGGGTGCTCGGCACCCGGGTCAGCCTCGACTGGATCCGGCAGCCCGCCGCCCCCGGCACCTGGCGCTCGGAGTTCTCCTGGCAGGGCGAGGCCGGCACCGCCTCCAAGCTCGCGTCGGCGCTGCGCGGCTGGCACCTGCTGCGCTTCGAGGTCACCGCCGAGCCCTGTCCCACGGCCGAGGGCGAACGCTACAGCTGCACCCCCGACCTGGGCATTTTCCACGCCGTCACCGGCATCCACGGCGACATCCTCATCCCCGAGGACCGGCTGCGGGCGGCACTGACGCGCTCCCAGCGCGGCGAGACGGACCTGGAGGCCGAGATCGCCAAGCTGCTGGGCAAGCCGTGGGACGACGAACTGGAACCGTTCCGGTACGCGGGCGAGGGCGCCCCGGTGCGCTGGCTGCACCAGGTGGTGTGAGCCCGTCCCGCGTCCGCGCCCCGTCTCCCGCACGTGAAGGAGCCCCCACCGGCCGGTGGGGGCTCCTTCAGGTTCGTACCGGAGGGTCTCAGACCGACCGGAACGCCAGCACCACGTTGTGCCCGCCGAAGCCGAACGAGTCGTTCAGCGCGGCGACGGGGCCCTCGGGCAGCTGCCGGGCCTCACCGCCCACCACGTCCGCGTTCACCTCGGGGTCGAGCTGGTCGAGGTTGATCGTCGGCGGAGCCGTCCGCTTGGTCAGGGCGAGGATCGACGCGACCGTCTCGATGCCGCCGGCACCACCGAGCAGGTGGCCCGTCATCGACTTGGTCGCGGAGATCGCCATGTGGTCGACGTCGTCGCCGAACACCTTCCGCAGCGCCTTGATCTCGGCGACGTCACCCTGCGGCGTCGAGGTGGCGTGCGCGTTGACGTGCACGATCTCGGCCGGCTTGAGGTCGGTGTGGTCGAGCAGGTTCTGCAGCGCGTGCGCGATGCCGTTGCCGGACGGTTCGGGCTGCGTGATGTGGTGGGCGTCGGACGAGATGCCCTGGCCGACGGCCTCGACGTAGATCCGGGCGCCGCGGGCCTTCGCGTGCTCCTCGGACTCCAGGACGATCACGCCCGCGCCCTCGCCCATGACGAAGCCGTCACGGCCGGAGTCGTAGGGGCGTGAGGCGCCCCGCGGGTCGTCGTTGTTCTTGGACATCGCCATCATGTTGCCGAACGCGACGATCGGCAGCGGGTGGATGGCCGCCTCCGTGCCACCGGCGACGACGACGTCGGCGCGGCCGGTGCGGATCATCTCGATGGCGTAGCCGATGGCCTCCGCACCCGAGGCACAGGCCGAGACGGGGGTGTGCACACCGGCGCGGGCGCCCAGCTCGATACCGACGTTGGCCGCCGGCGAGTTGGGCATCAGCATCGGCACGGTGTGCGGGGAGACCCGGCGCACGCCCTTCTCCCGAAGGACGTCGTACTGGTCGAGCAGGGTCGTGACGCCGCCGATGCCGGAGGCGATGACCGCGCCCAGCCGGTCGGGGTTCACGGAGGTGTCCTCGCCGGCCCTGGCGGTGAAACCCGCGTCCTTCCAGGCCTCCTGGGCGGCGATCAGCGCGAACTGCGCGGACCGGTCCAGCTTGCGGGCCTGCGGGCGGGGGATGATCTCGCCGGGTTCCACGGCGATCTGCGCGGCGATGCGGACCGGCAGTTCTGCCGCCCACTCCTGCTCCAGCAGGCTGACGCCGGACTGGCCGGCGACCAGGGCCTCCCAGAACGAGGCTGCGTCGCCACCCAGCGGTGTGGTTGCGCCGATACCGGTGACGACCACGGTGCGATTGGTCGGGCTCACGGGAATTCTTTCTCCAACGGAATGGGGATTCAGCGGCGCCACCGCCGGGTGGCGGGGCTTTGCAGCCTGACGGCCCGAGGGTGACTCAGGCCTGGTGCGTGAGGATGTAGTTGGTCGCGTCGCCGACGGTCTTGAGGTTCTTGACGTCCTCGTCGGGGATCTTGACGTCGAAGCGCTCCTCGGCGGCGACGACGACCTCGACCATGGACAGCGAGTCGACGTCCAGGTCGTCGGTGAAGGACTTGTCCAGCTGGACGTCCTCGACCGGGATGCCGGCGATCTCGTTCACGATCTCGGCGAGACCGGCGACGATCTCCTTCTCAGTGGCGGCCATGTCAGGCGCTCCTTCGTAGTAATCCAGAGGGTGTGGCGGTGTTTCGTGTTTCCGCACCGGACCCGATGATGATCCGGCACGGAGTGCCTAGGGGAGGGTAACGACCGTCGCGGCGTACACGAGACCCGCCCCGAATCCGATGACGAGTGCGGTGTCGCCGCTCTTCGCCTCGCCGGTCGCCAGGAGCCGCTCCATCGCGAGCGGGATCGAGGCGGCCGAGGTGTTGCCGGTGGTCCGCACGTCACGCGCGACCGTGACGTGCTCCGGCAGCTTCAGCGTCTTCACCATCGAGTCGATGATCCGCTCGTTGGCCTGGTGCGGAATGAAGACGTCCAGGTCGTCCGCGCTGATCCCGGCCGCGTCCAGCGCCTGCTGGGCGACCTTCGCCATCTCGAACACGGCCCAGCGGAACACCGCCTGGCCTTCCTGCGTGATCGCGGGGAACTTGACGTTGCCCGCACTGTCCAGCGGGAGCCGGGAGAGGTCGCCGCTCCTGAAGCGGTCCCAGGGGACCGTCTGCTTGATGGTCCCGGCCTTGTCGCCCTCGGAGCCCCACACGGTCGGGCCGATGTGCGGCTCCTGGGACGGGCCCACGACGACCGCGCCCGCGCCGTCACCGAACAGGAAGGCCGTCGCGCGGTCCTCCAGGTCGGTCAGGTCGGACAGCCGCTCGACACCGATGACTAGCACGTACTCCGCCGAGCCCTCGACGACCATGCCCTTGGCGAGCGTGAGGCCGTACCCGAAGCCCGCGCAGCCCGCCGAGATGTCGAACGCGGCGGCCTTGCCCGTGCCGAGCTTGTCGGCGATCTCCGTGGCGATGGCGGGCGTCTGGCTGAAGTGCGAGACGGTGGAGACGACCACGGCGCCGATCTGCTCGGCGGAGATGCCGGCGTCGGCGATGGCCTTGCCGGACGCCTCGATCGACATCGCGGCGACCGTCTCCTCGTCGTTCGCCCAGTGCCGGGTCTCGATGCCGGAGCGCGAGCGGATCCACTCGTCGGAGGAGTCGATCGTCTCGAGGATCACCTCGTTGGGCACCACCCGGGTCGGACGGTAGCCGCCCACACCGAGGATGCGCGCGTACGGGGCGCCCTTGCTGGGTTTGATCTTCGCCATCAGGGCTCCTTAGGCGGCGTGCTCGGAGACGAGCTCGCGGGCCGCGTCGAGGTCGGCGGGGGTCTTCAGCGCGAGCGTCCGGACGCCCGGCAGGGCACGCTTGGCCAGACCGGTCAGCGTACCGCCGGGGCACACCTCGATCAGCGCGGTGACGCCGAGTTCCCCGAACGTCTCCATGCACAGGTCCCAGCGGACCGGGTTGGCGACCTGGCCGACCAGCCGCTCGAGCACCTCGGGGCCGGAGGCGACGGTCCGCCCGTCCTTGTTGGAGACGTACGTGACCTTCGGGTCGGCCGGTGTCAGGGCCGAGGCGGCCTTGGCGAGGGTCTCGACGGCGGGGGCCATGTGGTGCGTGTGGAAGGCGCCGGCGACCTTCAGCGGAACGACCTTGCGGACGCCCTCCGGCTTGTCCTCGTTCAGCGCGGCCAGCTGCTCCAGCGTGCCCGCGGCGACGATCTGCCCCGCGCCGTTGATGTTCGCCGGGGTCAGGCCGAGCTTCTCCAGGTGCGCGACGGACACCTCGGGGTCGCCGCCGAGCAGCGCCGACATCCCGGTCTCGGTGATCGCCGCGGCCTCGGCCATGGCCAGTCCGCGCCTGCGGACCAGACCCAGCGCGGCGGTGTCGTCCAGTACCCCCGCGAACGCGGCAGCGGTGATCTCGCCGACGCTGTGGCCCGCGACCGCGCCCGGCAGTACGTCACCGAGTGCCGCGGCGGACAGCAGTCCGGCGGCGACCAGCAGCGGCTGGGCCACCGCGGTGTCACGGATGGCGTCCGCGTCGGCCTGCGTGCCGTAGTGGGCGAGATCCAGTCCGAGGGCGTCCGACCAGGCGGCCACGCGGTCGGCGGCGCCTGGCAGTTCGAGCCAGGGAGTCAGGAAGCCGGGCGTCTGGGCGCCTTGGCCGGGAGCGACGAGTACGAGCACTCTCACACTCTCTCTTGGGTACGGGCACGGCCGCCCGTGAGGACAGGGACGAAGAACGGAAGGGGGTTTTGTGGACCTCCGACAAAAGCCTAGGGCTGAGTATCCCCATCGGCCAGACGCCCCAGGATCAGCGCGATCCGCAGCGTGAAGGCGGATCGTACATCGGAAGGCGACCAACCGGTGACGTCAGTCACACGTCGGAGCCGGTAGCGAACGGTGTTGGGGTGAACGAAGAGCATCCGCGCGGCTCCCTCCAGACTGCTGGCCTGCTCCAGATACACGCTCAGGGTCTCCAGGAGAGCGGACCCGGCCTCCTCCAGCGGTCTGTAGATCTCCTCCACCAGTTGCTCGCGCGCCCCCGGATCCCCGGCGATGGCGCGCTCCGGCAGCAGATCGTCCGCCAGCACCGGCCGCGGCGCGTCCTGCCAGGCGGTACAGGCCTTCAGCCCGGCCGCCGCGGCCTGCGCGGACCGGGTCGCGGCCAGCAGGTCGGGCACCACCGGACCCGCGACGACCGGTCCGGCGGCGAACGGGCCGATGAGCGAACGGGCCACGGCCAGCGGATTGTCGCTGCCGCCCGCGATGACGACCAGCCGCTCCCCGAGGACCCCGGTGAGCACCTGCAGCTTGGCGTGTCGCGCGGCCCGCCGGATGGCCTCGACGGTCAGCTCGCTGTCCCCGTCGGGGGCGGTGCCCAAGACCACGCACACATGTTCGGGCGAGTTCCATCCGAGCGCCGCCGCCCGGCTGACCGCGCCCTCGTCGGCCTCGCCACTGAGCACGGCGTTCACGACCAGCGACTCCAGCCGCGCGTCCCAGGCACCGCGTGCCTCGGCGGCCTGGGCGTACACCTGGGCGGTGGCGAAGGCGATCTCCCGGGCGTAGACGAGCAGTGCCTCTCTCAGCACCCCCTCGTCACCGGGCGCCGCGACCTCGTCGATCGCGGACTCCATGACCTCGATGGTGGTCCGCACCATCTCCACGGTCTGCCGCAGCGTGATGGCCCGGGTCAGCTCGCGCGGCGCGGTCCCGAACACGTCCGTGGAGATGGCCTGCGGCGCGTCGGGGTGCCGGAACCACTCGGTGAAGGCGGCGATGCCCGCCTGGGCCACGAGTCCGATCCAGGAACGGTTCTCCGGGGGCATCGCCCGGTACCACGGCAGGGTCTCGTCCATCCGCGCGATGGCCTGCGCGGCGAGGTTCCCGGACGACTTCTCCAGCCGCCGCAGGGTCGCCTGGTGCGGGTGGACGTCGGGCGCTGCGTGTTCGGACTTGCCGGTTTCTGGTTCGGGCACGGGACAAGACTGCCTTATCGGGACGGGCCCGTGCGCCGCCGGGTCTACCGTGGTGCACGTGATGGACGTACGGCGCGCGGCGGAGCGCTACCGCGGAGGGGACCCGGAGGTCGGGATCGACTCCCGCCACGCCTTCTCCTTCGGCCCGCACTACGACCCCGACAACCTCCGCTTCGGCGCGGTCATCGCGTGCAACGAGGAGCGGCTCGCCCCGGGCGCCGGCTTCGA
Organism: Streptomyces sp. NPDC001348; assembly: GCF_053597535.1. NCBI lineage: Bacteria > Bacillati > Actinomycetota > Actinomycetes > Kitasatosporales > Streptomycetaceae > Streptomyces > Streptomyces sp. NPDC001348. Next base: position 3,671 of record NZ_JBSFIK010000024.1, on the reverse strand, counting down.
CGAGCATCCGCACAGCCATACCGAGATCGTGACGTGGGTGGTCGAGGGCGAGCTGACCCACCGTGACTCCACCGGCCACGAGACGGTCGTCCGCCCCGGCGACGTGCAGCGCCTGAGCGCGGCGTCCGGGGTCCGCCACGTCGAGCGCAACGCGGGCGCGGTTCCGCTCACCTTCGTCCAGATGTGGCTCGCGCCCCGCGACCCGGGCGGCACCCCGTCCTACGAGATCGTCCACGGCATCGCCGACTCCACGCCGTACGCCGTCCCGTCGGCGGGCGCGATGCTCCACGTGCGCCGGTTGTCCCCGGGCCAACGCACGGCCATCCCGAACGGGGGATACGTGTACGTGCACGTGGTGCGGGGCGGGATCCAGTTGGGCGGCGAGGAGCTGGGGCAGGGGGACGCAGCACGGATCACGGGGGCGCGGGGGCTGGAGGCGGTGGCGGTCGGCACGGCTGAGCTGCTCGTCTGGCAGATGCCCGACACCTGACCCACCCAGCTCTCCGGGGGTGCCCCCTCTGGGGGACTCTGAGGACGAGGCCGTTCAGGCCGCTCCCTGCCCCGGCCGCCGGAGGACTCAGCCCCGCAGCTCCCCCAGCACCGCGTCCGTGAACACCGGCCACACCTCGACCGCCCACGGCCCGAACGCCCGGTCCGTCAGGGCGGCACACGCCACCCCCGCCACCGGGTCGATCCACAGGAACGTACCGGACTGACCGAAGTGGCCGAACGTACGCGGCGAGGACGAGGACCCCGTCCAGTGCGGCGACTTGGAGTCACGGATCTCGAACCCCAGCCCCCAGTCGTTCGGGTTCTGGTGACCGTACCCCGGCAGCACACCCTTCGTCCCCGGATACTGCACCGTCATCGCCTCGGCCACCGTCCGTGGGTCCAGGAGCCGTGGGGCCTGCACCTCCGCCGCGAACCGCAGCAGGTCCTCCACCGTCGACACCCCGTCCTTCGCGGGGGACCGGGTCCCCTCCAGCGACGTGGACGCCATTCCCAGCGGCTCCAGCACGGCCTGCCGCAGATACTCGGCGAAGGGGATGTCCGTCGCCTTGGCGATGTGGTCCCCCAACTGCTCGAACCCGGCGTTGGAGTACAGCCGCCGCTCCCCGGCCGCCGCCGTCACCCGGTGCTCGTCGAACGCCAGCCCCGAGGTGTGCGCGAGCAGATGACGGACCGTCGAGCCGGGCGGCCCCGCCGGTTCGTCCAGCTCGATCGCCCCCTCCTCGTACGCGACCAGTACCGCGTACGCCGCCAGCGGCTTGGTGACCGAGGCCAGCGGAAAGCGCCGCCCGACCGGCCCATGGGTCCCCAGGACCGTGCCGTCGGCCCGCACCACACCCGTCGCGGCGGCCGGCACGGGCCAGTTCTCGATCAACGCCAAGCTGTTCAACGCCATGGCCCGAGCCTAGCCGCGGCTCAGAGCGCCAGCCGCATCGAGGGGTCGGGCTTGCGGACGAAGCCGAGCGCCGCGTACAGCGGCTCGGCATCGGCGGACGCGTTCAGGTCGACGTGCCGGGCGCCCCGCTCCCGGAACCACTCCAGCAGCTCTTCCACGCACGCGCGCGCGTAACCGCGACGCCGCACGCCGGGGTCGGTGGCGACGCTGAAGACGTACCCGACCCGCCCGTGCGGGTTGTCCGACCGCCCGATCCGGTACTCCAGCGTCCCCGCCGCCATCGCGGCCAGCGCCCCCGGCCGCTCGGGGTGGTCCACCACGAAGGCCGCGAAGTCCCCCTCCGGCGCGGTGAGTCGGGCCCGCAGGGTGGGCAGCGACTCCGCATGCCAGTCGGTGGCGCCGCCCGTCGCGGCGAACACGGAGTCGATCATGACCTGGCGCAGCCGCAGCACTTCGGCGGCGTCCGCGGGCGTGGCACGGCGTACGAGACTCATGGCCCGCACGCTAACGACCGCGCCCCCGACCCGTCCTCCGGATTTCTTACCGCGGTCCGCTTGCTTGGAGTGCACTCCAAGGTCATAGCGTGGGGGCCATGACGGTGATGCAGACCACGCCAGTGACCACCGAGCGGGAAGCGAACACCCCAGCCGACATCTGCTCCGCCCCACCCCGCCGGCATCCGCGTCCCGACGGCCAGGACAGATACACGATCAGCGAGGTCGTGGCCTTCACCGGCCTCACCGCCCACACCCTGCGCTGGTACGAGCGGATCGGCCTGATGTCCCACATCGACCGCTCGCACACCGGCCAGCGCCGCTACTGCAACCGCGACCTGGACTGGCTGGACTTCGTGAGCAAGCTCCGGCTGACCGGTATGCCGGTCGCCGACATGGTGCGGTACGCGGAACTGGTGCGCGAGGGCGACACCACCTACGGGGAGCGGCGGGACCTGCTGGAGGCGACCCGCCGGGACGTGCTGGCCCGGATCGCCGAACTGCGGGACACGCTCGCCGTGCTCGACCGGAAGATCAGTTTCTACGCCCAGGAGGGGACCACTCGATGACCGACGCCAGGATTCCGACGGTACGGCTCGGCGAAGGCGGACCGGAGGTGGGTGCCCAGGGTCTCGGCTGCATGGGCATGAGCTTCGGCTACGGTCCCGCCGACGCGGGGGAGTCCCGGGCCGCCCTGGAGCGGGCGCTGGAGCTCGGCGTCACGCTGTACGACACGGCGGACGCGTACGGCGCCGGGGAGAACGAGAAGTTCCTCTCGCCCTTCTTCAAGGCGCACCGCGACGAGGTCGTCATAGCCACCAAGTTCGCCCTGTCGATCCCGCCGGACGAGCCGACCCGGCGGATCATCCGCAACGACGCGCCGTACATCCGCCAGGCCGTCGAGGCGAGCCTGCGGCGGCTGGACGTCGATGTCATCGACCTCTACTACATGCACCGCCGCGATGTGAACGTCCCCATCGAGGAGACCGTCGGCACGATGGCCGACCTGGTGCGCGAGGGCAAGGTCAAGTACCTCGGCCTGAGCGAGGTCACCGCCGGCGAACTGCGCGCGGCCCAGGGCGTGCACCCGATCACCGCCGTGCAGTCGGAGTGGTCGCTGTTCAGCCGCGACATCGAGGCCAGGGTGGTCCCGGCGGCCCGCGAGCTGGGCGTGGCCCTCGTCCCGTACTCGCCGCTCGGCCGCGGCTTCCTGACCGGCTCCTTCGCCAACGCCGAACAGGACCTGACGGCCGGCGACTTCCGCCGCCAGCAGCCCCGCTTCACCGGGGACAACGCGTCGGCGAACGCGGCCCTGCTGGAGCCGATCCGCGAGATCGCGCAGGCCCACGGTGTCTCCGTCGGCCAGATCGCCCTGGCCTGGGTCCAGCAGCAGGCGACGGTCCACGGCCTCCCGGTCGTCCCGATCCCGGGCACCCGCAAGCCCACCCGGGTGGAGGAGAACACGGCGGCGACGGCCATCAGGCTGACCGAGGAGGAACTCGCCCAGCTGGAGCCGATAGCGGCCAAGGTGGCAGGAGACCGCTACGCGGACATGAGCTTCACTTCTGCCGGCCGGGAAGAGTAACCGACCCAGGGGCGCGGGGAACTGCGCGACCAGCCCCCACCGACCCGCGGTCGACAGCAGAACCGCATCCGGCAGACGCGCACGCGAACCGGCTAGTGCTGCGACCGGAAAGGTTTGCCGGGAAGCTCGCGGCGTCCGGTGCGGTGCCTCGCAAGGCGGAGCATCACCCGCGTACTGGATGTACTCG
>NZ_JBSFIK010000023.1:95077-137617 GCF_053597535.1 Streptomyces sp. NPDC001348 | reverse complement strand
ACCGAACTGCAGTCCTCCAACCCCGCCGTCCTCGCCTTCCTCCGCGAGTACGAGGACGACCTGGTCCTCTGCGTGCACAACTTCTCCCGGTTCGCCCAGCCCACCGAACTCGACCTGCGGGCCTACGACGGACGGCACCCGGTGGAACTCATCGGCGGAGTGCGCTTCCCCGCCATCGGTGAACTGCCCTACCTCCTCACCCTCGCAGGCCACGGCTTCTACTGGTTCCGGCTCTCCCGAGTCGCATCCCGCATCGGCCGACGGCGCTGAGCGCGTCGCCGAGGAAAGGACGCGTCACCATGGCGAAGACCGCAATACTCCAGCGGAGAAGCACGGGCATCGAGCGGCGCCTGTCCTCGCTGTGCGAGCTGCTGCGCGAGTGGCTGCCCCGGCAGCGCTGGTTCGCCGGCAAGGACCGGCCCGTCACCGAGCTCACCGTGCTGTCCGCGACGGAGATCTTCCCGGGCTGTCTGCACGTACTGGTCGACGCCGGATGCTTTCCGGTCCCGTCGCCCGGCGGCGGCACTCCCCCGCCCGGTGACTGCTACCAGTTGCTGCTCGGTGTGCACGAGCACCTGTCACCGCGCCTCGGAAGCGCGCTCATCGGCCGGGTGCAGGACGGTCCGCTGGCCGGTCTCACGGTCTATGACGCACTGCACGACCCGCGCTCGGCCGCGTTGCTCCTGGACCGGCTGAGGCGGCCCGGTACGGCGGGCCCGGTACGCTTCGAGGTTGATCCGGCCGCCGAGCTCCCCACCGGACTCGCGCCGCGGCTGCTGGACGCCGAGCAGTCCAACTCGTCGCTGGTGTACGGCGACGCGTTCATCCTGAAGGTGTTCCGGCGCATACAGCCGGGCGTCAACCCGGACCTGGAGGTCACCCGGGCACTGGCCGCGCAGGGCTGTGGCCGCGTCCCCGCCCCGGTGGCCTGGCTGCGCACGACCGAGCCCTGGGCGGCGACGCTCGGTGTGCTCCAGCCGTACCTGCGCGACGCCGCCGACGGCTGGACGCTGGCCCTGCGCGCGCTCGCCGTCGGCGGGGACTTCACCGAGGAGGCCTACGAACTGGGGCAGGCGACCGCAGACGTCCACCTCGCCCTGGCGTCCGCCTTCCCCGCCGGCGTCCACGGCGACACGGCGTGCGCGGCGACGGCGATGAAGGCCCGGCTGGAGGCCGCCGCAACGTGTGTCCCCGCACTCAGGCCGTTCGTCACCGGTCTGCGCACCGCCTTCGGCGCCCTCGCCACCTGCGACGCGGGACCGCCCGCCCAGCGCATCCACGGCGACCTGCACCTGGGGCAGGTGCTGCGGGCGGACCGGGAGTGGTTCGTCATCGACTTCGAGGGCGAACCGTCCCGCCCGCTCGCCGAACGTCGCGAGGCCCAGTCCCCGGTGCGGGACGTCGCGGGCATGCTGCGCTCCTTCGACTACGCGGCCCGCCAGCGGCGCCCCTGGCGCCCGGAGTGGGCCCGGCGCTGCCGGGAGGCGTACTGCGCGGGCTACGCGGCCCGCGCCGGCTGGGACCCGCGCAAGAAGCACGCGCTGCTGCGCGCCTACGAGACCGACAGGGCGGTCTACGAAGTGCTGTACGAGGCCAGGCACCGACCGGCCTGGCTCCCCGTCCCGATGGCGGCGATCGAACGACTGGCCGTACGAGGAGGATGAACCGTGGCACTGCGCGACAACTCACTGCCCGAGTCGGCCGGCCCCCGCCCGCTGCCGGCCCCCGCCCTGGACCCGGCCGACCGGGAACGCCTGCTGGCGGGCGCCCACCACGACCCGCACGCGCTGCTCGGCGCCCACCCGACGGCGGCCGGGATCGTCTTCCGGGCGCTCAGACCGTTCGCCCGCGCGGTGAGCGTCGTACTCGACGGCGAGCGCCATCGGCTGCTCTCCGAGGGGGACGGCCTGTTCACCGCCGTTCTGCCCCTGGACGCGGTTCCCGCGTACACCCTGCTGGTGGAGTACGCGGAGGGCGAGCAGGAGGTGCACGACCCCTACCGCTTCCTGCCTGCGCTGGGCGAGATCGATCTGCACCTGATCGGCGAGGGGCGGCACGAACAGCTGTGGCGGGCCCTGGGAGCCGAGCCGATGGTCCACCAGGGGGTGGCAGGCACCCGGTTCACGGTGTGGGCGCCGAACGCGCGCGGGGTCCGGGTCGCCGGGGACTTCACCTTCTGGGACGGGACGGCGTTCCCGATGCGCTCCCTCGGCTCGTCCGGGGTGTGGGAGCTGTTCCTGCCCGGCGTCGGGGAGGGCGCCACGTACAAGTTCGAGATCACCTCACGGTACGGGCATCGGTTCCTCAAGGCCGACCCGATGGCACGGCGCACCGAGGTGCCGCCCGCGACGGCCTCCGTGGTGACGGCCTCGCACTACGAGTGGGGCGACGCGGAGTGGATGGCGCACCGGGCGAAGACCCCGGTGCACGAAGCGCCGTTCTCGGTGTACGAGGTCCACCTGCCGTCCTGGCGGCCGGGCCTCGGCTACCGGGAGCTGGCCGAGCGACTGCCCGCGTACGTCAAGGACCTGGGCTTCACCCATGTCGAGCTGATGCCGGTCGCCGAGCACCCCTTCGGCGGCTCGTGGGGCTACCAGGTCACCGGTTTCTACGCGCCGACCGCCCGCCTCGGCACCCCCGACGACTTCCGGTACTTCATCGACGCCTGCCACCGGGCGGGCATCGGCGTGATCATGGACTGGGTGCCGGCGCACTTCCCCAAGGACGACTGGGCCCTCGCCCGCTTCGACGGGGACCCGCTGTACGAACCGGGGGACGCGCGGCGGGCGGAGCACCCGGACTGGGGGACGTACGAGTTCGACCACGCCCGTACCGAGGTGCGCAACTTCCTCGTGGCCAACGCCGTGTACTGGTGCGAGGAGTTCCACATCGACGGCCTGCGGGTGGACGCCGTCGCCTCCATGCTCTACCTGGACTACTCGCGCGAGCCGGGGCAGTGGGAGCCCAATGCGCACGGCGGCCGGGAGGACCTGGCGGCCATGGCGTTCCTGCAGGAGATGAACGCGACCGTCTACCGCCGGGTGCCCGGAGTGGTGACGATCGCGGAGGAGTCCACCGCGTGGGGCGGCGTCACCAGGCCCACGGACACCGGCGGCCTCGGCTTCGGGCTGAAGTGGAACATGGGCTGGATGCACGACTCGCTGGAGTACATCGCCCGTGAGCCGGTGCACCGCAGGTACCACCACCATGAGATGACGTTCTCGATGGTGTACGCCTACAGCGAGAACTACGTGCTGCCGATCTCCCACGACGAGGTGGTGCACGGCAAGCGGTCACTGGTGTCGAAGATGCCGGGCGACTGGTGGCAGCGGCGGGCGGGCGTCCGCGCCTATCTGGGCTTCATGTGGGCGCATCCCGGCAAGCAGCTGCTGTTCATGGGGCAGGAGTTCGCCCAGGGCGCCGAGTGGTCCGCGGACCACGGACCGGAGTGGTGGCTGCTGGACCCCGGTCACTGCGCCGCGGGCGACCACCGGGGGGTGCAGGACCTGGTCCGCGACCTGAACGCCGTCTACCGCTCCACCCCCGCCCTGTGGCAGCGCGACGCCGACCCCGGGGGCTTCCGGTGGGTCGCCGTGGACGCCGCGGACGACAACGTCTTCGCCTTCCTGCGCTTCGACACGGCGGGCCGGCCGCTGCTGGCGGTGTCGAACTTCTCCCCGGTCGTCCGTCACGACTACCGCCTCGGCGTGCCCGAGGAGGTCCCCGTCTGGCGGGAGGTCCTCAACACGGACGCCCTGCGGTACGGCGGCAGCGACGTCGCCGTCCCGGATCCGGTCAAGGCGGAGGACGGCGCGATCCGGTTGACGCTTCCCCCGCTCGCCACGGTGTGGCTGACACCGGTGCCGTGAGGGGGCGCCCCAGGTGTCGACAGCCCTCCGAGGGGCATTCGGGGTCGTACCAGCCGCGGCGCCCGGCCGTGGCACGGAAGAAGGGCGGCCCCACGTGCGCACCGTCGGTGTGGAGGAGGAACTTCTTCTGGTCGACCCGGAGAGCGGCGACCCGAAGGCACTGTCGGCCGCGGTGCTCGCGCGTGCCTCGCTGGACGATCCCGGACAGGACGTCTTCGAGAAGGAGCTCTACGGGCAGATGCTCGAGTTCGCCACGCATCCGCAGACGGACATGGCGGACCTCGGCGCGGAGATCGTCCGCTGCCGCAAGGAGGCGGCCCGGCACGCCGGGGAGATCGGCTGCGCGGTCGCCGCGCTCGCCACGTCACCGCTTCCGGTGAGCCCCTCGATCAGCATGAACGACCGCTACCGGTGGATGGCGGAGCACTACGGCATCGCCACCCGCGAGCAACTCGTCTGTGGCTGTCATGTCCATGTGGCAGTTGAGTCCGACGAGGAGGGCGTCGCGGTCCTCGACCGCGTCCGGCCCTGGCTGCCCGTGCTGTCGGCGATCAGCGCCAACTCCCCGTTCTGGCAGGGCCACGACTCCGGGTACGACAGCTACCGCAGCCAGGTGTGGGGCCGCTGGCCCTCGGCCGGACCGACGGAGTTGTTCGGTACACCGGAGCGCTACCACAGCCGGGTCTCCGACATGGTGGCCACCGGCGTCATCCTCGACGAGGGGATGGTCTACTTCGACGCGCGTCTGTCCGAGCGCTACCCCACGGTCGAGATCCGCGTCTCGGACGTCTGCCTGCACTCGGATACGCCCGTCCTCATCGCCACGCTCGCACGCGGCCTGGTGGAGACCGCCGCGTGCGACTGGCGGGCCGGCCGGGAAGCGGCCGAGCACAGCGTGAGCCTGCTGCGGCTGGCCACGTGGCAGGCCTCCCGGTCGGGTCTGAGCGGAGAGCTGCTGCATCCCGGGACGTTGCGGCCGGAGCCGGCCGGGACGGTGGTGCGGGCCCTCCTGGAGCACACCCGGGACGCCCTCGCCGGCACCGGCGACCTGGCCCGGGCCGAGGAGGCCGTGACCGAGCTGCTGGAGCGCGGCAACGGTGCCCGCGTGCAGCGTGAGCTCATGGAACGCACGGGCAGCCTGCGGGACGTGGTCACCGAGTGCGTGCGCCGCACCCAGTCCTGACACGCTCCGGCACGACCGGTCTCACAGGATCAGCGCCAGGGCGTACACCAGGAAGAAGGCCGCGACCAGGGCGACGAGGAGCAGGATCAGCTGAGCGGGGCCTTCGCCCAGCCCTTGGGCGGGTTGTGCGTCTCCAGGGGCCCGGCCTCGGGCATGCTGCTCTCCGCGGGCGGCGTCTCGCCGGGCATACGCCGCCCCCGGGCTCCAGGCCGGTGGTGCGCTCGGGCTCCGGGTCGGGGTGCACGTGAGTCATGCCCTCCGAGTCCCAGGACGGCCGAGATCATCAGTCGGCCACGACTTCTCCGTTCCCGGCACCAACCGCTCGCAGCTGGGCTAGATTCGAGCACCGCCGACGACGGGACTCGTCGGCAACATCACTCTCCGTACACACGAGGAGCAGCGCATGCGCGACCTCGCTCTCGCTCCAGCGGCCGTCCCGCCACTGGCCGGCGGACTGGCCGACGGCGTCTTCGAGACGGCGGCCCGGACTCCGACCCTGCCGGTGCTCGCCCGGCGTCCGGACGGCTCGTCGGCCGCCTGGGAGGAGGTGACGGCCGCAGACCTGCGGGACGAAGTGGTCGACGTGGCCAAGGGACTGGTGGCCGCCGGGATCTCGCCCGGTCACCGGGTGGCCGTCATGGCACGCACCCGGTACGAGTGGACGGTGCTGGCGCACGCACTGTGGGCGGTGGGCGCCGAGGTGGTCCCGATCCACCCGGCGTCCGCACGCGACCAGGTCGAGTTCATCCTGCGGGACGCCGGCTGCGTGGCCGTGGTGGTGGAGGACGAGCAGGGCGTCATGACGGTCGGCACGGTCTGCGCGGTGCTGCCCCGGCTCAAGCACGTGTGGCAGCTGGACGCCGGCGCGCTGGCGCAGTTGGCGAAGCAGGGCGAGTTCGTGTCACTGACCACGGTGGAGTCGCTGCGCCGGATCGTCATGCCGGACTCCACCGCGGCCGTCGCCTACACCTCCGGCACCACGGGCCGTCCGCAGGGCTGTGCGCTGAGCCACCGGGGGCTCGCCCATCCGTGCGACACACTTCTCGCGGGCTGGGGGCACACGGCGGCGCGTCCGGGCGAACAGGCGTCGGTGCTGGCCTTCCTGCCGTTCTCCCATGTCTACGGGCTCATGGTCCAGGTGATGTGTCTGCGCGGCGGGGTCCTCATGGGCCACGAGCCGGAGATGAGCGAGTCGGCGCTCGCGTCGGCGCTGCGCACGTTCCGGCCGACGTACCTCTACGGCGTGCCGTCCCTCTTCGAGAGGCTCTACAAGACCTTTCTGCGCACGGCCCAGCAGAATGGCCGCGGGGCTCTCTTCGAACGGGCCGCGCAGACCGCGCGGGACTTCGCCGCGGCCGAGGAGCGGCAGCGGCTGGGCAAGGGGGCGGGGCCCGGGTTCGACCTGCGCCTGCAGCACGCCCTGTACGAACGGACGGTCTACCGGCGGCTGCGGGCCACGCTGGGCGGCCGGGTGGTCCGGGCCACGTCCGGCGGGTCGTCGCTCGGCCGCGAGCTCTCCCTGTTCTTCGAGGGCATCGGCATCTACGTGCACGACGGGTACGGGCTGACGGAGAGCAGCGGCGGGATCACCATGCAGCCGCTCGGCCGGGAGAAGTCCGGGACCGTAGGGCGGGCCCTGCCGGGCACGGAGATACGGGTGGCCGACGACGGGGAGATCCTGGTGCGCGGGCCCTCGGTGTTCCAGGGGTACGTGGGCGACGAGACCGCGACACGGGCGGCGACCCGCGGCGGCTGGCTGGCCACCGGCGACATCGGGCAGCTCGACTCCGAGGGCTATCTGACCATCACGGGCCGCAAGAAGGACGTGATCGTCACCAGCGGCGGCAAGAGCGTGGCACCGGCCCCGCTCGAGGAGCGCCTGCGGATGCATCCGCTGATCCACCAGGCGGTGGTGGTGGGCGACGACCGGCCCTGTGTGGGGGCGCTGCTCACCCTGGACCCGGACTTCCTCGCGCACTGGCGGACGGTCCTGGCCCTGCAGGGCGACACCGCGGGCCGGGAGGACCGCGAGGACAGCGCGCTGCGCGAGGAACTGAACCGGGCCGTCGCCGCCGCCAACAGCGCGGTGTCGCGCGCCGAGTCCATCCGGGTCTACCGGGTGGTCACCGAGCCGTTCGCCCCGGCCAACGGGCTGCTGACGCCGTCGATGAAGCTGCGCAGGGACGCGATCGTCGAGCGCTTCGCCGCTGAGATCGACGCGATGTACCTGGCACGGAGCCGGGTCTCGACGCGGCCCGCACCGGCCGAGCCCGCCGACTGGGAGGACTCGGACAACGTGTTCCGGTGAGGCGGCCGGCGGTGTGACGACCGCGACCGGACGAGGACGCGTACCCGGCTCGCCTGCGGGAACCCAAGGACGTGGGAAAGCTGAGCAACTACGGCAGCCGCGATGATCCGGGCTGAGGAAGATGTGATGGCTACGGAGCCACGTTGGGACGACACACCGGACTCGGAGGAGACCCACGAGCGCACGGTCTCCTTCGCCGGCGAGCTGCGCAATGTGACAGGTGCGCGGCTCGCCGCGGAAGAGTTCCTGGCTGCCCTGGCGCGGGCGGCACCGCCGTCGGCCCCCGAGTCCTGGGACGACATCCTGCTGGTCGTGACGGAACTGGCGGCCAACGTCGTACAGTACGCACCAGGCCCCTTCGAGCTGCGGATGAGACGCACGTTCGACGGCGTGCACCTCACGATGCACGACACCAGTACCACCCGGCCGGAGCCGCGCCCGTTCCACCCGAACGCCGGCGGCGGCGGCATCGGCTGGCACCTCGTGCACACGCTCTGCGATCAGGTGAGCGTGGTGGTGACGGACACCGGCAAGGACATCCACGCGTTCCTGCCCTGGTGAGGCCCGCACCGCATATTGACGCGGAACCCTGGTTACTCAGCTCGGTGCCGGGGCATGCTGGTGCCCACGCGTTCGTCTGCCTGCCGCACCTGGCTGGCATGGCGGCTCGGGGCACGGTGGGATCGATGTGGTGCGAAGCAGCGATCCAGGGGCATGCGAACGGCGTCGACTCGAACCGCCTGGAGCCGCAGAAAGGGATGGACACCGTGACACGACCCAGGATCCTGGTGGTTGGCGCAGGCTTCGCCGGAGTGGAGTGCGTTCGCCGTCTGGAACGCAAACTCGCACCCGACGAGGCCGACGTCACCCTGGTGACACCGTTCGCCTACCAGCTCTACCTCCCCCTGCTGCCCCAGGTCGCCTCGGGTGTGCTGACACCCCAGTCGATCGCCGTCTCCCTGCGCCGGAGCAAGAAGTACCGCACCCGGATCATCCCGGGCGGCGCCATCGGTGTGGATCTGAAGGCCAAGGTCTGCGTCATCCGCACCATCACCGACGAGATCGTCGACGAACGCTACGACTACATAGTCCTGGCACCCGGCAGCGTCACCCGGACCTTCGACATCCCCGGGCTGACCGAGCACGCCTTCGGCATGAAGACCCTCGCCGAGGCCGCCTACATCCGTGACCACGTGATCTCGCAGCTCGACCTCGCCGACGCCAGCCACGACCCGGCGGAGCGCGCCTCACGACTGCAGTTCGTGGTGGTCGGCGGCGGTTACGCGGGCACCGAGACCGCGGCATGTCTGCAACGGCTGACGCACGCCGCCGTCAAGCGTTACCCGCGCATAGACCCGAAGCTGATCAAGTGGCATCTGATCGACATCGCGCCCAAGCTGATGCCGGAGCTGGGCGACAAGCTCGGCCGCAGCGCGCAGGAGATCCTGCGGCGGCGCGGGATCGAAGTCTCCCTGGGCGTGTCCATCGCCAAGGCGGCTCCGGAGGAGGTCACCTTCACCGACGGCCGGGTGGTGCCCACCCGCACCCTCATCTGGACGGCCGGTGTGGTCGCCAGTCCGCTGATCGCGACGCTGGACGCGGAGACGGTCCGCGGCCGGCTCGCGGTCACCCCCGAGATGTGCCTGCCGGGCCAGGACGGCGTCTTCGCGCTCGGTGACGCCGCCGCCGTCCCCGACAAGGCGAAGGACCAGGAGGGCGCGGTCTGTCCGCCGACGGCGCAGCACGCCATGCGGCAGGGGAAGGTGGTCGCCGACAACGTCATCGCGACGCTGCGCAACCAGCCGATGCAGCCGTACGTGCACAAGGACCTGGGACTGGTCGTCGACCTCGGCGGCAAGGACGCGGTGTCCAAGCCGCTCGGCATCGAGCTGCGCGGCGTGCCCGCCCAGGCCGTGGCGCGCGGCTACCACTGGTCGGCGCTGCGCACCAACGTGGCCAAGACCCGCGTGATGACGAACTGGCTGCTCAACGCGGTCGCGGGCGACGATTTCGTGCGTACCGGGTTCCAGGCCCGCAAGCCGGCGAAGCTCAAGGACTTCGAGTACACGGACGCGTACATGAAGCCGGAGGAGGTACGGGCGCATGTGGAGGGCGGCCAGGACACTCCGCCGCTGCCCTGACGGCCCGGCCTGACTTCAGAACACGGTCCGACGTTCGCGACACGGGAGAGAGCACGGCGGCGTGAGCACAGCGGGACGGTCGGTGCGGACGCGGGCGTGGGACCGGGTCGCGGCGTCCGACCCCGGGCTGCTCCGGCTCACCGCGGGACTGCGGACCGTGTCCGCCATCACGCTCACGCTGCTCGTGCTGGGCCCGCTGCGGGTGGGTGTGACCCATCTGGTGGCCGGCGCGATGGCGGCGATGGCCGCCACCTTCGCCATCCGGGAGAAGCAGCCGGCCCGGCAGGCCGTCACCCTCGCGCTCGGCCTCCCGGTCGCGCTGGCCTCCGTGTCACTGGGCGCGCTGCTCAACGCCCGGGTGGTGACGGGCGACCTGTTCTTCGTGGCGCTCATCTTCTGTGCCGTGTACGGCCGCCGGTTCGGCGACCGTGGCACCGCGCTGGGGCTCATCGCCTTCCAGACCTACTTCGTCTCCCTGTTCGTGCGCGCCACACCGGGCGGACTGCCGGGGCTGTACGGCACGATCGCGGTGGCCTTCGGGTGCGCCGCGGCCGCTCGGTTCGTCCTCGTACGGCAGACGTCCGCGGGCATCCTGGACCGGCTGCGCCGCGCTTTCCGGGCCCGGCTGGCCCAGCTGATCGACGCTCAGGTCCAGTTGCTGGACGCCGCCGGCCCCGAGGAGGCGGACAAGGCGCTGGACGAGGTCCGTACCGGGACGGCCCGGTTGCACGAGGCGGCCCTGATGATCCAGGGCCGGCTGGAGGACGGCACCGCGGACGAGGGGGTGGCCCGCATGGTGCAGCGCCGGATCGCGGACGCCGAGATCGCCGCCGAACGGCTGGGCCTGCTGCTGCTCACCGCGCGCGCCGAGCGGCGGGCGGACACGCTCACCCTGCACCTACCGGGCGCGCCCGTGCCCTTCTCGGCGGGGGAGCCGGTGCGGGACGTGGCGCTCGACGGGCTGCGCCGGGACCTCCTGGCGCTGCGCGTGCTGGTGCTGCGGTCGGCCGGCGGGGCCACCGGGACGGGCGTGTCGCAGGTGCGCAACCGGCTGCTCGGCTACCGGGAGGGCGAGAACCTGCCCTCCGCGCCGCCCGCCGTCCAGGACGTCTTCCGAGGCGTCGGGGAGGCCGCGCGGGCGGTGCTGGGACTGCGCATCGCCCTGGACGGGCCGCAGGACGAGTCCGACGACAGCCCGGCCACCACCCGGTCGCGCGAGGAGCTGGACGCGGAGGACGCCGCCATCGCCGGCGGCGAGGACGAACCGCGGGAGGAGGAGCGGCAGGACCGGCTGCGGCCGACCACCCGGGCGGCGGTACAGGTGTCCGTCGGTTCCGCCCTCGCCATCCTGGGTGGCGAGCTGCTCTCCGCCCACCGCTGGTACTGGGCGGTGCTGGCCTGCTGGATCGTGTTCATCAACACCGCGTCCACCGGGGAGATCCTGGTCAAGGGCTACCGCCGGGTGCTGGGTACCGTGCTGGGCGTGGTGGCGGGGATCGGACTGGCGGGGCTGGTCGGGCACCACACCTGGACGGCGTTCGGGTTGATGCTGCTGTTCATCTTCGCGATGTTCTACACCGCCCCGCTGTCCTACACCCTGATGTCCTTCTTCGTGACGGCGATGATCGGCCTGTTGTACACGCTGCTGAACACCTACAGCACGGCCGTCCTGGTGCTGCGCGTGGAGGAGACCGCGCTGGGCGCCGCCTGCGGGGTCGTCGCGGCGGCGGTGGTCCTGCCGGTGCGCACCGACCGCCGGACCAACGAACTCCTCGTCGGCGCGCTGGACCGCCTCGCGGACGTGACCCGGGCCGCGGTCGACCAGCTCAGCGGCGGCCCGCCGGCCGACCTGCTGGACAAGGCGCGGGATCTGGACCAGGCACTCGCCGACCTGCGCGCGTCCACGCAGCCGCTGACCCATCCGATCACGCCGCTGCGGTCCCGGCGGAACACCGCGCGCTACGTCGTGGCGCTGCTGGAGACCTGCGCCTACCACGCACGCGCCCTGGCCGCCACGGCGGAACTGCTGCCCAGTCATCCCTCGATCGCCGCGGACCCCCGGCTGCGCGGGGCGGGACGGCGCATCGTGCACAACATCGAGACGATCGCCGCGCACGTCCGGGACCGGCGGTCCACCCCCCGGCTGGAGACCGGCCCCAGCATCGCCTCTCTCCTGGAACCCGGCTCGTACCACGCCCCCCGCTACGACCGGGTCACGGACCGGGTCCTACGGCATCTCCAGCGCCTCGACGAAGCGGCGGCAGGACTGGCCCGACCACTGGACATCCCGGTACGGCAGCCGGACGAATGACCGCGGGGCCGCCCCCGCCCGACGGCGAGGGCGGCCCCGAAGACGGCACCCGACGCCTCTCCCCCGCCACAACGGGGACACCACCGGGCCCATGGCCGCAGGGGGTCAGGTGCGGATCCAGCGGGCCTCCGCGATGGAGAAGACGCCGAACAGTGCGAGGCCGGCCGCGACGAGCGCCAGCAGCCAGGGGCCCACCGGGGTGTCGGCGAAGGTACGGAGCGTGTCGTCGAGGCCCTTGGCCCTGTCGGGCCGGGAGTCGATCGCGGCCCGTACCGCGAAGGCGCCCGCCGCCGCGAAGACCACGCCGCGCGCGACGCCACCGGCCACGCCCGTCACGTCCACCAGGCGCCGTGTGGCGGGTGACATCTCGCCCCTCCTGAGCCGGTCGCGGTACTTGCGCCGTGCGGCCTGCACCGCGATCCAGACGCCGCTGACGACGATCCCGGCGCCCGCCGCGCCGACGAGCCACTGGCCGGCCGGTACGGACAGGACCCGGGCGGTGAGGTCGCGCGACTGACTGTCGCTGGACCGCTCGCCGCCCGCGCCGGCCGCGAAGGACAGGACGGAGGAGGCGACGAACCCGTAGAACACGCACCGCACCAAGGCCGTCAGCCTCTTCCGCGCCGAACGGCCGTCCTTGCCCATGGAGCCGAGGAGCGCCTCGGACAGCCGCCACAGGGCCATGCCGACGAGCCCCAGGCCCAGTGCCCACAGCAGCACGGCGCCGAACGGGCGGTGGGCGAGCTCCTCCAGCGCTCCGCTGCGGTCCGCCTGCTTCCCGCTGCCGCCGAAGGCGATCTGCAGTGCCAGCAGTCCCACCAGCAGATAGATCACACCGCGCGCGGTGAGTCCCGCCCGCGCGGCCCACTCGGTCACCGTTCCGGTCGGCCCCGTCCGGGCCCTCGCCCCTGCACCCCGTACCACAGCACTCGTGTCCATCTCGACCTCCCCAACTCCGACTGCCCCCGGGCCGGCCGGGGACACACCTTCGGTGACGACGGCGGGAGCCGCCGGGGCGACCGCGTGCCTGCGGCCGCCCCGGCGGCTCCCTCTGACGGTGGGGCGGGCTCAGAGCTGCCCGGCTCCGGCCACCGTCACTTCCGGCTGGATCCCTGCCACGCCCAGGTGCCGGCGGGCCGTGTCCAGGGCGGCGCCCACGTCCCGGGTGCCGGTCAACACGCACAGCGTGTACGCCAGGTCCTGTGCCCGCGCGCCGGACCCGGCCGGGGCCAGACCTCCGTCGCGGTCGAGGAGTTCCTCGTACTCCTCGAGGAGTTTCCTTAAGGTCCCGGGATTCGGCCTGAGGGGAATCAGCATCGTTCGAACTCCTTGGTCGTTCGCGTCGCTCGGATGGTCGCTGACGTCGCTCGGGTATGACTCACGCCGTGGGCCGACCGCCGGAAACCCGTCCACCGGGGCGCCCGCCGAGCGCCTCCTCCCGGATGCGTGCGCAGCTGCGGCTGATGAGCCGGGAGACGTGCATCTGGGAGATGCCCAGCTGGTCGGCGATCCGGCTCTGCGTCATGTCCTCGAAGAAGCGCATGTAGAGGATGGCGCGCTCGCGTTCGGGGAGGCGGCGCAGGCCTTCCTTGGCGGACTCGCGGTCCACGACGACGTCGAACGAGGAGTCGGTCGCGCCGAGGGTGTCCGCGAGGCTGTATCCGTCGTCCCCGGCCGACAGCTCGGCGTCGAGGGAGAGCGTACTGAAGCTCTCCAGCGCCTCGAGCCCCGTGTTGACCTCGTCCTCCGTCAGGCCGGTGTGCGCGGCGAGGTCGGCGACCGAGGGTTCCGGGCTGCCGGGGTTCTGGGTGAGTTCGCGGCGGGCCACCCGCACCCTGTTGCGCAGTTCCTGGACCCTGCGGGGTACCCGCAGCGCCCACATCCGGTCCCGGAAGTGCCGCTTGACCTCGCCGGTGATGGTGGGCACGGCGTAGCTCTCGAACGCGCCGCGCTCGGGGTCGAACCGGTCGATGGCCTTGACCAGCCCGAGCGCGGCCACCTGGCGCAGGTCCTCGACGGACTCGCCGCGGTCGCGGAAGCGGCCGGCGATCCGGTGGGCCATGGGCAGCCAGGCGGTCACCAGCTCGTCACGCAGCGCGTCGCGTTCCGGGCCCTCCTCGAGCTCCGCGAGCCGGGCGAACAGGGCCGCGGTGTCGGGTGCGTCGTCGTGGGACCGCTTCGGTGCGGTCGTGGTGGCCGGGGCAGCGTCGGGCGAGGGGTCGGCGGAGGGACGGACGGGCGTGCCAGGACGGTTGGTCGACATATCGGTGAGCATGCGGAATCGCTCCTGAACTGGTGATTTCAGGGAATTGCCGCGGGAGAGTGGCCCGGATCACTGCGAAGGGGCCGCTGAGCTGGGACAACACTCCCGCTGGGCGCGCCTCCGGTCCGAAGCACGAAACTCCGTCTGCCCTGACCCCCGGGGCCCAAACTCCGGTTTTTCCATTCGCCGGTAAGAGTTTCCGTGTGAGGGCCCGGGCGCCTTCAGATCAGCGGTACGAGGGCGGTGATCCGCTTGCCGCCGTGGGGCAGGCACGCGACATGGACGTCGTGCGCCAGCCGGCAGACGATCGGCCAGCCGCGCCCTCCGACGCGGGAGCGTCCCTGGTCGTCGATGAGGCCGAGGGCCACCGGGAGGTCGTCACTGCGGTCGCTCACGGTGACGCGCACGTCCCCGTCGACGACGTCGACGGAGAAGTCGGTGATCCCGCCGCCGTGCAGCATCGCGTTGGTGGTCAGCTCGGAGACGACGAGCAGGGCGTCGTCGAGGGCCTCCGTGTCCCAGTCGGCGTGCCGGCTCTCGCACCGCTCGGCCACCGCGGACCGCACCCTTCTGCGAGCGTCCGCGGGCCGGCACGGCGTGGTGCGGCGCGGTTCCGACGGCCCGAGGGCGGATTCCGTCCTGTGCGTCTCGTGCATCCTTTCGCTCCCTGGGTGGTGCGGACCGAGATCCGGTGCCTGCTCGAGCCCGAGCGGATTGCCCGGGTCTCTCCACTTTCGGCTGACCTGTCGTGGCACGGCCAAACACGTGGAGCTCATCGAGGCCGGGTTCGGGGGTACGCGGATGCCATGACGGATGTCGTGGACTCGAACGAACTGCTGCGCCGGATGCAGCGCGCGAAGGCATGTGCACGAGAGGAGGAGCAGACGTGGCGGGAGCGCCGTGACGCCCTGCGGGAGGACGATCCGGCGGGCGCACGGGACGCCGCGGTACGGGCGACGGCGTACGAAGTCGTGCTGCGGGTGCTGGACGAGATCCTCACTCCGGGGGCACACCGGAGCGACGGGCGCGGCGCCTCCCCGGCTGATTGACGGTCAACGGCCTGGGCAGACGGGACGCATGCCCGTCTGCCACACCCGAGCACCTGTTCTGGAAGCCCTCGCCGACCACCGCTGCGAGGGGCGGCTGTCGTTCACCCCGCCGGGGCACAAGCAGGCCCGGGGCGCCGATCCCGCGGTGCGGGAGGTGCTGGGGGGACGCCGTCTTCCTGGGCGACGTACTGGCCTCCGGCGGGCTGGACGACCGGCTGGAGGGGGGCGGGGTCCTGGAGCGGGCCGAGCGGGCGATGGCGGACGCGGTGCACGCCGAGCACGCCTTCGCTGTCGGTGAAGGCGGCGATGCTCGCGGTGGCGGGGCCCCACGAGCGTCTGCTCATCGGGCGGGACGCACACAAGTCCGTGGTGTCGGGACTGGTCCTGGCCGGCATCGAACCGGTCTGGGTGGAACCGCGGTGGGACGCGGAGCGGCACATCGCGCATCCGCCGTCGGCCGCTGACTTCGAGAGGGCGTTCGCCGCGCACCCGGATGCCGAGGGTGCCCTGATCACCAGCCCGACACCGTACGGCGCCTGCGCCGACCTGCGGGCCGTGGCGGAGGTCTGTCACCGGCCGTTCGCGCCCGCTGATCGTGGACGAGGCGTGGGGTGCGCACCTGCCCTTCCACCCCGGCCTGCCGTTCTGGGCGATGGACGCGGGCGCCGATGTCTGCGTGACCAGCATCCACAAGATGGGCAGCGGCCTCGAACAGGGGTCGGTGTTCCACCTGCGGGGCGACCTGGTGCCGGAGGTGCTGAAGACGTGTGCGGACCTGCTGGGCACCACCAGTCCGTCCGTGCTGATCTACGCGGGCCTGGACGGCTGACGGCGGCAGATGATGGCGCACGGGCGGGAACTCATGGGCGGCCCGCTGGAACTGGCCGAACGGGTCAGGTCGGCCGTGGAGCAGTTGGACGGCCTGCACGTCGACGGCCGCGAGGACTAATGCGGGGCGGGCGCTGCCGACGACTTCGATCCGCTGCAGTGTGTCATCGGTGTGACCGGCCTCGGGATCACGGGCTACCGCGCGACCGACTGGCTGCGTGAAAACCGGTCCGTGGAAGCACATCTGACCGACCATCGGCGCATCGGCGTCCAGCTCACCCATGCCGACGACTCCGCCACGGCGGACGAACTGCCGGCCGCGCCGAAGGACCTGGTGCGTGCCGCGCCGCAGTCGGGTCCGGCTCCCGGGGTGGACGTCCCGCCGCCGTCCGAACTACGCCTGGAGCAGGCGATGCCGCCGCGGGACGCGTTCTTCGGGCCCGCCGAGGACGTGCCGGTGACGGAGGCGGCCGGACGGGTCACCGCCGAGATGATCACCCCGTATCCGCCGGGCATCCCGGCCGTCCTGCCGGGCGAGCGGCTGAACGAGCTTGTGCTGCGGTATCTGCGCACCGGGCGGGCCGCGGGCATGAACCTGCCCGATCCGGGCGATCCGGAGGTCGGCACCGTCCGCGTGGTGGCGCGAGGCGTCCGAGCGGCGGGGACGTGAAACGGGTCACGGGCCCCGCTCCCGGTTCCACGGATGCACCTCGGGTGGTTTATCGTTCATTCATACGTGGACGGGAAGTGGACCATGACGTCCTTCCCGGACCACCGCGTACGGCCCTGGCTGGCCTCCCCCGTCCAGCCAGGGCTTTTTCCTGTCCGGTGAACCGCCGTCCACCGCATCCCTCCTTCCTCCGAGGTGCTCCCGGCCGCCGCAGCGGCTGAAATGGGCGTAGGGAAAGACACCGGAACCCGTCGCCGGCGAAGGGCCGCGCCATGACCAAAGCGATCAAACTGCTGACCGCCCTGCCGCAGAAACAGCGCGAGCGTCTGATGGAACTGGCGAAGGAGGTCTCCTTCCCCGAGGACACCCGGATCTTCGAGGCCGGGGGCACCGCCGACCGTTTCTGGGTGATCCGCTCCGGCGCCGTCAACCTGGACCAGCAGGTGACGTCCACCCAGCGGGTGACCGTGGCGACCCTCGGCGCGGGCGACATGCTCGGCTGGTCGTGGCTGTTCCCGCCGTACGAGTGGGACTTCGGGGCGGTGGCCTTCAGCCGGGTCAGGGCCTACGAGTTCGACGGAGCGGCCGTGCTCGGGCTCTGCGTGGAGGACCCGCTGCTCGGGCTGTCCCTGGTGCGCACCGTCGCCGAGGTCCTCGCCCACCGGCTGGAGACGACCCGGGGCAAACTCATGGACCAGTACACGATGCGCCGGCGCGGCGGACTGTAGTTCAGACCCGGTAGCGGCGCAGCGCCGGTACCGTCGCGGCCAGGAGGAGCATCACGGCGACCACCAGCAGACCGCCGCCCGCCACGGCCGCGCGGGGGCCGAGGACGGAGCCCGCCGTGCCGTGCAGGACATCGGCCAGACGCGGGCCGCCCGCGACGACCACCGTGAACACGCCCTGCATGCGGCCGCGCATCTCGTCGGTCGCCGCGGACAGCAGGATCGCCCCGCGGAAGACCATGGAGACCATGTCGGCGACCCCGGCCGCCGCCAGGAACGCCGCCGCCACCCAGAGGTTCCGGCTCAGTCCGAAGCCGGTGACGGCCACGCCCCAGCCGACGACCGCGCCGATGACCATCCAGCCGTGCCGGCGGGCCCGCGAGAACGTGCCGGAGAACAGGCCGCCGGCCACCGCGCCGATGGGGATCGCGGCGAACAGCAGGCCCAGCGCGAGCCCCTCACCGTACGAGCCGAAGGTCTGCGCGGCGAGCTGCGGGAACAGTGCGCGGGGCATGCCGAGGACCATCGCGACGATGTCGGCGAGGAAGGACAGCAGCAGCACCTTGTGCCCGGCGATGTAGCGGAAGCCCTCCGCGATCTCCCGCGGGCCGGCCCGACGCGCGGCCGAGCCGGCCAGCGGCGGCAGGGAGGGCAGCCGGTATACCGCCCACACGGTGACGCACAGCGCCAGCGCGTCGATCAGGTACAGCTCGGGCAGTCCGACCACGGGGATGAGTACGCCCGCGAGCAGCGGCCCCACCACCTGCCCGGTCTGCATGACGGTCGAGCCGAGGGCGTTCGCGGCGGGCAGCTCGTCCGCGGGCACCAGACGCGCGATGGAGGCGTTGCGGGCCGGCGCGTTCAGGCCCCAGAACGCCTGCTGCACGGCGAGCAGCACCATCAGCACCGCCACCGACTCCAGCCCGACGAGCGCCTGGAGCCAGAACAGCACCGAGGTGACGGCTATGCCGCTGTTGGTGATCAGCAGCAGCCTGCGGCGGTCCATGGTGTCGGCGACCGCGCCGCCCCACAGGGCGAACACGATCAGCGGCAGCAGCCCCGCGAGGCTCGCGGCGCCGACCCACGCCGAGGACCCGGTGATGTCGTAGATCTGCTTGGGCACGGCGACCGCGGTGAGCTGACTGCCGACGGCCGTGACGATGGTCGACGACCAGAGGCGGCGGTAGGCCGGGATCCGCAGCGGGCGGGTGTCCATCGCCCAGCGGCGCCAGCCGCTGCGCGGCGGGGGCGCGGCGGATGCGGAGGTGCCGGTCCGGGGCTCGGTGTTGCTGCTCTCGCTCGTGTCCACGGGGTTCCTGGGGTTCCTGGGGGCTCGTCAGGTCTTTGCTTGTTACACCTTTCGGTGCGGCTTCACTATCCCAGGACCGGCTGTGGACGCCGAACCGGTTTCCGTCAGGCCCCGGCCACGAGTACGGCGCCGAGCGCGACCATGGTCGCCGCGACCAGACCGTCCAGCACCCGCCAGGCCGACGGACGGGCGAGGAACCGGCCGAGCAGCCGGGCGCCGAACCCCAGCGCGGCGAACCAGCACAGGCTGGCGCTCGCGGCACCCAGCCCGAACGTCCAGCGCAGGGACCCGCGGTCGGCGGCGAGGGAGCCGAGCAGGAAGACGGTGTCGAGATAGACGTGCGGGTTGAGCCAGGTCATCGCCAGGCAGGTGAGCACCGCCCGCCTGCGGGAGCCCACCGCCTCGCCCTCCGTGCGCAGACCGCCTGCCGGGCGGAACACCCGACGGGCGGCGAGGGCGCCGTAGCAGAGCAGGAAGGCGCCTCCGATCAGCCCGACCGCGGTCAGCGCGCCCGGCCATGCCACCACGACCGCGCCGACTCCGCCCACGCCGAGCGCGATGAGCACCGCGTCGGACAGGGCGCAGATCCCTACGACGGCGAGGACCGCGTCGCGGCGGATCCCCTGGCGCAGCACGAAGGCGTTCTGGGCGCCGATGGCGACGATGAGCGAGAGGCCGGTGCCGAATCCGGCGGCCGCGGTGGTCAGTGCGTTGGACATGCCGTCGACGCTAAGAGCGCGACGACATGGCGTCCAGCTAAAGATTCTTACGTAGCCTTAGCTGAACTAATGATCCTCAGGAAGGGGACAGCTCGTGATGTCCGACCTGCCCCTCGAACAGGTGCGCACGCTGCTCGCCGTGGTGGACGAGGGCACGTTCGACGCGGCGGCCGCCGCCCTGCACGTGACGCCGTCGGCGGTCAGCCAGCGGGTGAAGGCGCTGGAGCAGCGCACGGGCCGGGTCCTGCTGCTGCGGACGAGGCCGGTGAAGCCGACCGAGTCAGGCGCCGTGCTCGTGCGGTTCGCCCGGCAACTCGCCCGGTTGGAGCGCGACGCCCGCGGTGAGCTGGGGCTGAGCGGCGCCGGGGAGCCGACCCTGGTGCCGGTGGCGGTGAACGCCGACTCACTGGCGACCTGGTTTCTCGGGGCGCTCACCCGGCTCCCGCGGCAGCCGCGGATCTGTCTCGACCTGCGCCGCGAGGACGAGGACCACACGGCCGCGTTGCTGCGCGAGGGCCTGGTGATGGCCGCGGTGACCTCCTCCGCCGACCCGGTGCCGGGGTGCTCGGTGCGGCCGCTGGGCCGGATGCGCTATCTCGCCTTGGCCGCACCGGACTTCACCGAGCGGTATCTGCGCGGACCGCTGCGCGAGGTGCTTCCCGGGGCGCCGGTGGTGGTCTTCGACCGGCGCGACGACTTCCAGGACGGCTTCGTACGGAACCTGCTCGGCGGGAGCGGCACCGCGAGTGCCCTGCGGCACTACGTGCCGACCTCCGAGGGCTTCGCCGAGGCCGTCGGCGCGGGACTGGGCTGGGGAATGGTGCCCGAGCCGCAGGCCGCCGAACTGCTCGGCGAGGGGCGGGTGGTGCAGCTGGCGCCGGACCGTCCGGTGGACGTCCCGCTGTACTGGCAGCAGTGGAAGCTGGATTCCCCCGCGCTGGTGGCGGTGGCGCGGGCGGTGGCGGAGGCCGCGGCCCAGACGCTCACGGGCGGGCCGTGAAAGACCGGCGCCTTCACGCGCCCCTGGTCTCCCCCGCCCTGCGGAGAGCCCGCGCGACGGGTCCCGCGACGCTCGGCTGGGCCAGGTACTTGGTCGCGGTGTGCGCCCACAGGCCGTCGGAGTCGACCCGGTCGGTCACCGGTCGGCAGCCCAGGTCGTTGGGCAGCACGTCGTCCTCCAGGCGGGGGCGCGGTACGACGATGTCGTCGCGGTCCCAGAAGTTCAGCCAGCGTTCCACGCAGCCGGGCACGGCCGGCGGCTGCGGCAGGAGCCGGGGACGCACCACCGCGCGCATGCCGATCGGGGATCCCAGGGTGACGAACAGCGGCACCGGCCCCGGGTGGTGGTGCAGGGCCTCCATGGCGACGACGCTGCCCAGGGAGTGGGCCACCACGACGGCGGGCCGCGCCGCGTCCAGCAGTTCCAGGACGCGCTCGCGGATCCGCCGGTCGACGGTCAGCCCGGTGGCGTCCCGTTCGGTCCTGCCCAGATAGCGGGTGACCTGGGCGAGGTGTCCCGCCATCAGCCGGCCGCCGGCCCACTGGCCGGCCCGGCGCAGTCCCGGCAACGCCAGCAGGGTCGTGCAGACACTCACGATCCGGCGGATCGGCTCGCCGGCGTTCCGGGCCGGGCGCGGCGGACGCAGTTCGGCGCGCGCGTGCTCCAGGATGCGGCGCTCCCGCGGGTCCGGCCCGAGTTCGAGCCGTACCTCGATCAACTCGTCCAGCAGGTCGCGTAGTTCCTCCGTGTCGGCGGGATCGACACCCGCCATGCCCAGGGGTCGGCGGGCGGCGAAGAGATCCCCGTAGTAGGCGAACGCCGGTTCGGCGAGGCCGTTCAGGGCGGCTGCCGAGGACTCCCCCGGGCCGTCGGCCTTCCGGACGCCCACGGCAAGCGCCTCGAGCCATGCGGTGCACTCCGCCCGCGGATCGCGGGCGCCGCCGATTCCGTGCACGAACAGCAAGGCCGGTCTCATACCCCGTACCCCTCCCCCTCGGGACAGCCCCCCACCCCCGGCTCACCGGGAGCAACGACACTCCGCAGTAAGGGAGTTGGCGCAGTCGCCCCGGGAGGGTGAGAGTAGCAAGCGCGGCGGTCGTCGAGGACCCGTGTGGGCGAGGCCGTCCGGAACCATGCTGCTCTGCTGTTTCAGCCGGCATCCACCGGTCACCCGGACAAGGCGAGCATGTGGCAACACAAGGACTGTACGGACGACTTGGAACGCAGGTGAACTTCGATGGACAACTGGCGCGACCACGCCGCCTGCCGTCACGAGGACCCGGACCTTTTCTTCCCGGTCGGCACCACCGGACCAGCCGTGCTGCAGGCGCGTCAGGCCAAGACGGTCTGCGAGCGCTGCCCCGTGCGTGAGCAGTGCCTGGACTGGGCCCTGGACACGAGTCAGACCATCGGGATCTGGGGTGGTACGACGGAGGGCGAACGCCGCGCTCTCAAGCGCCGTGCGGCCTCGCGCCGGCGCTCCGGCTGACCGGGGCGAGCGCCTGGCCGACGGCTGACGGAAGCCACCCGCCGCACCGGGACCGGCGCCGCCCTCCGGGCTTGCCCCGGTCCCGCACCGGCCGGGCCGGGCGGGAGGCGTCAGCCGCCGGTCCGGCGCAGCGGACCCCACTCCCGCTCCTGCCGGGCCACCACCGCCTCCGCCTCCTCGATCGCCTCCGGGGCGATCCAGCACAGGGGCTCGACATGTGTCACGAGCGGCTCGTTGTCGGGGCCGCGGCCGTTCTCCCTGCCTTTGAGGACCCAGGGCCGCACACCGGTCCCCTTCTCGCGCGGCAGGTGCGCGTAGTCGTACAGGCGGCGTGCCACCCACAGCTCCGCCGAGCGGCTCTCCCACCAGTCCTCGATGTCGAGCGGGTTGGCGGACAGTCCGGGCATCTCCACACCGGTGAGCTCGTCGGTGCTGGAGGTCGCGGTGAGGTCGACCTCGGGGCCGCGGGACCAGCGCACGTAGAGAGCCCGGTGCCGCTCGACCAGGTCGGTCAGCTCGGTGATCCGGTGCACTACCGGCAGGTCGTCCCCTCCAGCCATGGCGTGCCCTCCCTCCTCGGCTGTCTCAGGTCCGTCAGGCCTGCGGAGTACCCGTGCCCGGCGGATGAAAGCGGAGGTTCAGGGTCCTTCCTGACCTCCGCTTTCCTTCCCGCCCCCGCCTTCAGCCGTCGCCCGGCGGCGGGCTTCCCGGCAGGCGCAGCGTGAAGACGGTGCCCGCGCCGGGTTCGCTCGCCACGTCGACGGTGCCACCGTGGGCGGCGACCAGATGGCGCACTATGGCCAGGCCGAGGCCGCTGCCGCCGGTGCGCCGGCTGCGGGACTTCTCGGCGCGCCAGAACCGGTCGAAGACATGCGGCAGGTCGTCCGGCGCGATGCCGGTGCCGGTGTCGGCCACGGTGAAAACCACCCCTTCTCGGCCGTCGCCGTCGCGGCGGGCGGCCAGGGTGACGTCGCCGCCGGCGGGCGTGTGCCGCAGGGCGTTGGAGACGAGGTTGCCGAGCGCCTGCCGCATCCGCACCGGATCGGCGTCCAGCCACGGCGTGCCGTCGGTCCAGGGCTCGGTGCGCAGGGCGACCCCGGCGGCGTCGGCGGCGACCCGGTGGGCGGCGGCGACCTGGTCGAGCAGGTCGTCCGCGCGCACCGGCTCGCGATGCAGGCGCAGGGTGCCCGCGTCGGCCGCGGCGAGGTCCTGCAGGTCGTCGATGATCCGCTGGAGCACGACGGCTTCCTCGTGCAGCGAGGCGAGCAGCGCCGGATCGGGGTCCACGAGGCCGTCCCGGGTGACCTCCAGCCAGCCCCGGATGTTGGTCAGCGGGCTGCGCAGCTCGTGCGCGATGTCGCTGACCATGGCCTTGCGCTGGGCCTCCAGCCGCTCACGGCGCTCGGTCAGGTCGTTGAAGGCCTCCGCGAGGATGCCGGTCTCGTCCCGGGTCGTCACCGGGACCCGTACGTGCAGCTCGGGCGGTTGCTGGGCGGCCGCGGTCAGCGCGCGCAGGGGCCGTACCAGCCGGACGGCGACCACGGCGGTCACCGCGACGGTCACGGCGAGGACCAGCCCCGCCACGCCGACGATCTTCGCCTTGTTCGCCGAGGACATGTCGAAGCGGGGTGCGGGCCGGTCACCGATGCCGAGGAACAGCTCCGCGACCGGGGCCACATAGGGGTCGAGCTGCGCGCGCAACGCACTGTCGGCGCAGGGCTGGGCCTCCCGCACGGCCTTCGTCCCGCCCCGTTTGTCCAGCCTGTCGAACCCGGCCACGACGTACCGGTACGGCTTGGCGGGGTCGGGCGCGACGAACTTCGGCCTGCCGAGTGCGAGGCCGTGCCGCTGCAGGCAGGTGCTGGTGCCATCGGCGAGTGCGTGTATGGCCTTTCTCTCGGTGCGGGTGGGGGTGATGAGCACGTAGTAGCCGCACTGCTCCGGCAGGTACGCCGAGCGCGGGAACCCGTCCGAGCCGCTGAGGACGGGGCGTCCACTCGGGGCCCGCCGGAGCGTGACCTCGACGCCCTGCCGGTCGTAGCACTGCCGCACCTTGTCCGCGAGGGCGTCCGCCTCCCTGCGTTCGCCCGTCGTGAGCCGGTACGGGCCGACGGCGCGCGGATCGACGCCGCTGAGCTGGGCGCCGGGCTCGGTGTAGGTGTCGGTGTGCAGGGGGTCGACGGTGGCGGCGGCGCCCAGGGGCAGGGTCGTGCCGTGCGGTGCGGAGTCGGCGATCGGAACGCGGTCGGCGCTGGTCAGGGCGATGCGCCGGCCCGTCTGCGCAGCGAGGGCGCGGACCGTGCCGTCGACGCCCTGCCAGCTCGGGTGGGTGGCGGCGTAGCCGCTGAGCCGGGCGAGGATCTTCATGTCGGCGGCGAGGTCCTGCCCCTGCTCCTCCCTCAGGGCGCTGGTGGTGGTGGTCACCGCGAGCCAGGCCGTGGCCGCGACCGAGCACACGGCGATCAGCGCGGAGACGGACAGCAGCCTGACCAGCAGCCGCTTGCGCACGGGTATCCGCCGCTTCGGGTCCGGCCGTCGCCCCCCTGACGGCCGGCGCTTCACGGGCGGCCGCCGCTGAGCTTGTAGCCCACGCCGAAGACGGTCAGCAGCCGCACCGGATGCCGGGGGTCGTTCTCGATCTTCTTGCGCAGGTTCATGATGTGGACGTCGACGGCGCGTTCGGTGGAGGCCCGGTCGAGTCCGCGGGTGCACTGCAGCAGCTGCCGCCGGGTGAAGACCCGGTCCGGTTCCCCGGCCATGGACAGCAGGATCTGGAACTCGGCCGGCGTGCATTCCACCGGCAGCCCGTCGCAGCGCACCTCGTGGCGCCGCGGGTCGACGGCGATCCCCCCGGCGCGTACGACGGGGTCGTCCCGGACGTCGAGGGCGCGCCCGCTGCGCCGCAGTACGGTGCGGATGCGGGCCATCAGCTCGCGCGGGCTGTACGGCTTCGTCATGTAGTCGTCGGCGCCCAGCTCCAGGCCGAGCAGGACGTCGTCCTCCTCGGAACGGGCCGTGAGCATCAGCACGGGGATGTCCCCGTCGCCGGAGCGCAGCGCCCGGCACACGCCGAAACCGTCGATCACCGGCAGCATCAGGTCCAGGACGACCAGATCCGGTCCCAGTCTGCGGGCCGCGTCCAGCGCGGCCGCGCCGTCATGGACCACGGTCGCGGTGTGGCCCTCCGCCAGCAGGGACCGGCGTATCAACTCGGCCTGCATCTCGTCGTCCTCGGCGACCAGCACATGTGCGCACACTCGGCGGATCCTAAGGCGGTCAGCGCGCGAGCCAGTCGGCGTACCCCATGACGACGACCGGATGCCGGCCGGGGTCGAGGGTGCGCAGCAGGTCCTTCATGTGGGCCTTGGCGACGCTGACACAGCCGTGGGTGGGCCCGCCGTGGTCGACGTGCAGCCAGATGCCGCCGCCGCGGCCCGGGCCCAGGGGGCGGGTCCAGTCGAGGGGCGAGGTGCCGGGCTCGCGGTTGTAGTTGACGGCGATCACGTAGTCGAAGGAGCCCTGCAGCGGCTCGCCCTCGAAGCCGGTGCCCGGTGAACTGAAGCCGCCGGAGCGGGTGTACGGCAGCCGGGAGCCGGGGTCGGGGAGCAGGCCTCCGGCGTCGGTGAGGGTGTACACCCCGAGGGGCGAGCGCAGGTCCCCGGCCATGTGGTGGTCGCTCCAGCCCCGCAGGGCGTTGTGTGCGGGCCAGCTCCGGCCGGCCTGCCAGCCCAGGTCGGTGCGGTCGTACAGCACCATGGTGGACACCGGCGAGTTCGCTCCGCGCCCGGTCACGACCACCGCCTGCCGTGACCGGCCGGGTATCGCGGCCGTCGTCCGCGGCCCCAGGCCGGGTATGCGCTGCGGGGCCGCCTGCGCGGTGACCCCGGGAGCGGGCGCGGCCGTCCCCTTCGGGGCGGCGGCGCCACGGCGGGGTGTCTTGGTGGCGCCGCCGCCGCAGCCGGTGAGCAGAAGGGGGGTCGTCAGCAGTGCGACGGCGGTCCTGCGATTGATCATGAATGGAACCTTGGCCGACAGTTGTGAGGAACTGGTCAGCTTCTAGGATCCGTTGGGTTTCCCGGCTTGGTAGAGCCAGGTGCTGAACAACGTGTGGAGGTCCTTGCCCGACTTGTGCTCGGCCAGCCTGACGAACTGGCCGGTGGTGCCGTGCCCGTGGCGGTGCTCGGCCGCCCAGGCGCGCAGGATCCGGAAGAACACCGGGTCGCCGACGGCCCTGCGCAGCTCGTGCAGGGTCATGGCGCCGCGGTCGTAGACGGGGGTGTCGAAGATATGGGCGCCACTGCCCGGGTTCCCGGGCGGGAACGCCCACAGGCGATCGCTCGTCGGCCGGGCGTACAGCGCGTCGAAGGTCTTCTGGGCGCTGTCACCGCCGTGCTGTTCGCTGTAGAGCCACTCGGCGTAGGTGGCGAAGCCCTCGTTGAGCCAGATGTCCTTCCAGGAGGTGAGCGAGACGGAGTCGCCGAACCACTGGTGGGCGTTCTCGTGGACGAGGGTGCTCAGGGAGGGCGCCCGGTCGTAGAGGGGGCGGGACTGGGTCTCCAGCGCGTAGCCGATGTCGTGCGCGTGGTCGACGATCGAGCCGGCGGCACGGAAGGGGTAGGGCCCGAAGACCTTGCTCTCCCACTCCAGGACGGACGGCAGCTTCTTCAGGACGGGCGCCGCCGCGCTCGCCTCCCGTGCGTCGACGGCGTTGTACACCTGGATGCCGTCGCGGGTGGTGTACCGCTCGGTCCTGAACCTGCCGATGGTGGCGGTGGCCAGGTAGGCGGCCATCGGCTCGGTCTGGCGCCAGCGGAAGGTGGTGCGTCCGTGGGCGGTGGACCGCCCGAGGAGGACGCCGTTGGACACGGCGGTGCGGCCCTCGGGGACGGTGATGGTGATGTCGTAGGAGGACTTGTCCTTCGGGTGGTTGTTCGCCGGGAACCAGGTCATCGCGCCCTGCGGCTCCCCGGCCAGGAACGCGCCGTCGTCGGTGGGGATCCAGCCGTCCGCGGAGCCGTCCGGGTCGGTGACCGGCTTGGGGGTGCCCTGGTAGGTGACGGTGACCTTGAAGTCCTCGCCCTGGCGCAGCGCATGACGCGGGGTGACGACGAGTTCCTGGCCGCTCCGTCCGTAGCCCGCGGCCCTGCCGTCGATCGTGAGGCCGGTGACCTTCAGTCCCTTGAGGTCGAGGTCGAAGCGGGTCAGCGGCTGGGTGGCGCGGGCGCTGATGACCGCTCTGCCCTGCAACTCGGGAGCACCACTCTGGTAACGGAGCGTCAGGCCGTAGTGTCTGACGTGGTAGCCGCCGTTGCCCGCGAGGGGGAAGTACGGGTCGCCCGCGCCGGACGATCCGGTTGTCCCGGCCGCGGCGCCTGGTCCGGCGGCCGCGACCAGCGCCGCCAGGGCGACCGGTACGGTGGCCAGCATCGCGCGGCGGTTCACAACCGCGCCGCGTGCGGCCGCGGTGTGCTGTCGGGGTGACGTCACTTGCGCTCCTTGGGGGGTGGCTCGTGATCAATCACCCCAGACTAGGGACGATCGGGTCGCGGTTCACTCTTCTTCAGGTCAAGTCACGCCGCGTCGCCGACCGGTCGGCGGCAGCCGTCGCAGTACGCTCGCCGCACCGACCGCGACCCGAGAGGGGCCCCACCGTGAGCGTGCGCGTGCGCCGGATCTACGAACCGCCCGAGCCCGACGACGGCTTGCGCGTCCTGGTCGACCGGCTGTGGCCGCGCGGCGTGTCCAAGGAGGCCGCACACGTCGACCAGTGGCCCAAGGGCCTCACCCCGTCGGACGAGCTGCGCCGCTGGTACCACGGCGACCAGGGGTCGTACGAGGAGTTCCGGGAGCGGTACGAGGCCGAGCTCGCCGCTCCGGAGGCCGCCGAACTCCTCGACGCCCTCCGGGAGTCGGCGCGCAGCGGCCCGGTCACCCTGGTCACCGCGTCGAAGAACGTGGAGCAGGGCCATGCGTCGGTGCTGGCCCTGCTCCTGCGGACGTGATCAGGCCCGAGACGTCCTGACGGCGGCTCAGGCGGTCTGCTGCGCCGCGGCCCGCCCCGCCGCCCGGCCCGAGAAGAGGCAGCCGCCGAGGAAGGTGCCCTCCAGCGCGTTGTAGCCGTGGACGCCGCCGCCGCCGAAGCCGGCCACCTCGCCCGCCGCGTAGAGCCCGCCGATCGGCTGTCCGTCGGCGCCCAGCGCACGGGAGTCCAGGTCGGTCTGGATGCCGCCGAGGGTCTTGCGGGTGAGGACGTGCAGCTTCACGCCGATCAGCGGTCCGGCCGCCGGGTCCAGGATGCGGTGCGGGGTGGCGACTCGGCCGAGGCGGTCACCGATGTAGCGGCGGGCGTTGCGGATGCCCTGGATCTGGGAGTCCTTGCTGTAGGGGTTGGCGATCTGCAGGTCGCGGGCCTCGATCTGGCGCCGCACCTCGGCCGCGTCCAGCAGCGGCTTGTCCGTCAGCGCGTTCATCTTCTCGACGAGCTTCTCGGGGGTGTCCGCGGTCACGAAGTCGGCGCCGTGGCGCACGAAGTCCTGCACCGGGCCGGGCGCGCCCTTGCCGAGCAGCCGGTCACGCAGCACGGCCTTCTTGTCCTTGGCGGTGATGTCGGGGTTCTGCTCGGAACCCGACAACGCGAACTCCTTCTCGATGATCTTCCGGGTGACGATGAACCAGGAGTGGTCGTACCCCGCTATGTCCTCGGTGGTGCGCAGGTGCTTCAGGGTGCTGAGGGTGTCGTAGCCCGGCAGGCAGGGGTCGGGCAGACGGCGGCCGAGGGCGTCCAGCCACAGCGAGGACGGGCCGGGCAGGATGCGGATGCCGTGGCCGGGCCAGATCGGGTTCCAGTTCTGCACGCCCTCGGTGTAGTGCCACATCCGGTCCCGGTTGACCAGCCGTACGCCGGCGTCGGCGCTGATGTCGAGCATCCGGCCGTCGACGTACGCGGGGACGCCCGTCACCATGTCGGCGGGAGGCGTACCGAGCCGCTCGGGCCAGTACCGGCGGACGATGTCGTGGTTGCCGCCGATGCCGCCGCTGGTGACGATCACGGCCTGGGCGGTCAGTTCGAAGTCGCCCGCACGGTCGCGGTTGGAGGCCGCTCCGCGCGGCGAGTCGTCGTCGGCCAGGACGGTGCCGCGCACCCCGCGCGCGGTCCCGTCCTCGATGATCAGCTCGTCCACCCGGTGGCGGTGGTGGAAGGTGAGCAGCCCGTCCCGGGCGGCCTGCTCGGCGTACCGTACGAACGGCTCGACGACGCCCGTGCCGGTGCCCCAGGCTATGTGGAAGCGCGGTACGGAGTTGCCGTGCCCGTCGGCACGCAGGTCGCCGCGCTCGGCCCAGCCGACGGTGGGCAGCAGTGTGATGCCGTGCCCCTCGAGCCAGGACCGCTTCTCCCCCGCCGCCCACTCGACGTAGGCGCGCGCCCAGCGCACCGCCCAGGAGTCCTCGTCGTCGTGGCGGTCGAACTTCGCGCTGCCCTGCCAGTCGTTCCAGGCGAGGTCGTAGGAGTCCTTGATGCCCAGGCGGCGCTGCTCGGGCGAGTCGACGAGGAAGAGCCCGCCGAAGGACCAGAACGCCTGGCCGCCGAGGTTGGCGGCGTTCTCCTGGTCGAGCAGGGCGACCCGCCGGCCCCGGCTGGTGAGTTCGTGCGCCGCGACCAGGCCCGCGAGGCCCGCGCCGACGACGATGACGTCCGCGTCCATGACGACTGTGTCCTTCCTCGGATGTGCTTCGGATGGTGCCTCGGCAGGTGCTCCGGCACGTGCTTCTGTGCTTCGGATGCGCGCGGCGCGGGTGTTACCCGGCGGTGTCGCTGCCGTCCGTCAGCAGCGCGGTGAGGAGCTGCTTGAGCCACGCGCGAGCGGCTTCCAGGTCCTTGTCGAGCAGCAGTTGGGTGGTCACGCCGTCGTAGGCGGCGACGACCGCGCGGGCGGCACCCTCGGCGTCGCCGAGCACGGCGGGGAGTTCCGTGTGGCCCCGGGCCCGGGAGAGCCGGTCGGCGATCGCACCGCGCAGACGCGTCCGGTGGTCCAGCAGGACATGGGCGACGTCCGGGTCGCGGGCGGCGTGCACCAGGAAGTCCGTCTTCACCAGCAGCCAGTCCACGTCGAGCAGGAGCACCTCGGTGACCCGGTCCACGGAGGCGGGCACGTCGAGATCCGGTCCGTCGAGGGCGAGGGCGGCGGCCACCTGTCCGGCGATGAGGTCGGCCCGTTCCCGGTAGAGGGCGAAGAAGAGCTCGTCGAGGGTCGCGAAGTTGGAGTAGAAGGCGCCCCGGCTGAAGCCGGCGGCCTCGCAGACCTCCTCGATGGATACCCGGCCGAAGCCCTTGGCCGCGAACACCGCGAAGGCGGCGTCGAGCAGCTTGGCCCGGGTGTGCACCCGGCGCCGGGTGACGCGCCTGCCCGTCGTGTCGTCCATCGCCGTACGCACCCCCTTTCGATACACCAACGTATCCGATACATCGATGTATCGAAAGCCCGGGGCGCCCGCGCATCGACAACGGGGAACACGTTTTCGATTAAGGAGTACGCTGGCCGCATGGCCGCGCACCACCTGCAGGGCTCCCTCTTCGACCAGACCGACGAACTGCGGCTCGGCCGCCTCGACGGCCTGCGCCGCACCGTGCTCTCCGCCGGCGCCTGGATCGACGTGCTGCCCGGCTGGCTGAGCGGCGCCGACACACTGTTCGAACAACTGGCGGCCGAGGTGCCGTGGCGCGCCGAGCACCGCAAGATGTACGACAACGTCGTGGCCGTACCGCGTCTGCTCGCCTTCTACGGGGCCGCGGACCCGTTGCCGCACCCCACACTCACCGAGGCCCGTGACGCGCTCTCCCGGCACTATGCCGATGAACTGGGCGAACCCTTCACCACCGCCGGGCTGTGCTTCTACCGCGACGGCCGGGACAGCGTGGCCTGGCACGGCGACCGCATCGGACGGGGCGCCCACGAGGACACCATGGTCGCGATCCTCTCCGTGGGCACCCCTCGTGACCTGCTACTGCGGCCGGCACACGGCGGCGGCGCCGGCATCCGGCGGCCACTGGGCCACGGCGACCTCATCGTCATGGGCGGCTCCTGCCAACGCACATGGCAGCACTGCATACCCAAGACCACCCGGGCCACGGGACCACGCATCAGCATCCAGTTCCGCCCCCACGGCGTGCACTGAGCCGGGCCGACCGCCGACGTGCCACGGTCGTCGGCGTGCCCCGGGCGTTGTGCGCGGCTCCGGCAATACATCCCATCTATGGGGAGTATGCGGCACCTTGGCATGCCGCCCACCGGCAACAGATCGCCGCACGGCACAGCTGGTGCTACCCCGCTCAAGATTCTCCCCTCCCGACCCTGGACACGACAACAGGCCGCCCCTGTAATACATCCCATGTCCTTGGCGGCCTCTTGCAACCCGGGAGAACGTCCCCGTCTTCCCTCCCGCGCATCACCGGGCCGCCCCGCCGCGCCTGGAGACCGGCGGCCTCAACGCCGTGGCCAGGCGCGCCCACCATCAGACAATGGAGTCGCCCCGTGGAACTGCCCGAGCTCCCCACCAACCGCCGGCGCTTCCTCACCGCCGCCGCCCTGGCAGCCGGCGCCACGGCCCTGCCCGGCTTCCTGTTCGCCGCCCGGGCCGCCGCGGCCTTACCGCCCGAGGTCACCCTCCCCGGCCGAGGCATCTGGGACAACGCCACCGCTTCGACCTGGACCAACGGGTTCCTGAGCGGCAACGGTGAGTACGGCGCCCTCTACTACGGGGCCCCCGCGCTCGAAAAGATGATCTTGAACTATCACAAGCTCGTGCTGCCCAACGGCAGCCGGCGCGTCATGCCCCCGGTGATCTCGGGCCACCTCGAGGCGGCCCGCGACAAGGCACTGGCCGGTGACTACTCCGGGGCCGCCGCCACCTTCGCCTCCGGCTGGAGCCTGCGGTGGACGCAGACCTTCCACCCCGGCTACGAGCTGCGGTTGAGCACCCCGGCCATGACCACCGTCGACAACTTCGCCCGCGTCACCGACTTCCGTACCGGCGAGGTCACCCATACGTGGACCGACCAGGCCGGTACATGGAAGCGCCACGTCTTCGTCTCGCGTGCCGACAAGGTCGTCGTCCACGAGCTCCTGCCCGCCACCGGCCGCACGATCGACACCACCATCAGCATCAGCACCGCCCTCGACGGCGTTCCGTCCAGCGTCTCCTTCGCCACCACCGCGCGAGTCTCGGGCGGCGACGGCTACCTGAACCTGCGCGGCACCTACCCCTCCGGCGGCGCCTACGGCTACGAGGGCGTCACCCGCATCGTCGTCACCGGCAGCGGCTCCTCCGTCACCGCCAACGGGCAGACGCTGGTGGTCGCCAGGGCCGCCACAGTCGTGCTGCTGACCAAACTCGGCCGGTACGAGAACTCCACCGACTGGAACTCCCAGCCGCTGCAGACCGCCCTCGCGGGACTGACCGCCGACTACACCACCCTGCTGGACAGGCACGCCCCGCTGCACCAGGCGATGTACGACCGCTCCGGCATCGACCTGAACGTTCCCACCGCCGACCGTCAGATGGCCACCAGTGACCTGATCGCCCGGCAGAACAGCAACACGTCCGCCATCGACGTCGCGCTGCTGGAGCGGATGTACGACTCCGGCCGCTACATGTTCGTCAGCTCCACCGGCGTCCTCCCGCCGCGCCTGACCGGTATCTGGACCGGCACGTGGAACGGCTCGTGGGCGGACGACTTCACCACCGACGCCAATATCAACCTGCAGGTCGCGGGGGGCAACATCCTCGATCTCGGCGACGCCATGGAGGGCTACTTCGACCTGGTCCTCGGCCAGCTGGCCGACTGGAGAACCAACGCCACCAACCTCTACGGCGCCCGCGGCTTCTTCGCCCCGTCCCGTACCGACGGCGAGTACGGGCACATGCTCCACTTCGATGCCGGCTCCTTCCCCGGCGAAGCCTGGACCGGCGGCGCCGACTGGCTGCTCCACCCGCTGCTGGAGCACTACCAGGTCACCGGTGACACCGACTTCCTGAAGCACAGGCTCGGCCCGGCGCTGATGGAACTGGCCCTGTTCTACGAGGACTTCCTCACACGCACGGACTCCAGCGGCAAGGCGGTCTTCGTCCCCTCCTTCTCCATGGAGAACTCACCGGCCAGCACCGGCCAGTTGTTCTCCGTCAACGCCACCGCCGACATCATGGCCGGCAAGCACGCCCTGCAGGCCGCCGTCGACGCGGCCAACAGCCTCGGCGTCGAACAGGGCAGCGGCCAGGGCGTGGCACGCTGGACCGCTCTGCTCGCCAAGCTTCCCGACTACACCGTCAACGGCGACGGTGCGCTCGCCGAGTGGTCCTGGCCGGGGCTGACCGACCGCTACAACCACCGGCACATCTCCCACCTGTACGGCGCCTGGCCGCTGCACGAGATCAACCCCGAGGACAAGCCCGACCTCGTCGGATACGCCCGCACGGCGCTGGACAAGCGCGGCGACGAGAACTACTCGGCCCACGGCAGCCTGCACCGTGCACTGGCCCGCGCCCGCCTCAAGGACGGCCCCGGCGTCTACGGCAACCTGCTGAAGATCTACGGCAGGAACATGGTGTGGCGATCGCTCATGACCTCCCACAACCCCAACCTGGACATCTACAACTGCGACGCCGCCAACACCATCCCAGCCGTCATCGCCGAGGCGCTCGTGTACACGCGTCCCCGCATCCTGGAAATCCTCCCCGCGCTGCCCGACCAGCTCGCCAAGGGCAGTATCAACGGCGTGCGCGGCCGTAACCGCGTCACCATCCAGTCGCTGTCCTGGGACACCGCCGCGCGCACCGCCACCGTCAAGCTCACCTCCGACATCGACCAGGACATCACGTTCATCTGTCGGCGCGGCATCACGTCCGTCAGCACAGACGCCACGGTCACCACGTCGTCTCTCGGCAACCACGCCCGAGTGGTGTCGCTGACCGCCGGAACGCGCACCACGATCACCATCGGCCTTCTGACCGGCGCCTTCAAGCTGGTCAACCGCAACAGCGGCAAGGTCATGGACGTCTCCGGCGCCTCCACGTCCAACGGCGCGTCCGTCATCCAGTGGCCGTGGTCGGGCAGTGCGAACCAGCAGTGGAAGCTGCTGCCGGACTACGACGGCTCCTTCCGCCTGTCCAGTGTCGGCAGCGCGAAGGTGCTCGACAGCCCGGGCGGCTCCGCCGGCGTCGGCACGGCCCTGGACCAGTGGTCGGACACCAACAGCAGCAACCAGTGGTGGAAGCTCGTCCCGGCGGCCACCAGCGGCCACTACCGCCTCGTCAACGTCAGGAACGGACTGAGCGCGGACGTGCAGAACGGATCCACCGCCGACGGCGCCAAGATCGTCCAGTGGTCCGCCGGCAGCGGCGCCAGTCAGGAATGGCAGCCCGTCGCGCTGTGACGCCACGGGTGCGCGGACCGGGCGACGCCGCTGATCGCCGGCCTGTCCGTCACCCCTGACCTACTCCCATCGGCGTACGGTCCGAACGCCGGCCGCGGTGACGGGCCGCGCCGAACGCGGTGACGGCGGTCACCCTGAGAACCCGCGTGCGCAGGGGCGGCTTGGGCAGGGACGCGGCGCCCCTTTCCGGCAGGGCGGTCGGCGCGTCCCGGCCCTTCTCGCGGGCTGGTTTCATGACCTCTGCGACGTGCAGTGCCTGCCGTCCGGTGCCCGCGTCCTTGATCTGTGTCTTGCAGGAGAATCGCGCCGCACATGGCAGCGGCGGGCAACGGACGCATCGTTCTGATCGGCTCGGTCGCGGGCAGCGTGGGCGTGCGTGGCGAGGCCGTCTACCCAGCGGTCAAGGCCGGGCTCGGCGCCTTCGCCGACGCCCTGCGATACGAGCTGCGCGGGACGAGCATCGGCGTCAGTCATGTGATCCCCGGGGTGGTGGACACGCCGTTCTTCGTCCGGCGCGGAGTGCCGTACCTGAGGTCGTCGCCCAGGCCGATGGCGGCCGAGCGAGTGGCCGACGCCGTGTGCCGTGCTGTACGGCACGGCCGTGACGAGGTGTACGTCCCGGGGTGGCTGTGGCTGCCCGCCCGGGTGCGGGGCACGGCTCCCGGGCTGTACCGGTGGCTCGCCGCACGGTTCGGATGAGGGGCCGCGGAACCGCGGCGGCGGAGCCGGACGGGCGGGCGACCCGACGTGCCGTCACGGCATTCCGTACGGCTGCGGCCACATGGACCAGGACGCCGGCCCGCGAGATCGCACCGGGCCGCGGCCCCCGCGTCTCGGCAGGGGGGCCACTCGCTCGCGGTTCCCACCCGGTTCGAGACCGCCCACGGCCGGACCGGCGACGGTCCCCCGCGGCATTCGGCTTCTTACGGCGGACCGGCGACACCGTTCGGCACACCGGCGCGCACGGCGCTCGGCCCTGTGCCGCGGCACCCCGGCCGGTGGCCATCGCCCCGGTCGCGCGCCCGGCCGACGCCGGCGCTCTCGCCCGGCACGACCACGACCCGGAAGTTCGATGGGGCGGCACGGGCCGCCCTCGCACCGCAGTCCCCCGGCCACCGTGTCCGACACGGCGCCCCGCTGCCGTGGTGCGGACCCTCGTCAGGCCGGGTGCCCGGTCCGCCGCCCCGGTCCTGTTCGGTTTTCGTGCCTTCCGGGTATTCGGACCCTACGGACGAATCGGCGGCGGGCAGGGGGCGGGGGTTCCGTACGCGCGCCGGACCGGGTCGAGGGAGCGGCCAGTGAACGGCTACCGCCGCAGGCTTCACCGGGTACTGGACCGGCTCGCGGCCCTCGCTCTGATCAGGGAGGGCCGGAAGCTGGAACTGATGCACCGTGCCCTGGGTTTCGCCACCCTCTCCCTCGTCACCTTGGCGCCTCTCCTGATCGTCGTCGCCGCCGCCGACCCTCTCGGCAAGGGCGGCTTCGCCACTTGGCTCGTCGACGGGATGGGCCTTTCCGGGCGATCGGGGCATGTTCTGACAGATGTCATCACCCCGCCCCGGAAGGTCATCGGAGCCACCAGCGTGCTGGGCGGCATCGCCCTCGCCGTGTTCGGCGTGCCGTTCGGGGGCAGCGTGCAGAACGGCTACGAGCGGATCTGGCGGCTGCCGCCCGGTCCGTGGCACCGCATCTGGCGGCAGGCGGTGTGGCTGGCGGTGCTGACCGCCTACCTCTACCAGGAAGTACAGACGGGCATCGCCTTCCACGGGTGGCCCCGGATCGGGCTGTCGGCGCTGACCGGCGTGCTGTTCTTCTGGTGGGCGCAGCACTTCCTGCTGGGCGGGAAGATCCGCCGGCGCGATCTGCTGCCCGGAGCGATCGCCACCATGATCGGCCTGGGGGGGCTCCGTGTGTTCTCGCAGCTGGTCTTCACCCCGATGCTCGCGACCAACGCGGTGAGCTACGGGGGCGTGGGCATCGTCCTCGTCGTGGAGTCGTGGCTCACGGGCGTCGGGTTCGTGGTCTACGGCGGCGCCATGGTCGGTCACTGGTTCTGTGAGCATCACTGGTGGCGGCGGGCGACGAGTCCCGACGATCAGGCGCCGGGTCCCGAAGAAGGCCGACCGCACGAGTGATCCGTCCGAGACCGTCGCCACCGCTGCCGAGCACGGCCACATGCCCGGAGGAACCGGCGTGATGTGGATGGTCGAAGGAAGAACCAGGTCCTTGGCCAGTGGCAGGAGGTTGGGGGTGCGCCTGTATCACAGTCGTCCGACGGATCCCGGGTACCGCCGTCTTCGGCACGGGCGTGGCCGCCCTGCCCGAGCTGGGCGGCGAGGGCACCAACGGCGTCCCCGCCACGCGCCCCGGCCGGAGAACTTCAGGCGGCCTGCTGGGAGGCGGCCGCATCGGGGTGCAGGTCGTCGAGGGTGAGTCGGTGTGCGGGAGGATCCGGAAGGACGACCTGGTGGGAGATACGCAGGTCGGGGCCGACGTGGAGCAGTTCGCCGGGTGCCATCTCGCGCCAGTGGGGATGGTCGTCCATGCGCTCGCTGGCGACGACGACCGCGGGGTGCTCGGCGAGGTACGCCGAGTGGATGCGCATGCGGCCGTGGCTGCCGCTGTGGTCGAGGTGCCGACTGCCGTGCTGGCCGCCTGCGGGGCGTGCGAGGACGTACAGGTCGTGGGTGTCCGGATAGCGCAGCGCCCACAGTTCCTGCGGAGTGATGAGGATCAGGTTCAGGGCGTAGACCGGCAGGTTCGCGGCGATCCAGCGGGCGGCCTGCCGGATGCCGGCGGTGACGTCGCCGTCGTGCCGTCGGGTTTCCCTGGTGATCAGGGCGAAGAACCGCTCGGAGTCGGTGTCGCCCTTCACCAGTGTCCGGTCCTCGCCCAGGTGGTCGTCGAGCCTGTCCAGGCCCTCGACGACCCCGTTGTGCGCGAAGAGCCGTCCGTCCTGCTCGAAGGGGTGGGTGTTACGCATGTCCAGGCTGCCGGTGGAGGCGAAGCGCACGTGGGCGATGAAGGTCGCCGACTCCTCCTGCCGGGCCTCCTCGGCGAAGGCGCGGTCACGGTAGGCGGCGATGGGGGCCTTGTCCACGCGCGGGGTGCCTTCGGCGGTGAAGTGGCCGAGGCCCGTGCCGTCGGGATCGCGGTGACTCTGCCGACTGAGGCTGTCGGGGGCGTCGAGGAGCCAGAAGGTGGCGTGCGTACGTTGCGGGGCACTGCTGAGGCCGAACAGGCGGCACATGGGATTCCTCCATGCTGGGCGACCGGCTCTTCGCCGCTCATGCGGGGGCGGCGGCTCGTGCTCTGGGTGATGTACAGGTCAAGGTTCTCACCACGGGCGTGGACTTCCACACCGGAGGGCGTCGGGTGCCGTGCATCCCCGCCTCGTCCCCGATCCAGCCCAGCGGGGGCAGCTTCGGGTCGTCGCCGGCGGGAGCCACCGGTGGCTCTCCTCCCGCCCTGTTGAAGGCGCCCAGGGCCTCGATGAGTGCCAGC
This sequence comes from Streptomyces sp. NPDC001348, assembly GCF_053597535.1. Taxonomy (NCBI): domain Bacteria; kingdom Bacillati; phylum Actinomycetota; class Actinomycetes; order Kitasatosporales; family Streptomycetaceae; genus Streptomyces; species Streptomyces sp. NPDC001348. The sequence goes on along the minus strand of NZ_JBSFIK010000023.1, from coordinate 99,821 downwards.
CGCTGTGTGGGGCCGAGCCGGGCGACGATCGCGGCGATCTCGGAGCGCCGCCGGGTGGTGACGTCCTGGACGGTGCGTCGCCCCTCCTCGGTGAGCTGCAGCAGGGTCTCGCGACGGTTGTCGGGGTTGGTCTGCCGGTCGGCGAGCCCGGCCGCGATGAGCCGGTCCACCATCCGCATCGCTGTCGACGGTGCCACCTGGAGCAGGTCGGCGAGACCGACCAGCTTGGTGGCGCCCCGGGTGGCCAGTACGACGAGCATCCGGAACTGCGGCAGGGTCACTCTCTCCTCGACCTCGGCGAGGGAACGGGCGGAAACAGCCACCAGCAGACGGGAGGCGGTCAGCACCGCCCGGGTGACCGCGTCGATGTCGTCCATCGCCCCCGCAGGGTGCATTTCATGCTCCGGCACGTGTCCTTTCTACCGTGGCGAAGTCGCCTCACACTCACGCATGCGAACAGGCTTTCCTTCCCCACGAGAGGTCAGGCGGCGGACAGGGAGTCCAGGGCGGCGTCCAGGCGGGCGGTGGCTTCGTCGGCGACCGGCTTGAGCGCGTCGAGACCGGTGAGGGTCACCATGGTGTTCGGGTCGAGGGCCTGGACGAGCAGGTGGTCCCCTTCGCGGCGGACGACGACATTGCAGGGCAGGAGCAGACCGATGGAGCGGTCCGCTTCCAGTGCGCGGTGGGCCAGCGGCGGGTTGCAGGCGCCGAGGATCAGGTAGTCCTCCATGTCGTGGCCGAGCTTGGCCTGCAAGGTGCCTTTGACGTCGATCTCGGTGAGGATGCCGAACCCCTGGTCGGCCAGGGCCTGGCGGACCGCGGCGACGGCGGCGCCGAAGTCGGTGGCGGCCAGGCGGACGGTGCGGTCGTAGGACACGGCGCGCGCTCCTTCGGCTATGGGGAATACGTGGTGTTCGGTACCCCGCCGGGTACCCGCCGCAGAGGTCGCGATGCCGCGCGGGGGCCCGGACACCACCGCAATGATACCCCCCGGGGTATCTCCGCGCTCGGTCCGTGCACCGGGGCCGCGATACTGGACAAGGGGACGGCGAAGCACCTCGCCGGGAGAGCCTCCGGCCTCCGCCGCGACAGGACGCGCCCGGGACTCAGGCAAGGGAGAGGAACAGCTTCTCCAGCCTCGCCCGCATCCGTTCGCGGTCCTCGGCCGCTTGCCCGCTGTCGGCCATGCAGTGCTGCAGCCCCGTCGCGATGATCGCGAACCCGGCCCGGTCCAGCGCCCGGGAGACCGCCGCGAGCTGGGTGATCACATCCTCGCAGTCACGGCCTTCCTCGATCATCTTGATGATGCCCGCGATCTGCCCCTGCGCCCGCCGCAGCCGGTTGAGCACATTCTTGAGCTCTTCGGCCGCCATCTCCAGTTCCACACGCCCTCCTCCATGGATACCCCCTAGGGTATTCTAGGCCGTCCGGAACAGCCACGACCCGGACGACGACGGCGGCGCGGCGGGACAACTCGTCGTGCGACATCGAGGGCGCGCCGGCCCTGGACGGCCTGCCGCTCCCGCGAGGGCCCGGAAGAGGGCCGACCGGCCCTACCGTGCGCCGATGGCCCACGGCGAGGATGGCCGGATGCTCCAAGACGACGCCTTTCGCGCACTCGACCGGCAGGAGTGCTTGCGGCTGCTGGCCAAGGTGCCGGTCGGCCGCGTGGTGTTCACCAGGCAGGCCCTGCCCGCGGTACTCCCCATCAACTTCTCCCTGGACGAGGACGCCTCAGTGCTGCTGTTCACCTCGGCCGGCTCCGACCTGGTGCGTGCCATCGACGGCGTGGTGGTCGCCTTCGAGGCGGACGAGTTCGACGCGGACACCCGGTCCGGTTGGAGCGTGATCGTCACCGGAAGGGCCACCCTGGTGACCGACCCCGTCGAGCGACAGCGTCTTTCAGAGACCGGACCGAACTCCTGGATGCCGGTGCGGGACGGGGTCTTCGTACGGATCGAGTCCGCACTGGTCACCGGACGCGAACTCGCCGGGGCACGCACCACGCAGTGAGCCCCGGCCGACGTGAGCGCTTCACGTGCGGTCCGCCGGCCGGGCCCTGGGCGGCACTGGCGGTGGCCCCGGACCAGGCTCGGCCCGATCCCAGAAGGGTCTCGCGCCTGGTCAGACGATGTCGAGAATGTCTCTCACCGGGCGGCGAGGAGTGGCCGGGCCTCTGGGGCCGTAGCCGAGGCGCAGCACCATCTGCACCTGCCCGGAGCCGGTTCCCGGGTCGCGGGCCAGCAGACGCAGCTCGGGCGTCTCCAAGGCATGGGACGTCAGGGAGGTCGCCAGATCGGCCAGGGTGGCCTCCAGCAGGACACGCTCAAGCGCCTGCCCGGCGCGCAGCCAGTCGGCAGGGCCGTCACCGGGCGTGGTCAACAGCGCCAGGTGCGGGGCGTGCTCGAAGGTCGTACTACCCCGCTCGGCCACCGGCCGGCGCCCGGCGAAGTCCCGCACCGGTGCCCTGCCGTCCCGTCGCCGTGGCCCGAAGGCGTATTCGGGAACCCCGTCGACCGCCGTGTCGGCCTCCGGCCCCAGCCGGGTCCATCTGACCAGGTCCTCATTGGACGACGGATCCATGACGTCACGGCTTTCCGCGTCCTGGAGCAGGTCGAGAAGTGTCTCGGCATGCCAGGGCCCGGGAAAGCGCAGAACGGCTCCCTCCCGCTCGGCGGCCTCCCGCAGGGCGGTCCGCACATCCTCGGGGAGGTCCTTCTCGGCGAAGGGATGGCGGCTGGTGTGCCGCTGCCGGATCGCGGGGTGCAGCCTCGCAAGATCCTCGCCCCGCGGTGGCCCGGCCTGTTCGGCGAGACGGACGGTGGCGAGCAGCAGCGGGTCCTGCGGCTCGGGCAGCAGCCGGGCCTCCGCGGTGAGGCCACGGTGCGCGGCGGCCACCCGCAGGTTGAACAGTGCCGCCCCGCATCCGATGTGCAACGCCCGGTTGTCGGGGTCGGACCGCGGCATGGCACGCTGGAGATCGGCATACAGCAGCAGGAGACGTTCGCCGGTCAGAAGGCGGAAGCGCCACGGCTGCGCGTTGTGCATGGACGGCGCCGCGGCGGCCTCGGCCACCAGAACGGTCACCGTCTCCTCGTCGAACTGCGGCGATGGCATGTCATCCTCCTCACGTCCCGACGAGAGGTGGTCACTGGTACCAGGTACCCCTGAGCCGCTCGGTGGCCACGGCACCGTGCGGGCCGGCCCGTGTTCCCGGAGGAAGATCCCGCGTCGCAAGACGCTCTCGGCGAGCGGCCGGCTGGGTCAGGGCGGTGAAGGCACGGAGCCGTGGCTCATGCGGCGCGCCGCGAGGCGGAGGCCGGCCGGGTGCGGTGCGCGGCCGTCGGGGCCCCTGCCGGTGTGGCCCGCCTCCGGTAGACCAGATAGGGCCGGACCAGATACCCGATCGGGGCGCTCCACACATGCACCAGCCGGGTGAACGGCCAGGCCGCGAAGAGCAGGCAGGCCGTCAGGGCGTGCAGTTGGAACAGCAGTGGGGCTCCGGCGATGGCCTCCGGCCGCGGCTGGAGGACGAACAGGCCGCGGAACCAGACGGAGACGGTGGCGCGGTAGTCGTAACCGGGCCCGAAGACGTTGTGGGCGGCGGTGGTGGTGATGCCGAGCAGAACCGTGGCGGACAGCAGGGGGAAGAGCAGTTTGTCGCTGCGGTCGGTGGTGAGACGGATCCGGCGGGTGAGAAGCCGGCGGGCGCACAGCATGACCAGCCCGGTGACCATGGCGGTTCCCGCCACGGAACCGGCCCAGACGGCCGTGGTGTGGTAGGCACGCTCGGAGATGCCTGCCGCTTCGGTCCACGAGTCGGGGATGGCGAGTCCCACGACGTGCCCGGCGATCACCATGAAGGCGCCCAGGTGGAACAGCGGGCTGCCCCAGCGCAGCCAGCGGTGCTCCAGCAGTGCGCTGGTGTGGGTGGTCCAGCCGAACTGGTCCTGGCGGTAGCGCCAGATGTGCCCGACCACGAACACGGCGAGACAGATGTAGGGGAAGGCGACCCACAGCAGAAGGTCGGTGCCACTCGCCGGTGCGGCGGCCGACGGGGAAAGTGCTGCGGCGTTCATCGGCTGTCTTCCCTGCGGGTGATGGTCTGGGCGGCGGGCGGCACACGGGTCGGCGAGGCGGCCGTCGGGGGCACGAACGTGCCCGGAGGGGCGAACTCGCCGTCGCCGTAACGTCCGTAGGGGTCAAGGCCGACCTCTTCGTTCGGTGGGCCCTCTGCCACGAGCCGGGCCACCGCCGCGCGGTCGGCCTCGGTGGGCGGCGGCAGCAGACTGAGCAGTGCGGCCAGGACGTGCCGGTACGGCGAGCCTGCGTCGGTCAGGGCGCGGTGGATCAGCTCCAGTCCCCGCCGGTGCTGCCGCAGCGGCGCCTCTCCCCCGCCCGGGCCTGCCAGAGCGGCGAACTCCAGCACGACCGGGAGGTGGTCGGGCAGTTCACCGCCGTCGGTGTCCCAGCCCGCGGCCTTGTACCGCTGGTTCAGGGTGAGCAGGGCCATGCCGCGGCGGCGGGTGTCGCCGTGCAGGTAGTAGGTGAGGTAGAGGCTGCTCCGGCGGCGCAGGTCGAACATCTCGACGTAGTGGCGTTCCAGCGCCTCGGGATCCTGTGCGGCGAACCAGCCGTTGAACCGGACCAGGTGTTCCGCCCCGGGCGTGGCCGGCAGGGCCTCCACCACGGTCGTCAAGTCGCCCCTGGCTCCGGTCAGTTCGGGGTCGGGGTACTGCAGCAG
>NZ_JBSFIK010000023.1:69910-94978 GCF_053597535.1 Streptomyces sp. NPDC001348 | reverse complement strand
TAGGTGTTCCGCCCCGGGCGTGGCCGGCAGGGCCTCCACCACGGTCGTCAAGTCGCCCCTGGCTCCGGTCAGTTCGGGGTCGGGGTACTGCAGCAGCAGCGACACGAGCCGCAGCATCAGCGCTCGGCCCGCCGTCTCCTCGGGGCCGAGCCGGGCCGGGCGGCGCACGGCCGCTCGGACGCGGGTGCGGACGAGGGCGGGAATGGTCGGGGGAAGCGGGCTCACGGACGGCCTCCGGCAGTGGTGTGGCGGCGCAGGGTGGGGATGCCGAGCATGACCTTGCGGGGCTCGGCGTCGCCGGACGTCTCGACCGGGCAGCGGTTCTCCGTCGCGGTGAGCGCGGCGGCGTCCTCCTTGTGGGCGGCGGGGACGACGTACCGGTCGGTGTACTTGGCGATGGCGAGCAGCCGGTGCAGGTCCTGCGCCTGGCGTGCGGTCAGGCCGACGGCCTCGAGCACCGTCTCGTCGCCGTCCTCGCCGAGGGTGCGTTCACGCATGTACGAGCGCAGCGCGGTGAGTTTCATCAGCACCCCGGCGACCACGTCGGTGTCCCCGGCGGTGAACAGCTCGGCCAGGTACTCCAGGGGGATGCGCAGCCGGGTGACGGCCGCGAAGACGTGGTCGGGGTCGTCCTGGTCACCGCCCGCCGCGTCGACGGCGTCGAGGACCGGGGAGAGCGGCGGCACGTACCAGACCATGGGCATCGTCCGGTACTCCGGGTGCAGCGGCAGCGCCACCTTGTAGCGCACGACCAGGTCGTACACCGGGGACCGGCGTGCCGCGTCCAGCCAGTCCTCCGCGATGCCGGACTCCCGTGCCGCGGCGATCACTTCGGGATCGGACGGGTCGAGGAGGACACCGCGCTGGGCGTCCAGCAGGTCCTTCTCGTCCGGGGTGGCCGCGGCCTCACCGACGCGGTCGGCGTCGTACAGCAGCACGCCGAGGTAGCGGAGCCGGCCGACGCAGGTCTCGGAACAGACGGTGGGCTGCCCGGCCTCGATGCGCGGGAAGCAGAACGTGCACTTCTCCGCCTTGCCGGTGGCGTGGTTGACGTACACCTTCTTGTACGGGCAAGCCGTCACGCACATCCGCCAGCCGCGGCAGCGGTCCTGGTCGACCAGGACGATGCCGTCCTCGACCCGCTTGTACATCGCGCCCGACGGACAGGCAGAGACGCAGGCCGGGTTGAGGCAGTGCTCGCACAGCCGCGGGAGGTGGAAGAGGAAGGTCTGCTCGAACTCGAACTTGACCTTCCGGGCCCACTCGCCGGTGAGGTTGGGGTCGCCTGCGGCGTGCTCGGGCGCACCGCCGAGGCCGTCCTCCCAGTTGGCGCCCCAGGTGATGGCGGTGGGTCTGCCGGTGAGGACCGAGCGGGGGCGGGCGACGGGCATGTCCTTCTGGGCGGGGGCGCCGACGAGGTTGTCGTAGTCGTAGGTGACCGGCTCGTAGTAGTCCTCGATGGACGGGAGGTCCGGGTTGGAGAAGAGGGACAGCAGGCGCTTGACCCGGCCGCCGGAGCGCAGGACGAGACGCCCGCGCTTGTCGAGCCTCCAGCCGCCCTTCCACTGCTCCTGGTCCTCGTAGCGGCGCGGGTAGCCGACGCCGGGCTTGGTCTCGACGTTGTTGAACCAGGCGTACTCGACGCCGGTGCGGTTGGTCCACGTCTGCTTGCAGGTGACCGAGCAGGTGTGGCAGCCGATGCACTTGTCCAGGTTCATGACCATGGCCACCTGTGCCATCACGCGCATGTCAGTACTCCACTTGCTGGCTGCGGCGGCGGATGACGGTGACCTCGTCGCGCTGGTTGCCGGTCGGGCCGTAGTAGTTGAAGGCGTAGGTGAACTGCGCGTAGCCGCCCGCGAGATGGGTGGGCTTGAGCAGCAGCCTGGTGAGCGAGTTGTGGATGCCGCCGCGCCTGCCGCTGACCTCGGTCTTCGGGACGTTCACGGTGCGGTCCTGGGCGTGGTACATGTACACGGTGCCCTCGGGCATGCGGTGGGTGACCACGGCGCGGGCGGCGACGACGCCGTTGCGGTTGTACGCCTCGATCCACTCGTTGTCCTTGACGCCGATCTTCTCGGCGTCCTCCACCGACATCCAGACCGTGGGTCCGCCGCGGGACAGGTCGAGCATGTACTTGTTGTCCTGGTAGTTCGAGTGGATGGACCATTTCGAGTGCGGGGTCAGGTAGCGGACGGTGACCTCGGCGCGGCCGTTCTCGTGCAGGTGCTCGTCGCCGTAATGCCGGGGTGTGTTCAGCGGGGGCCGGTAGACCGGGAGTTGCTCACCGAGCTCGGCCATCCAGTCGTGCTGGACGAAGAAGTGCTGCCGGCCGGTGAGGGTGTGCCAGGGCTTCTTGTGCTCGGTGTTGATGACGAACGGCGAGTAGCGGCGCCCTCCGGTCTCGCTCCCGGACCACTCGTAGGAGGTCATCACCGACCGGGGCTGTACGCGGGTGTCCGCGAAGGTGATCCGCTCGGCCTCGCGTTCGGCGGCGAGTTCCACCAGACCCTCGCTGCCGGTCCGCCGCTCCAGTTCGCGGAAGCCCTCGGTCGCCAGGCGGCCGTTGGTGGTGCCGGACAGGGCGAGGATCGCCTCGCACATGTCGGACGCGGTGGCCAGGGAGGGCCGCCCGGCGGCGATCCCTTCCTGCACGGTGCCGCAGCGGCGGCGCAAGTCGTCGATCTCCCGGTCCGGGTGGACGGTGACGCCCTTCGTGGTGGTGCCCAGCGTGTCCAGCAGCGGACCGACGGCGCGCATCTTCTGCGCGATCGCGGCATAGTCCCGTTCGATCGTGACCAGCTTCGGCATGGTCCGCCCGGGGACTGGCTCGCACTCGCCGGCCTTCCAGTCCCGTACGACCCCGCCGGGCTGGGCGAGTTCGTCCGGGGTGTCGTGCAGCAGGGGCACCGCGAGGACGTCGGTGCGGGTGCCCAGGTGCTCGGCCGCCAGCTCGCTGAACCTGTCGGCGATGGCCAGGAAGGCGTCGTAGTCGGTGCGGGCCTGCCAGGGCGGGGCGATGGCCGGGGTGAAGGCGTGCACGAAGGGGTGCATGTCCGTACTGGACAGGTCGTCCTTCTCGTACCAGGTCGCGGCCGGCAGGACGACGTCGGAGAGCAGGCCGGTGGAGGTCATCCGGAAGTCCATGGTGACCAGCAGATCGAGCTTGCCCTCGGGGGCCTCCTCCCGCCACACCACCTCCTTCGGGCGCCCCTCCGGCGGGGTCTGCTCGGAGCGGACCGCCGCCTCGGTGCCCAGAAGATGCCGTAGGAAGTACTCGTTGCCCTTGCCGGACGAGCCGAGCAGGTTGGCCCGCCACACGGTCAGCACCCGGGGGAAGGCGGCGGGGTCGTCCGGGTCCTCGACCGCGAACCGCAGCCGCCCCGACTTCAGCTCCTCGACGATGTGTTCCGCGACGGGCCGGCCGGCTCGCGCCGCTTCGTCCGTCAGGTCGAGGGGGTTGCGGTTGAAGCCGGGGTGACCGGGTGTCCAGCCCAGCCGCACGGCCTGCGCCAGGCAGTCGGCGAACCCCTTTCCCTCGAACCGCCCCTGCCCGAGCGGGGAAGCCAGCTCTTGCGGCCCGAACGCCTCGTAGCGCCACTGGTCGGAGTTCAGGTACCAGTACGAGGTGCCCGCCATGTGCCGGGTGGGCCGCTGCCAGTCGAAGGCGAACGACAGGTGCTGCTGTCCGGTGACCGGGCGGACCTTCTCCTGGCCGACGTAGTGCGCCCAGCCGCCGCCGTTGACGCCCTGGCAGCCGGTCATGGTCGTCAGCGCCAGGAAGGCGCGGTAGATGGTGTCCGAGTGGAACCAGTGGTTGGTGCCGGCTCCGAGGGCGATCATGGAACGGCCCTTGGTCCGCTCGGCGTTGCGGGCGAACTCCCGGGCGATCCGCGCCGCCTGCTCGGCCGGCACGGAGGTGATCGTCTCCTGCCAGGCGGGCGTGTACGGCTCGGCCGCGTCGTCGTACGAGGTGGGCCAGCTGCCCGGCAGACCGGGGCGCGCGACACCGTACTGGGCGAGCATCAGGTCGAGGACGGTGGTGACCAGACGGCCGCCGACCGTGCGGACCGGCACGCCCCGCAGCATGACCGTGCCGCCCTCGGTGGCGCCCTCGTCGAACCGGGGCAGAGCGACCTCCACCGTGTCCTCGGCCGACTCCAGCAGGCTCAGCTCGGGTTCGACGTCACCGAGTTCCAGGTTCCAGCGGCCTCGCCCGGCTTCCCCCCACCGGAAGCCGAGCGAGCCGCCGGGGACCACCGGTTCGCCGGTGGCCCGGTCCAGCAGGACCGTCTTGAACGCCGCGTTCTCCTCGGTCTCCTCGCCACGGCCGAGATCGGCGGCGGTCAGGAACCCGTCCGGCACGAGGCCGCGGTCGTGTTCGCGCAGGGTCACCAGGAACGGGGCGTCGGTGAACTTCCGCAGGTAGTCCTGGAAGTACGGCACCTCGCGGTCGACGAGGAACTCGCGCAGGATCACATGTCCCATGGCCATCGCCAGCGCGCCGTCCGTGCCGGGGTGCGGGGCCAGCCACTCGTCGGCGTGCTTGACGTTGTCGGCGTAGTCGGGGCTGACCGCGACGACCTTCGTACCGTTGTAGCGGGTCTCGGTCAGGAAGTGCGCGTCCGGTGTCCGGGTGACGGGGATGTTAGATCCCCACATGATCAGATAGCCGGCGTTCCACCAGTCCGCCGCCTCCGGGACGTCGGTCTGGTCACCGAAGACCTGCGGCGAGGCGATCGGCAGATCCGCGTACCAGTCGTAGAACGACAGCAGGGTGGCGCCGATCAGTGAGTGGTAGCGGGCGCCGGCCGCGAAGGACGCCATCGACATCGCCGGGATGGGCGAGAAGCCCGCGACGCGGTCCGGGCCGTACGTCTTGGTCGTGTGTACCTGGGCGGCGGCGATCAGCTCGGCCACCTCGTCCCAGTCGGCCCGCACCAGACCGCCCTTGCCGCGGGCCCGCTTGTAGGCGCGTGCCTTCGCCGGATCACCGGTGATCTCGGCCCAGGCCGCGACCGGGTCGCCGAGCCGCCCCCGGGCCTCGCGCCACAGCTTCAGCAACGCACCGCGCACGTACGGGTGGCGGACCCGGCTCGGCGAGTACGTGTACCAGGAGAACGACGCCCCGCGCGGGCAGCCGCGCGGCTCGTACTCGGGGCAGTCCGCGCCGATCGACGGGTAGTCGGTGGCCTGGTGCTCCCAGGTGATGATTCCGTCCTTGACGTACACCATCCACGAGCAGGAGCCCGTGCAGTTCACACCGTGCGTCGAGCGCACGACCCTGTCATGGGCCCACCGGTCCCGGTAGAAACCCTCCCACTTGGGGTCGCCGGTGCCGAACACGGCGCGTCCGTCGGCCGACACCTCACGGCGGGTGAGCAGTCTGCGAGCGGCCAGCGGCCAGTCCTCACCGGCGCGGGACGCCCGGCGCGGTGCGTTCGGATCGTTCTCCATGGCCGGGAACGCTATGCGGCGCGGCACCCGGTGCACCTGGGGCCGGCGGTCCCCGCAGGACGGCCCTCCGGCCCCATCCGTCCGGGCGGAAGAGGGACCAATGGCCCGGTGACGGGGGCCGGTCGGCCGGGTCGCGGGGACGCCCGTGCCGCCGGATCCGTCAGGCGGCCGTCGCCGGTCCCCGGCCGCTCACCGGCCGGGAGCGGCGCGAGGCCGGAGCGGCCGACGGCGACGCGCGCCGCTCACCGGGAGGCCGTCGGCATGCCCGGGTTGCCGTAGTAGGCGTCGGGTCCGTGTTTGCGTGTGTAGTGGCGGTCGAGAAGGTGCGGCGGCGGCGGTGCGGTCGGGGACAGTGTGAGGGTGTGGATGGCCATGTCGGCGACCGCCTCGCAGATGATCGCGTGTTCCAGGGACTTGCGGGCGTCCGGTCCCCAGGTGAAGGGGCCGTGGTTGGCGACGAGGGCCGCCGGGACCTCCGCCGCCCTTCGGTCGTCCTTGTGCAGCATGTCCACGATGACCTGGCCGGTGTTGTACTCGTAGTCCTTCGCGCACTGCTCCGGGGTGAGGTCGGGGGTGCAGGGGATGGGGCCGTTGAAGGTGTCGGCGTGGGTGGTGCCGAGTACGGGGATGTCGCGTCGGGCCTGGGCGAACGCGACGGCGTGGGTGGAGTGGGTGTGGGTGACCCCTCCGACGGAGGGGAAGGCCAGATACAGACAGCGGTGGGTCTCGGTGTCGGTGGAGGGACGCAGGTCGCCGTCGACGACGGCGCCGTCGGACAACCGGACGGTGACCAGGTGCTCGGCGGTGAGCCGCTCGTAGGGCACACCGGAGGGTTTGATCAGGAACACCCCGGCCTCCCGGTCGACACCGCTGACGTTCCCCCAGGTGAGGGTGGCGAGGCCGACCTGGGGAATGGCGAGGTTGGCCTCCAGGACCTCCTGCCGCAGGCCGTCACGGACTCGTGCGGTCATTCGGTGGTCTCCTTGCTGTGCGGTGCGGATGCTGTCGGGAGGCGCTCACAGGGGCTGGGCGAGGCGGTGGTAGGCGGCGTTCCAGCGGATCTCCTTGGCGAACTGATCGGGGCGGGTGTGCTCGTCGATGGCGAGCAGTTCGACTCCGGTCATGGCGGCGAAGTCGCTGAGGATCTCCAGTCCCACGGCGGAGCTGAGCACGGTGTGGTGCGGGGCACCGGCCAGCAGCCAGCTCTCGGCCGACTCCGCCAGGGAGGGACGTGGCTCCCACACGGCGCGGGCCACGGGCAGGAGGGGGAGCGGCTGGCTGGGGGGTACGACGTCGACGGCGTTGGCGGTCAGCCGGAACCGCTCCCCCAGGTCCGACAGGCCGACGACGAGGGCGGGTCCGGGGGCGGCGTCGAAGACGAGACGGACGGGGTCCTCACGGCCGCCGATGGACAGGGGGTGGATCTCGCAGCGGGGACGGCCGGCCGCCACCGAGGGGCACACCTCCAGCATGTGGGCGCCGAGGATCCGGGGGGTGCCGGGGCCGAGGTGATAGGTGTAGTCCTCCATGAACGTGGAGCCGCCCGGGGCCCCCTGGCCCATGACCTTCATCGTGCGCAGCAGCGCGGAGGTCTTCCAGTCGCCTTCGCCGCCGAAGCCGTAGCCGTCGGCCATGAGCCGCTGGACGGCGAGGCCGGGAAGCTGGCGCAGTCCGCCGAGGTCCTCGAAGTTGGTGGTGAAGGCCGTGAAGCCGCCCTCCGTGAGGAAGGTGCGCAGACCGATCTCCAGACGGGCGGCGTACAGCAGCGAATCGTGCCGGATGCCGTCCGGCCAGAGCGCCGGCACCACGTCGTACGACTCACGGTACTCGGAGGCCAGTTCGGCGGCCGCCTTGTCCTCGACGGCGTCGACGAACTCGACCAGGTCGTTCACCGCGTAGGTGTTCACGGAGAAGCCGAACCGCATCTGCGCCTCGACCTTGTCGCCCTCGGTGACGGCGACGTCGCGCATGTTGTCGCCGAAACGGGCCAGGCGCAGGGTGCGCGCGGAATGACGGCCTGCCGCGGCACGGGACCAGGTGGCGACACGTCCCACCACCCTGGAGTCGGTGACGTGTCCGGCGACGATCTTGCGGTGGACGCCGATGCGGGACTCGAGGTGGGCGAACTCCCGGTCGCCGTGGGCGGCCTGGTTGAGGTTCATGAAGTCCATGTCGATGCTCGACCAGGGCAGCGACAGGTTGTACTGGGTGTGCAGGTGCAGCACCGGCCGGTCCAGCGCGCTCAGGCCCGCGATCCACATCTTGGCCGGGGAGAAGGTGTGCATCCACACGACCACACCGACACAGGCGTCGGACACGCTCGCTTCCCGGCACAGCCTGCGGATGGACTCCGCGTCGGTGAGGATCGGCTTCCAGACGATCCGCAGCGGGATCTCGGGAGCGGAGTCGAGCAGCTCGGCGATCTGCTGGGACTGGTGGGCGACCTGGCGCAGCGTGTCCTCGCCGTACAGGCCCTGGCTGCCGGTGAGAAACCAGATCTCCTGGCCGTCGTAGGGCGTTTCGGGTGTCGTCATGTCAGGGTCCTTTCGGGGTGGAGCCACTCGGGCGGTAGTTCCGACGCCGCTCAGGCGGACGCCTCGGCGCGGATGCGACGCAGCCGGTGCATGACGTCGTTGGTGCCGCGGCCGAAGTAGTCGTGCAGCAGCCGGTACTCGGCGTAGAGGCGGTCGTAGGCGGCGGCACGTTCCGGGTCCGGCTGGTACACACCCCGGTCGGCCTTGCCCATGGAGCGGGCGGCGCTCTGGATGTCGGCGTACGCCCCGGCAGCCACCGCGGCGTGCATCGCCGAGCCGAGAGCGGGACCCTGGGTGGAGCCGATGACTCCCAGGGGGCGGCGGGTGACATCGGCGTAGATCTGCATCAGGAGGGCGTTCTTCGTCAGACCGCCCGCGATGATCAGTTCGTCGACCGGCACCCCGGACGTCTCGAACGCCTCGATGATGGTTCGGGTGCCGAACGCGGTGGCCTCGAGCAGCGCCCGGTAGATGTCCTCGGGCCGGGTCGACAGCGTCAGGCCCACCATCACGCCGCTCAGATCGTGGTCGACCAGCACGGAGCGGTTGCCGCTGTGCCAGTCCAGCGCGATCAGTCCGTGCTCGCCCACCTGCTGACCGGCCGCGAGCGCCGTCAGGTGCTCGTGCGCGTCACGGCCCAGCGCGGCGGCCTGTTCCGCGTACTCGGCGGGCAGTCCGGTGCGTACGAACCAGCCGAAGATGTCACCGACGCCGCTCTGCCCGGCCTCGTAGCCCCACAGCCCGGGCAGGATGCCGCCGTCGACGACACCGCACATGCCCGGCACGGTGCCCTGCCGGCGGGAACTCATCACATGACAGGTAGACGTGCCCATGATGGCGACCATCTGCCCCGGCTCGACCGCCCGCGCCGCGGGCGCCGTCACATGTGCGTCGACATTGCCGACGCAGACCGCGATGCCCTCCGGCAGCCCCGTCCAGGCCGCCGCCTCGGCCGTCAGCCCACCGGCCCTCGCACCGAGTTGGGCGATGGGCTGGTCCAGCTTGTCGTCCACGAAGTCCGCGAAGGCGGGGTTGAGCGCCGCCAGGTAATCACGGCCGGGGTAGGCGCCGTCCTGGAACTGGCCCTTGTAGCCGGCCGTGCAGGCGTTGCGCAGGTACGTGCCGCACAGCCGCCAGACGATCCAGTCCGCCGCCTCCACCCACCGCTCGGTCAGCCGGTAGATCTCCGGGTCCTCCTCGAGCACCTGCAGTGCCTTGGCGAACTCCCACTCCGAGGAGATCCGGCCGCCGTAGCGCTGCAGCCAGTCCTCCTTCCGCTCGGCCGCCAGCGCGGTGATCCGGTCGGCCTGCGCCTGGGCGGCGTGGTGCCGCCACAGCTTGACGTAGGCGTGCGGGCGGCCGGTCAGGGCGGGCAGGTCGCACAGCGGCGTGCCGTCCGCGAGTACCGGCAGCACCGTGCACGCGGTGAAGTCGGTACCGATGCCGATGACCTGCTCCGGCCGGACACCGGCGTTCGCCACCGCCGCGGGCACCGCGTGCCGCAGTACGTCGATGTAGTCGGACGGCACCTGCAGCGCCCAGTCCGGGGGCAGCCGGGTACCGTCCGGCAGCTGTCTGTCCAGGACCGCGTGCCGGTACGCGTGCTCGGCCGTGCCCAACTCCGCGCCGTCGCGCACGCGGACCACCACGGCCCGCCCGGACAGCGTGCCGAAATCGACTCCGACGACGCACGGCTCCGGTTGCCCGGCAATCTCACCCGAGGCGTTCACCATCACCCTCCTCCATACAGGTATTCGATATGTCGGTCACTGTTCGGCTGCCTGGAGGCGCCGAAGCGGCATCCGCGCACGGACCGGCGGAGTCGACCGATGTCCTAGCTCCGGCTCCGGCCGAAGTAGCGGGCGCGTACCCGGTCGAGCAGGATCGCGACGCCGAGCACCGCTCCCTGCACGACCTGCTGGTCGTACGGGCTGACCTTGAGCGCGAGCAGACCGTTGGTGATGAACTCCAGCAGGATCGCACCGGCCGCGATGCCGGCGATGCGGCCCTCGCCGCCCGAGAGCGACATCCCGCCGACCACCGCGGCTGCGATCGCGGTCAGTTCCCAGCCCGCACCGACCGAGGGGTCGGCCACGTTCATCCTGCCGATCACCAGGACGCCGACCACACCGGCCAGTACCGCACTGGCGACATAGGTGGAGGTGATGCGGCGGGCGGTCGGGATACCGGCGAGCCGGGCGGCCTCCTTGTTGCCGCCGACCGCGTAGATCTGGCGGCCCACGTAGGTGCGTTCCAGCACGAACCAGGCGACGGCGGCGGCTGCCACGAAGAACAGCGCGGGGACGGGTATCTCGCCGATGTAGTACTGGCTCAGGTTGCTGAACATCGGGTCGAGGTTGTTGATCGGCGAGCCGCTGGTGATGGCGAGCGCCGTGCCCTGTGCGACGGTGTAGGTCACCAGGGTGATCACGAAGGGCGGCACGTTGAGCCGGGTGACCATGACGCCGTGCCACAGCCCGACCGCGCCGCAGATCACCAGGGTGAGCAGTATCGCCGCCGGTGCCGGCAGGCCCTCGTTGACGTTCAGCCAGGCGGCCAGGATGCCGGCCAGGCCGGCCAGCGCGCCCACCGACAGGTCGATGCCACCGGTCAGGATGACCAGCGACTCACCGATCGCCAGAATGCCGACCTGCGACAGGTCACGGCCCATCACCTGGAGGTTGCCCACCGCCGTGTACGTGTCCGCGTTCGCGGCGATCCCGGCGAACACCAGTACGCAGGCGATGATCACTCCTGCCTCGGGGGAGGCGGCGAGCTTGCGGAGGAGGTTCGACACGGCCGGACGGGCGGGCGGTGCGGCGATCTCGTCGGGGGCGAGCGTGCTGTGCGCGCTCATGCGGTGGCTCCGTTCGTCAGTGACTGCTGACCGGGCACTTCCTGGCCCGGTGTTTCCGGGATGAGAGCGGACGTTCCGGCCGCGGCCGTCATGATCCGTTCCTTGGTGGCGTCGGCCCGGTCGATGACCGTGACCACCCGCCCGTGGTTCATCACCGCGATGCGGTGGCAGATCCACAGCAGCTCCTCCAGTTCGGAGGAGGCGACCACGAGCGCCATGCCCTGCTCGGCGGCCCGGTCGATGAGCTTGTAGATCTCCGCCTTCGCGCCCACGTCCACACCGCGGGTCGGCTCGTCGAGCAGCAGCAGGCGCGGTTCGGCGGCGAAGGCCCGGCCGAAGATGGCGCGCTGCTGGTTGCCGCCGGACAGCGAGCCGATCGGCTGCTCCACCGACTGCATCCGCACATTGACGTTCTCGGTGATCTTTCGCGCTTCGGCGCGTTCGCGGCGCGGGCCGAGCAGGCCTCGCGTACTGATCCGCTTGAGCACGGAGATGACGACGTTCGACCGGATCGGTGCGAACAGCACCAGTGACTGTTCCTTGCGGTCCTCCGGGATCAGCGCGATGCCGGCCGCCACGCCGTCGCCCGCGCCCCGCGGCCGGTAGGGCTCGCCGCCCAGGAGCATCGCACCGCCCGTCGAGGGCTGCGCTCCCGCGATCGTGTGGATCAGGCGGCTGCGGCCCGAGCCCATCAGCCCGGCCACTCCCAGGATCTCGCCCTCGCGCACCTCCAGGTCGACGGGGCCGAGACCGTCCGCGGTCAGCCCCTGCACCTGAAGCAGGATCGGGCTCGTCGCCGACGGCGCCTTCGGCTCGCCCTGGGCCACCTCGCCACCGACCATCTCCCGGATCAGCCGCTCCTCGGTGGCCTCCCCCGGGTCCAGGTCGGCCACCAGCCTGCCGTTGCGCAGCACCAGCACGCGGTCGCTGATCTCCCGCACCTCGTCCAGCCGGTGCCCGATGAACAGCACGGTGCCGCCCCGCTCGGCCAGTTGCCGGGCCAGCCCCAGCACCATCTCGGCCTCGACCGGCCCGAGCGAGGAGGTCGGCTCGTCCAGGATCAGCAGCTTGGGCTCACGGCCCCAGGCCTTGGCGATCTCGATCATCTGCCGGGTCGGCACCGGAAGGGTACGCACCTCCCGGCGCACCGGGATCCGCTCGGCGGACAGGCCGATCTCCGCCAGCATCGCCGCGGCCTCGGCCCGTTGGGCACCGCGGTCCACCAGGAACCGCCGCCTCGACTGCCGTGGCCGACGGCCCAGCAGCAGGTTCTCCGCCACCGAGAGCTGGCCGACCAGGGGGAACTCCTGGGAGACCATGGCGACACCGAGCTGTGCCGCCGCCTCGGTGGACCCCGCGACGAGGGGTTCGCCGTCGATGAGGATCTCGCCGCCGTCCCGGTGGACGGAGCCGGCCAGGGTCCCCATGAGGGTGGACTTGCCGGCCCCGTTCTCACCGACGACACCGACGACCTGCCCGGCGTAGAGGTCGAGCTCCGGCAGATCGAGGACGCGTACCGGACCGTAGGACTTGTGCACCCCCCGCAGCCGCGCGGTCACCGCGCGGCCGAGGGCGTTCTCCGTAGCCGTCATGCTCAGCTGATCCCGAGCTTGGACTCGAGGGCCTGGTAGTCGCTCAGGTCGGACTTGGTGACCAGACCCACGCCGGAGCTCAGGGTCGAGCCGTCCTTCTCCAGGTAGGGCTTGACGATCGCCATGGTCTTGGCCTTGCCCAGTACCTTCTCCGCGGCCAGGATGTACGCCCCGGTGTAGCCCTGCTGGTACGGCATCTGCACGACCGTGCCGGAGATGACGCCGGACTTGATGAACTTCAGGGTCTGGGCGTCGGAGTCGTCCGACACGATGTGCACCGACGAGGTCTTGCCGGCCGAGGTCACCGCCTGGGCCAGCGCGGGTCCGTCGTAGGAGTAGACGCCGTACAGGCCGTTGACGTCCGGGTTGTTGGCGAGGATGGTCTCGGCGTCGGAGGTCGCCGTGCTGGCCGAGAGGTTGTCGTTGACCTTCTGCGCGACCGTGATCTTCGTTCCCTTGAGTGCCGCCTCGAAGCCCGCGATGCGCTGGGTGGCGTTCGACGCGGTGAGCGAGCCGACCAGGATGGCCACCTTGCCCTTGCCGCCGAGCACCTGCTTCATCGCGGTGCCCGCCTGGTAGCCCGCGGTGTAGTTCGGGGTGCCCAGGTAGAGCGAGGCGGCGTCGGTCCCCGGCAGCGGCGAGTCGATCGCCAGGACGCCGATGCCCTTCTGGACGTCCTTGTGGATGGTGCCCGCGGCGGAGGTCGGGTCGATCGCCGAGATCGAGTATCCGGTGACGCCCTGCGAACGCAGGGTCTCGAGCTCAGAGTTCTGCTCGGTCAGCTTGCCGTTGGGCGGGGCGAAGTACGTGCACTTGCTCTTCGAGATGCCGAGGTCGGAGCAGCCCTTGAGGAAGCCGACCTGGCCGGCCTTCCAGTAGTCGGCGGCCACGTTCACCACCATGGCGATGTCGACCTTGGACAGGTCCTTGCCGGCCAGCGCGGACTTCAGCTTCGCGTCGAGCTTGGCGAGGTTCGCCTGGTTGAAGGTGACCGAACCGGCCAGCGCGACCGGGGCCGCGGCGGCGGCCTTCCCGGAGCCGGCCGAGCTGGAGGCGGTGGAACCTCCGGCGTTCTTGGAGCAGCCGGCGGCGGTGAGGGAGATGAGCACCGCGGTCGCGGCGGCCACGGTGCGGGATCTTCTGGTACCGATCATTCGGATCAGCGCCCTTCTGCTGTCGGGGTACGGGCGAGCCCACGGTCGGACAGGGACGTGGGCACGACGGGGTGGCTGGATCGTGTTCCCGTCCGCCGATCGGGCACGGCGGTGCCTCGAAGGCGGGTGGGACGGGTGGGTGGGGTCCACTCGCGAGCCGTGGCGGACGAGTGGTCGGCCTGTGACGGCGACGCGGGTGAACCGGTACGTGGGAGAGGCGAGCGGTGCTGGATGGAGCCGGTCGCTACGGCCGCGGGACGGGCGGTGGTGACCGAACCGCCCGCGCCGGATCAGGATTTGGCGGCTCGGGACCGGGACTGTGGCCTGGGCGGAGCTGCCGCCGGCCGGTGGGCGCGCCACGGCGGATCACCTGCCGTCGGCGCAACGCTTCGCCGATGTCGCGTCCCGAGGGGGCAGGGCGGCTCGGTGGTTCGGCGTGCGGTGCGTCACCGGCGGCGGCCACCGGCCATCACGTGTGTGGATGACGCGGAAAGTGGTCCGGCAGCCGGATCGTCGACGATCACGCTAACTTCATGCGGCCCATTTCGGTGTTCCTTTCCTACGGCAGGCCGGTGGTGGGTCACGGAGGCCGGCGGACGGGGCGCCGACGGCGATGCGACCGGGAGGTCGCTCAGTTCCGGGGGCGGGCCGCCGAGGCTCGCACCACCAGACTGGGCTGGATGATCAGGTGTGGCGTATCGGCGGACGCCGGAAGCGCCGCGTCGGGATCACCGATGATTTCGATCAGCGCGCGCAGCGCACGCCGGCCGAGTTCGTCGAAGTCCTGGCGCACGGTGGTCAGGGGCGGGCCGAAGTACTCGGCCTCCGGGATGTCGTCGAAACCGATGACACTGATGTCCTCCGGCACCCGGTGCCCGGCCTGTTGCAGGGCCCGCAGCAGACCGAGGGCCATGTGGTCGTTGGCGCAGAACACCGCGGTGACGCCGGGGTCGGCCGCGATCCGCCGACCCTGCTCGAACCCCGTGCTGGCCGTCCAGTCGCTGCCGACCAGCGGTTCCGGCACGGGAGCGCCCCGCCTTTCCAGGGCGCTGCGCCATCCGGCCGCGCGCTCCTGGGCGTCGAGCCAGGACCGCGGCCCCATCAGGTGGTGCACCGTGCGATGGCCGAGGTCGAGCAGGTAGGAGGTGACGAGCTGGGCACCCCTCTCGTTGTCCACGGCGACCGAGGCCAGCGTGGTGTGGGTGCCGCAGCCGACCGCGACCAGGGCCACGTCGGACGGCGCGTTCGCAAGCGCGCCGACCGCGGCGGTCTGCGGCGCTATCACGATGATTCCCTCCACACCCTGGTCCCGGAGGCGGTCGACGGCGTCCAGCACCGAACGCCGGTCGAGCGCGCCGACCGCGGCCACGGTGACGAAGTACTCGTGCTGCCTGGCCGCCTGCTCGATGCCGTAGAGCATGGAGGCGGGGCCGTACAGCGTGGTGTTGAAGCTGATCACACCCAGGGTCCGGGTGCGGCGGGTCGCCAGGGTGCGGGCGGCGGCGTTGGGGCGGTAGCCGAGTTCACGGACGGCCGCGAGCACCCGGTCCCGGGTGGTGGGCCGTACGTTGGGGTGGTCGTTGAGGACTCGCGAGACGGTCTGGTGCGAGACGCCCGCGACCCGGGCCACGTCCGCCATCACCGGTGCTCGTTCCCCGTCCACGTTCCACCTCCTGCTCCGGACGCGCCATCGCGTTTCGATCGACGCGTTTCCCGGCCGAGGCCGACGCGCTGTGGACGAATTGTTAGCGCACACAATCTGAAGGGGTCAAGACGTTCCAACAGGTCTCTTTCAGAACCCTTAACAGCCCTGTCATCTGTGCTCAACCACCCTGACCTGCCCGCACAGCACCGGCAACAGGCCCGCTGCACCACTGGTCGAGCGCTGAATCCAGAGAAGCGCGTGACCTTAGTTTCCCTTTTCTTGACCGTGCAAGTGGTGTTCTTCCCCATCGACGCTGACGTAGAAGATGGAGTCGCGAGACCGGCCGATCACCCCCGACAGTGCGAGAAGGCGCAGCTCGGGAGTGGTACTGGAAGCCAACACCACGGAGTCCGGCCGTTTCCCGTACCCCTGGAGCCCGGATGAGCGGCGACATCCGAGGATCTTGATTGTTAGCGCTCACACATCGCCCGCCGAGTGGATAACGATTCGCTTACTGAGTCGACATCGTGGCCCGCCGGCACTTCCCCGCACGACGGAAGAGGTTCACAGTGACAGCCAGACATCTGAGCGGGTTCCGGCTGAGGGTGGTGGGCGCGGTCCTCGCGCTGCTCGCCGGCCTCCTGGCCGCGGCCATCGGCACCGCGGGCACGGCCCAGGCCGCCGGCTCCCTGCCATGCGACATCTACGCATCCGCGGGGACCCCCTGCGCCGCGGCGCACAGCACCACGCGAGCGCTCTTCGCCTCCTACAACGGCGCTCTCTACCAGGTCAAGCGAGCCTCGGACGGTGCCACCACCGACATCGGACTGCTCAGCACCGGCGGCTACGCCAACGCCGCGGCACAGGACTCCTTCTGCTCCGGCACGACCTGCGTCATCACCAAGATCTACGACCAGACCTCCCACCACAACGACCTGACCATCGAGGGGCCGGGCGGCAACGGCGGACAGGATGTCGGCGCGATCGCCGACGCCCTGCCGGTCACGGTCGGCGGCCACGCCGCCTACGGCGTCTTCGTGTCGGCCGGCGTCGGCTACCGCGACAACAGCACCACGGGCATCGCCACCGGCGGCAACCCGGAGGGCGCGTACATGGTGACCAGCGGCCACCACGTGAACAACCGGTGCTGCTTCGACTACGGCAACGCCGAGACGTCCGGCAACGACACCGGCAACGGCCACATGGACGCGATCAACTTCGGCACCGAGTGCTGGTTCTCCTGCTCCGGCACCGGATCGGGCCCCTGGGTCGAGGCCGACCTGGAGAACGGGCTCTTCTTCGGAGGGAACGGAGCCAACCCGAACAACACCGGTATCTCCAGCGAGTACGTCACCGCCATGGAGAAGAACAACGGCACGACCACCTACGCGATCAAGGGCGGCAACGCCCAGTCGGGCTCACTGACCACCTGGTACAACGGGGCCCTGCCCAACCTCGGCGGGTACACGCCGATGCACCTGGAGGGTGCCATCGTCCTCGGTACCGGCGGTGACAACAGCAACGGCTCCGACGGCTCCTTCTTCGAGGGCGTCATGACCTCCGGATACCCGACCGACGCCGCCGACAACGCCGTACAGGCCAACGTCACATCCGTCGGCTACACCACTCCGGCCGCCAACTTCCCCGTCCCCGGCACCGCGTACCGGCTGACCAACACCAACTCCGGCAAGGTCCTGGATGCGGTCAACTGTGGTACGGGCAACGGGACTTCGATCGACATCTGGGCCTCGCTCGGCAACACCTGCCAGCAGTGGAAGTTCGCGAGCGCCGGCAACGGCCACTACACCATCACCAACGTCAACAGCGGCACGCTCCTGGACGACAAGAACTGCGGACAGTCCAACGGCACCGCCGTCCAGCTGTGGGCCTCGCTCGGCAACCGCTGCCAGCAGTGGGACGTCACCAAGGTCGGCAGCAGTTACACCATCACCAACGTCAACACCGGCATGACGCTGGACGTCGCCAACTGCGGAACGGCCAACGGGACCGCGGTGCGCCAGTGGCAGCAGCTCGACAACACCTGCCAGAGGTGGAACATCGCCCCCTGACCGAACCGACCGGCTCCGGATGCCCCGCCGGCCTTTCCGACCGGCGGGGTATCCGGGTGCCCTGAACGTACGCCTCTACTTGAGCCCGATCGCCGCGCACTGCGACCTGTACTTGGCTGTGCAGATGTCGGACAGCTTGTAGAGACCGTCGGCGATGACCGTGTCCTTGATGTTGTCCTTGGTCAGCGCGACCACGGGGACGAGCTGGCTCGGGATGTCCTTGTCGGTGGGGCTGCTGACCTTGCCCTGGGTCAGGGAGTCGAACTCGATGTCCTTGCCCTGGATCTTGGCGATGGCCATTTCGGCGGCGTTCTCCGCCTCCGTCGAGTAGGACTTGTACACGCTCATGTACTGCTCACCGGAGACGATGCGCTGCACGGCGTCGAGTGTGGCGTCCTGGCCGGTGACCGGGGGCAGTCTGGTGTCGCCCGCCGCCTTGAGGGCCTTGATGGCACCGCCCGCCATGTCGTCGTCGGCGGCGAGGACGCCGGCGATGTCGTTCTTGCCGATCGCGTCGATCGCGTTCGTCATGTTGGTCTGGGCGAACTTCGGGTCCCAGTCCGCGGTGTCGTAGGACTCGGCGATCGTCACCGTGCCGTTGAGCTGGGAGAGAGCGCCCTCCTTGAACTGCTTGGCGTTCGGGTCCAGGGGCGAGCCGTTGATCATGACGATCTTGGTGGAGACGCCGGCGTCCGGACCCAGCGCCTGGAGCAGTGAGCGGGCCTGCACCTCGCCGACCAGTTCGTTGTCGAAGGAGATGTCCGCGTCGATCGGCCCCTCGGCGAGCCGGTCGTAGGCGATGACCGGGATGCCCGCCGCCTTGGCCTTCTTCACCTCGTAGGCGATGGCGTGCGAGTCGACGGCGTCGAGCAGGATCACGTCGACCTTGTCGTCGATCATCTTCTGCATCTGGGCGTACTGTTTGTCCCCGCTCGCTTCCGCGTTGGCGTACTCGACCCTTCCCTGATGGTGTGTCAGCTCGGCGACCTTGTTCTTGATGATGGGGTAGTCGAACTTGTCATACCGGCTGGTCGATGTGTCCGGCAACAGCAACCCCACGGTCACATCGTTGCCCTCGGACGGGTTCGCCTCGGCGCTGCCCGCCGACCCGCCGACTGTCCCGCAGGCAGCCAGCGAGAGAGCCAGTGCGGGTACGGCCACCGTTATGACGACATGACGCGTTTGGGTGCTCACTTCTGGTGCCTTCCGGACGAGGATGCGGAATTGCGCCCCAGATGGCTGAAAGGCCGACGCGGAGGCGGCCACCGGCGTCAAGCGGAACCACTGCACGAGATGACGGAACCCAGCTCAGGGGCCGGGACGGAGACCGGCGGAAGGCCGCGCGCGTTCTCCGTCACGCCTCGCACACCTGCCGGCCCACCTGCCCGGCAGGGCCTGCCCGGCAGGGCCTGCCCGGCAGGGCCTGCCCGGCCGAGCCACCGCAGGGCCGACGACCTCCTCGCCACCTTTGCAGACGTGCCGGCACTCGAGACGGCCACGCCCCATCGGGTCGCGACCGGAAGTTAGAAGCCGGGGTGAGCGGGTGTCAAGGCTTCGCGCAAGGACTGCTCGGTGGGCCGAGAGACAACACCGTCGCGGGTGGATCGGGCCTGTCGTTCGCGGTCGGGGTCGATCGTGCCCGCCTTTCCGGAAGGTGTGGTTCGAAGTCTTGACGTGCCCCTGGAGTTGGCCGATAGTCGTGGCTTGATCCGAGCGGACGAGTGACAGCTGGTTGGCTCGCGGATTGTTAGCGCTAACAATCGCCGAGCGGCCCGTCGACGGATCCGCAGGCCCGGACCCTTCCGCCCGCCCTCAGTCCCCCATCAGCCCACCCTCTGTCCACCGCGAACCCGGTTGGTGCGCGGATCGCTGTCCCCGTATCGATGAACAAGGGAGTTTATGGTGCCTGCGCTGATCATGTTCCGCCGACTACGCCGGGGGCTGGTTGTCTCCTTGGCCGCGGTGGCGCTCGCCCTCGCCGGCCTCGTCGCCTTCAGCGGCACCTCACAGGCCGCCGCCCAGGGACCCTGCGACATCTACGCGGCGGGCGGCACGCCGTGCGTCGCGGCGCACAGCACCACACGTGCGCTGTTCGCCTCCTACAACGGCCCGCTCTACCAGGTGCAGCGGGCGTCGGACAGCAGGCTGCAGGACATCGGGGTGCTGTCCGCCGGCGGTGTGGCCGACGCCGCGGCGCAGGACTCCTTCTGCGCGGGCACCACCTGCACCATCACCCGCCTCTACGACCAGACCGGCGGCGGCAACACTCTCGTCTACCAGGGCCCCGGCGGGACCGGCGGCGCCGACACGGCGGCCACCGCGACCACCGAGGCGGTGAGCGTGGGCGGGCAGAAGGCGTACGCGCTGTACATCA
Source organism: Streptomyces sp. NPDC001348 (assembly GCF_053597535.1). Lineage (NCBI taxonomy): Bacteria > Bacillati > Actinomycetota > Actinomycetes > Kitasatosporales > Streptomycetaceae > Streptomyces > Streptomyces sp. NPDC001348. Next base: position 75,296 of record NZ_JBSFIK010000023.1, on the reverse strand, counting down.
ACCCCGGCAACAGCTACTTCGCCTACAACTCCGCCGGGGGCGTGCCGACCGGCAGCTCACCCGAGGGCGAGTACATGATCACCAGCGGCACCCATGTCAACAACAAGTGCTGCTTCGACTACGGCAACACCGAGATCGACCACCACGCCGACGGCAACGGCGCCATGGACGCGATCAACTTCGGCACGGAATGCTGGTTCGGCGGCTGCAGCGGAACCGGGCCGTGGGTGCAGGCAGACATCGAGAACGGCCTGTTCAGCGGTGGCAGCAAGACATGGAACCCCAACCAGGTCTCCCAGACCAGCCGCTTCGTCACCGCGATGCTCAAGAACAACGGCACCACCCAGATGGCGCTCAAGGGTGCCAACGCCCAGTCCGGGAGCCTGACGCAGCTCTACAGCGGCGCACTGCCCAGCGGATGGAGCCCGATGAACAAGCAGGGCGCCATCATCCTCGGCAGCGGCGGCGACTGCTGCCAGACCAACACCAACGCCAGCGCGGGCACCTTCTACGAGGGCGCCATGGTCAAGGGCTACCCCTCCGACGCCACGGACGCCGCGGTCCAGGCCAACATCACCGCGGCCGGCTACAGCACCACCACCCCCTTCACCCCGGGCGCGAGGGTCTCGCTGCAGGCCACCACCGCTTGCTGCACCGGCGACTACCTGCAGCACGACACCAGCGACGACAAGGTCGTGATCGCGCCGGTGACCTCCGCCAGCTCGGCCACCGTCAAGGGTGACGCCACCTGGATCGTCCGCGCCGGACTGGCCAACGGCAACTGCGTCTCCTTCGAGTCGGCCAACGCCCCGGGCAGTTTCATCAGGCACTACGCCTTCCAGCTCCACCTCCAGCCCAACGACGGCACCAGCCAGTTCGCCGCCGACGCCACCTTCTGCTCCAAGCCGGGGAACAGCGGCACGGGCTACTCACTGCAGTCCTTCAACTACCCGGCCAAGTACATCCGCCACTACAGCTTCGCCGGCTACATCGCAAGCGACGGCGGTACCAACACCTGGGACACCACCTCGAACTGGGCCCAGGACACCAGCTGGCTCGCCGCCTCCCCCTGGAGCTGACGAGCAACCAGCCCCGGGTCCGGTGTCGAAGAGGACCGAATCCGCACCGGACCCGGCGGCGTCAACGCAACCCGCGCCGCCCGCACAGCCGGACACCCGGGGTTCGTCGACGCCATCACACCCCACCCTGTGAAGGAGCCTCTTCATGATCAAGCCACCGTGGATGCGCAGCGTCAGACGCGCGCTGCTCGCGGCCGGTGCCACCGCAGCGCTCGCCGCCGGTCTGCTCACCGCGACGACGACCGTCTCGCAGGCCGCCACCCAGGGGCCGTGCGACATCTACGCGGCGGGCGGCACCCCCTGCGTCGCCGCACACAGCACCACCCGCGCCCTGTACGCGGCGTACAACGGCCCGCTGTACCAGGTCAGGCGCGCCTCCGACAACGCCACCCTGAACATCGGGGTGCTGAGCGCCGGCGGCTTCGCCAACGCCGCAGCGCAGGACTCCTTCTGTGCCAACACCAGCTGCGTCATCACCGTCATCTACGACCAGTCCGGCAAGGGCAACAACCTCACCCAGGCACCCGCGGGCGGAGCCGCCGGCGGACCGGACAACCTCGCCAACGCCTTCGAGGCGCCGGTCACCGTCGGCGGTCACGAGGCGTACGGCGTCTACGTGGCCCCCGGCACCGGCTACCGCAACGACAACACCACCGGCATCGCCACCGGCGACCAGCCCGAGGGCATGTACGCGATCTTCGACGGCACGCACTTCAACGGCGGCTGCTGCTTCGACTACGGCAACGCCGAGACCAACGACCACGACACCGGCAACGGCCACATGGAGGCCATCTACTTCGGCAACAACAAGGTCTGGGGCTCCGGCAGCGGCAACGGCCCCTGGATCATGGCTGACCTGGAGAACGGCCTGTTCTCCGGTGTGAACCAGCACCTCAACACCGGCGACCCCACCGTCACCAACCGGTTCCTGACCGCCATGGTCAAGGGCGGCCCGAACCAGTGGGCCATCCGCGGCGGCGACGCGCAGACGGGCGGCTTGTCCACCTTCTACAACGGCGTGCGCCCCAACGTCTCCGGCTACAACCCGATGCACAAGGAAGGCTCGATCATCCTCGGCATCGGCGGTGACAACAGCAAGGGCGCCCAAGGCACCTTCTACGAAGGCGTCATGACCTCGGGCTACCCCTCGGACGCCACCGAGAACGCCGTACAGGCCAACATCACCGCCGCCGGCTACAACAGCGGCTCGACCAGCACCGGCTCACTGACGCCCGGCTCCCGGATCTCCCTGCAGGCAACCACCTCCCCCTGCTGCACCAACGACTACCTCCGCCACGACGACGCCGACACCAAGGTCGTCATCTCCAACATCAGCTCCTCCAGCTCGGCCACCGACAAGGCCGACGCCACCTGGATCGTCCGCGCCGGCCTGGCCAACAGCTCCTGCCTGTCCTTCGAGTCCGCCAACAACCCCGGCCAGTACCTGCGCCACTACAACTACGAGCTCTACCTGAACACCGACAACGGCGGTGGCTCCTTCGCGCAGGACGCCACCTTCTGCCCGACCACGGGCAACAGCGGGGTCGGCCACTCCTTCCAGTCCGTCAACTTCCCGACCAAGTACATCCGCCACTACAACTACACGGCCTACATAGCGAGCAACGGCGGCTCCAACGCCTGGGACGCCACGTCGTCGTGGGCCGCGGACACCAGCTGGCTCACCGCGTCTCCCTGGGGCTGACGGGCAACCGGCTTCCCAGAGCGCGTACAGCAGCGAGCACGGCACCCTCGCGGAACCGCGGGGGTGCCGTGCTCGCCTGTGGTGTCGAGTTCTCCTCAGTCCCCCAGGACGAAGACCGGCTTGTGGCCGGCCCGGTCGGAGGTCAGCACGTCGGGGATCTCCTCCCAGGCATGGAGGGAGCTGGTGACCAGCTCGGGGTGGAGCCTGCCCGCGGCGACCGCCTCGAGGGTCGGCGTCATGTTCGGGCGGGCATGCCCCTTGCCGCTGTGGAAGTGGACCCCGCGCTGGTAAAGCGCGAGCAGGGGGAGCTGAACGTCCTCGGAGTAGATGCCGACGCTGTTGACGTACCCCTCAGGCACGACGGACAGCAGCGCCTTGCGCAGCCGCTCCGGGTTGCAGCTCGCGTCCACGGCGAGGTGGAGTCCTTCTCCCAATTGCCGTTGACGTCGTGGACCTCCGCACCGAGCTGCTCGGCGACCTTCATCCTGACCGGGGCGTCGTCGTAGTACACGGTGCGGGCGCCGGCACAGTGCACCGCGACGTCGACGCAGTACAGGCCGATCGAACCGGTCCCGCCGAAGACCGCGACCTTCGGGTCGGTGATCCGGGCCACGGTCGGCATCACCGTCTCCCAGCCCAGTGCGAGGTTGTCACCGATCGACGCCAGGTGCACGGGGTCGACCCCGGCGGGCAGCTTGGCGAGGCTGAAGTCCGCGTAGGGAACGCGGATGAGTTCGTCGAAGGTCCCGCCCCAGGCCCCGTTCACCGGAAGGCCGTACTGGGCGTCGGCCCGGCACCGCACACCTCAGACACCCAACGCGGCGCGTACCGCCTTGACCCGCTCCTCGGCGAACACCCCGCTCTCCAGCAGCGGCAGGATCGACAGCACACCTCCGTACGAGCCCCAGCCGCCCTCGTCGATCACCCGCCCCGGAGCGCGCAGTGCCGCGTCGGCGACGACCGCGGCGCCGCTGGAATGACCCACCAGCAGGGGACGTTCACCCGGCCCGCCGAGGTGCACGGCGCTGAGGAAGCCCAGGAGCTGCCGTGTGAAGTGCTCGACGGTGTACGGGCCACGGCGTTCGCTGTAGCCGTCCCCGGTCAGATCCAGCGCGTAGACACGGTGGTCGCGTGCGAGGAGCGGGGCAAGCCGTGACCAGGTGTCGGCCTGCTCGAAGGCACCGTGGACGAGGACGACGGGCGAGCCGGTCGTGCCCCATGTCCGGTAACGCGTGTGGATGTCGGCCGCCTGAACGTAGCGCAGTCCCGCCGGAGATGCGGCACGTGGTGTGGTGAAGGCGTCGTAGGTGAAGGAGGCCGTGGTGACGGTCGCCAACAGAACGGCGCAGCCGAGCGCTGCGCGTCTCAACCACCGTCTCGGGCGAGGACGATGCCTGGTGGCGTGCGGCGCACGGCATCGGAAGCCGTCGAATCAGGGCTGACTGGCCCTGGCTGAGGGTCGACATCCATGGTTGTCCCTGTCTGCCTCGGCGGTGCCGCCCGGTGCCGCCCGGTGCCGGGGGGGCCGCGCCGGTTGTGAAAGGCCGACGACAGCGGTCGGCCGGGCGCGGCCCACTCGGCCGGAGACCGGATCCGTGAGCCCGGCTCAGAACCCGGGAAAGACCCGCCGCAGGTCGTCCAGCGTCAGCGCGCCCCCGGTGAGGGTCACGCTCGCCGGCGTGTGCGCGGGCGCGTGGCGGCCCGTGGTGAGGCGCAGCCACCACTCGGCGGGCGCGCTCAGCACCGCGTCGGGCTCGGCCGGTTCGTCGCCGAGCGTGACCGCCTCGCCGAGGTCGAGTCCGAAGGACCTCTCGGGTGCGGTGGTCCGTATCGCAAGGCGGAGCGGACCACCGTCGAACGCGTCCGCCTTGCCGAGGCGGCCGATGAGCAGGCCGGCCTGGTCGAGCAGCGGCTCGGTCGCGTCCGGCGCCAGGACGGCCGCCGGATCGAAGGCGACCTCGACGTCCCAGGTGTGGTAGGTGAACTCGCTGAGCCGCAGACCCGCCACCGTGGCCACGTCCACGGGCATCGGCAGGAAGCCGAGGTCGATCCGCAGGTCGTCGCGGGTCCGCCGGTCGAGGCTCTCGTAGCGGGCGACCAGCGCCTCGTTCGCGGGCACGAAGCTCTCGGCCCGCTCCCCCGGGGACATCGCGTCCCAGCGCGCCCAGACCGACTTGTTGAAGTCCGCGTCCCTGGGGCCGGTGCCGTCCAGAGCGCCTTCGAGGAGGGCCAGAAAGATCTCCGCACCGCTGCCCAGGTGACCGAGCACCTGCGACACGTCCCACTCCGCGGCTCCGGACCCCTTGGTGAGATCGGCGGTGCTCAGGCCGCGTACCAGCGCGGCGAGGTGGTCGTGTCCGCCCCGCAGGGCGGCGATGATCCGGTCGGCACGTTCACTCATGAGCGTCTCCACATTGGTGGGCGGTTTCCAACGGTCGTACTGAGCGGGAAAGCAGCGCGTACTCGTGCGAACAGCTCTCGGCCATCGATCCGGCGACGATGATGAGAGCACTGGCAGAAGGTCTCGAGAGAGCCGTGGGGAAGTTTACCGGACAGCCGTCCGGTTGGCGACGCCTGTCGGCCCTGGCTCATGGGCATCCAGTAC
>NZ_JBSFIK010000023.1:50745-69815 GCF_053597535.1 Streptomyces sp. NPDC001348 | reverse complement strand
AGTACCGCACCCTGGTGTCGCCGCGCTCTACGATTGCCCTGAATCCACGGCGGAGAAGGAGAACCCTGGCCATGCGACGGCTCGGCGAGCTGGAGGCGGAGATCATGGACCGTCTGTGGAAGTGGCGGCGCCCGGCGACCGTTCGCGAGATCGTCGACGACATCAACCGGACCCGGCCGGTCGCGTACACCACGGTGATGACGGTGGCCAACATCCTCCACGGCAAGGGCTGGTTGGTGCGCGAGCAGAAGGAAGGCCGCGCCTGGCTCTACGAGCCCGTGCGCACCCGAGAGCAGTACTCCGCCGCTCTCATGGAGGACGCCCTCGACGCCAGCGAGGACCGCCCGGTGGCGCTCGCCCACTTCGTCGGACAGATGTCACCCGCGGAACTCACCGCGCTACGCAAGGCGCTGCGCGAGGCCGGAAAGCGCACGGACGGCTGACCCGGGCCCTGCTGCCCGGCACCGGAGCACGCGGGTTGCACGTTCAACTACGAACCAACTAAGTTGCCTCCGGAAAAGGCGTGATCATCCGAGCCGAGGTGACCGCGCCCGAACGGCCACATGTGCTGGTGACCGGCACCTGGCCAGTCCGCGCAACTCGGAGGAGTCGTCAGAGGATGGCAACGCATCGTCGACCCAGGCAACCCAGTCGCGCCCGTGTGACCGTGCTCACCACCGCTGCCGCCGCTGCCGTCGCGTTCAGCGCCCAGGCCGCCAACGCGGCCCCCAGCGCCAAGCCGAGCAAGGACGAGGTCAAGTCCAAGGTCGACGCACTGTACGAGGATGCCGAGAAAGCCACCGAGCAGTACAACGGGGCCAGGGAGAAGCAGGAAAAGCTGCAGAAGCAGATATCCACCCTGCAGGACCAGGTCGCCCGCGGCCAGGACGAGCTCAACGAGCTGCGCGACGGCATCGGCACCATGGCCAGCGCTCAGTACCGCAGCGGCGGCATCGACCCCTCCGTCCAGCTCTTCCTTTCCTCGGACCCCGACGACTACCTCGACAAGGCCTCCAGCCTCGACCAGCTGAGCAGCAAGCAGGTCCAGACGCTGGAGAAGATCCAGGAGAAGCAGCGCGAGCTGGCCCAGGAACGCACCGAGGCCACCAGGAAGCTCAAGGACCTGGCGGACACCCGCAGCGAACTGGGCAAGAAGAAGAAGGAAGTACAAGGCAAGCTCGCCGCCGCGCAGAAGCTGCTCAACACCCTGACCGCCAAGGAGAAGGCGGCGCTGGACGCCGAGCAGCAGAGTGCCAGTCGTTCCTCCACCGAGCGCGTGAACCTCGGCGACACCCCGCCCGCCTCGGGCCGGGCCGCGGCGGCCTTCGCCGCCGCCAAGTCCAAGCTCGGCTCGCCCTACGTCTACGGCGCCTCCGGCCCGTCCTCCTACGACTGCTCGGGCCTGACCTCCTGGGCCTACGCCCAGGCCGGCGTCTCCATACCGCGCACCTCGGAGGCACAGGCCACCATAGGCACGAGGATCAGCTCGGCGGGCGACCTCCAGGTCGGCGACCTGGTCTTCTTCTTCAACGACCTGCACCACGTGGGCCTTTACGCGGGCAACGGCCAGATACTGCACGCTCCGCGTACCGGCACCGTCGTCCGTTACGAGTCGATGGACACGATCGGCGGGCCCTTCATGTTCGGCGTCCGCGTCTGACGCCCTTCCACCCTGGCGCCCGACGGAGTCCGTCGTCCACCCTGGCGCCCGACGGAGTCCGTCGCCTCCGCTGCCCGCACGGCGCGAGCCGTGCCGGCAGCGGAGCACGTCGACAGATCCGTCAGGCCTGGTAGGCCACGAGCGCCATCATCCCCGCCTCGCCGTGGTAGGCGTTGTGGCAGTGCAGCATCCACTGACCCGGGTTGTCCGCGTCGAAGAAGACCGACACCGTCCTCTTCGGCAGCACGATGGTGGTGTCCTTGCGGGGGCCGTCCGTCCCGATCCGGAAGGTGTGGCCGTGCAGATGGACCGGGTGCCACATCGTCGTCCTGTTGACGAAGTCCAGCCGGATCCGCTCCCCCTGCCTGACCAGGACGGGGTTCGCGGTGGGGTTGCCCATGTCGAACCGCTCGCCGTTGATGCCCCAGTCGTACTTGCCCATGCCACCGGTCAGTTCGATGCGGTGGACCCGGTCGGCCCGCTTCGTCTCCAGCCGGACGTCTTCGGCCGCCGTCAACTGCGAGGCGGACATGATCACGCCGTCCAGTTCCTTCGGGCGGACGCTCGGCTTCGGTACGCTGCCGGAGCTCGTCCGGACCACCGCCATGCCGCTCGCGTTCTTGCCCTCGGCGAGCGCGACCAGCGGGAAGACACCGTCGCCCAGGGTGACCAGGACGTCGTACCGCTCCCCCATGCCTACGAGCAGCGCGTCCACTTGCCGGTGCGCGACCGGGAAACCGTCGGTGTGCGTGATGGTCAGCTTGTGCCCGCCGAGCGCGACCCGGTACGCCGTGTCGGCGCCCGCGTTGATGATGCGCAGCCGGATCCGCTTGCCGGGCTTGCCGGCGTACACGCCGGGGTCGCTCGGAACACGGCCGTTGACCAGGTGGTACGGGTACCTGACGTCGCCGGCGTCACCACCGAGCAGCCTGCTCTCGGCACCCATGAGCATGAACTTCGTCGACATCCGGCCGGACGGGGACGGTGAGGCGCTCGCCGGGCCGGAACTCCCCTTCCGCATGCTCATGTTGCTCATGTCCATCCCGTCCATGCCCATGCCGCCCATGCCGTGCTTGAGCTCGGCGAAGACCTCGTCGGGCGTGCCGGTGACGCCGTCGACCCAGTCGTCGAGGACGACGACCCACTCGTCGTCGTACGACAGCGGCTCCCTGGGGTCCTCGACGATCAGCGGCGCGTACAGGCCACGGTCGAGCTGGACGCCGACGTGCGGGTGGAAGAAGTAGGTGCCGGGGGTGTCGGTGACGAACCGGTAGGTGAAGTCGCTGCCGGCCCGCACGGCGGACTGGGTGACCGGAGGGACTCCGTCCATGTCGGCGCGCAGGGCGATGCCGTGCCAGTGGATGGACGTGGTGGTCCTGTCCGGCAGCCGGTTGGACAGTTCGGCGACGAGCGTGTCGCCCATGGACAGGCGTAGTTCCCTGCCCGGGGTCCGCCCCGAGAAGGCCCAGGTGTTCGCCATGATTCCACTGCCGAGGTCGAGCATGGCGTTCGTGGCGGTCAGGGTGGCGCGCCGCGTCCTGCCGGTGCTCTCGCGCTTCTTCTCTGCGGCGGCGACCGCCGGGCCGGACGGACTGACGAGGGCGGGCGAGCCGGAGCTGCCGGATCCGCCGCTGCAGGCGGCGAGTGCGCCCGCTCCGGCGATGCCGAGGCCGGCCAGGAGTACGGATCGGCGGTTCATGCTGTGCACGGATGGTCCTCTTCTCACGATCGGTTCCACTGGGGTCGCGCGGGGACGGCTGCGCGTGCGCACGAGGCCACGCGCGGCCGCGGTCGCGGCCTACAGGCGCAATCGGGAGAGGAGTGACAGATCGGGCGGCGCTCTGTTCACCGTCCCGGGGGCGTTCGGCCCGGTGGTGGTGCCGGAGAGGTGGACCGGCCGGTGACCGGCCGCGGACTCGGCCGGAGGCACCAGCTTCACCGTGTCGACACTGGCGGTGGAACAGTGCTGCGTCGCCGTGCCCGAGCAGAAGCCTTCGTCAGCGGCGACGAAAGCCGCCGCTCGGGGCTTCGGGCCACCGGAGTCGGCGTGACCTTGCGCCGATGGGACCGGCCCGTGGTCCATGCCTGCGGTCCCGACCGCGCGGGATCCGATATGGGTCATCGGGGCGACAGTCTCGTGGTGCACGAGCACGGCAAGCACCGCCACCAGGGTGATGACGACGGCACGCGTGCGGCGCAGCGCGACGCCGGAGGCACCGCTGTGCTGCACTTCGGCTGTCGTCACGGTTTTCCCGTCCATGTTTCCGATGACGTCGGGCGCCCCCAATATACCCCCATGGGGTAACCGGGAGGCGTCAGCGGCGTCGGCGCTCGCACGAGGACGGCACACCGCCGGCCCGGTCACGCGATGAAGCGGGCAGCCATGGTGGCGCTGTGCAGCAAGTACTCCAGCGGACCGCGGCGGAAGAAGCGGGTCCACAGGAGCGCGAGCGCCATGGCCACGACGACGAAGGCGAGGAACACCGGCAGCGCCGCCCGCTCCGGCAAGTCGTCGGTACCCAGCAGGCGGATGGCCACGATGTGGAACACGTAGACGGTCAGGGAGACCGAGCCGACCGCGGCGAGCGGTGCGAGCAGCCGGTTGAGGGGTTTCCAGGTCTGTACGGCCAGGAAGCAGGCGGCCAGGACGGCGAGCGCGACGCCGGTGTTGCCCACGATGGACCACGAGGTCTGACTGTGGGGGGCGGCGACGAGCAGCCAGGCCGGGTGGCCGGAGGCGACCTCGTCGCCCACGGCGTCGGACCACCAGGCCGAGGCCGCGGAGCCGCCGCCCGTGGCCGCCCTCACCCCCGCCCGCGCGCCGGGGACCGAGTGCAGGGCCAGCCAGGATCCTCCGTAACCGATCACCGCCAGCGCCGCCCCGCCGAACGCCAGCCTGGCGAGCAGGTCACGGCGGGAGAGGTCGAGCCTGGCCACCGCCATGCCGGCCACGATGAAGGGAAACCACGTGAGCGCCGGGTACGCGCCGGTGACGAAGAGTTCGAGGAACCCGTCCGAGCCGGTGAGCCGCGCCAGCGGATCGAGTCCGATCACGGGGCCGGCCCAGCTTCCGCCGTCGACCGCTGCTCTCAGCGGATACAGCACCTGCGGCATGACGAGCGCGCTCGAGGCCGCGACGAGCGCCAGGGTTCTCGCGCTCAGACGGTACAGCGGGAGCGCGAGCACGAACAGCAGCCCGTAGAACGACAGGATCACGTCGACGTCGGTATCCAGCAGCTCCAGCAGGTAGCCCAGCACCATCAGGCCGGCGGCACGGACCAGGACACGGCCGACCGCCTGACGCGCGCCGCGCCCCGTGTACGGCCTACGGCGGCCCGTGAGGAGGACGAGGGTGAAGCCGGCGAGAACCGCGAACAGGGCGGACGACCGGCCGCTTGCCACCTCCATGGCCCAGCCGAGCGGGCCGCCCACCGACGGGTCGGGACCGACGTGCACGGCGAACATGCCCAGGATCGCCAGGCCACGCGCGACATCGAGGCCGATCAGCCGCCCCTTCGAAGGCGCGTGGACCGGCGAGTCGTTCCCGGTGGTCGTGAACGGCTCGGCCGGAGCGTAGAAGCGTCCCATCGCTCACCACACTTTCAGGAAGGTTGCCGGGACAACCATCCGGCAGGTGGCCGGACCGCCCCCGCCGACCGGCGGTACGGGGGCCGGGGAGACGGGCGGTTCAGGCATGGAGCGACCTCTCTCTATGAACCGACGTAGTAATGCCAGACGTCGCAGAGTCCGCGCTCACCTTTCCGATCCGCCGGCCGCGCGAGACGGAACCCCGCTTCCTGAACCCTCGCGGCCATCCGTGCGTACTAAGCGTCATAGCAGTAGAACGGCCCTGGTACGCCGAAGATCGGGAAGGTCACGATGGGGAACACTCCTCTCAACTGGTCCATCGCCGCGGTCGCCGCCCTTGTCGCGGGCGTCAGCGCGGTCCGCGTCGCGACGACCACGAGCGAGACCCGGCTGACAGCGGGCGCCGACCTGCTCATGGGGCTGGGCATGACACTCATGGCACTGCCCGCCACGGCCTCCTGGTACGGGGCGCACGGCATCTGGTGGGCGGTGGCCTTCGGCCTCGTCGCATTCGGTGGAATCTCAGCGGCCGTGCAGCGCGCGCACGGTCGCGGCTGGAAAGAAGGCCGCCACTGGGTTCACCTGATCGTCGGCAGCGCCGGCATGGTGATCATGACGCTCGCCATGACGACCACCTCGTCCGGGCCGGTACTCGCCCTCGGATCCTCCATGGCCGACATGCCGGGGATGGAGGAAACAGCCGCGACGACGAGCATGTCGGGGATGCAGGGCATGGCCGGCATGCGGTCGATGCCCGGGATGTCCATGGCGGGCATGGATTCCGCCACCGCGCCGGCGGCGCCGTCGAACTCGCTCTGGCACTACGTCATCCTGGCACTCGGCGTCTACTTCGCACTCTCGATCGGCGCGTCCGTCCGGGCTCGGGTCCGCGGTACCGACAAGAGCCTCGCCGACGGCCGGAGCTGGGGCCGCTGGCTGCTCGCCGTGCCGGACACGCTGCTCGTCTTCCTCGCCTCGCTCACGCTGTCCGCCTGGGACAGGGCCCGTACCGGCGAGCAGTCCGGCCGCGGCCGCCGCCGCAAGGCCGGTGCCTCGCCGGACGCCGCGCTGGCCGCGCACATCGGCATGGGCGTGACCATGTCCGGGATGCTGTTCCTGATGGCCACGTGAGGAGCACCCCGACGGCCGCCGACGCGGCCGTGGCAGGCCCGGTGGACCCATGGGGGCGGGGACCCGGACGGGAATACCCCAGGGGGGTATAGTGTTGTGCCGTGGGGAGGGCCGGAGAGCATCCCCCTCCCCACGGATGGACCCACGCTCCCCACGCAAGGAAGAGGGCAATGACCGATCAGACGAACACCGGCTCCTGCTGCGGCTCCTGCGGTACCGGCGCGGCCACCGACGTCCAGGTCCACGGCACCGGCGTCACGACCGTGTACAGGGTCTCCGGCATGACCTGCAGTCACTGCGAGGGCGCCGTCTCCAAGGAGATAGGCACCCTGGACGGCGTCACCGCGGTCACGGCCGTCGCAGAGACCGGCGAGGTCACCGTCACCTCCGCCGCCCCGCTGGACGAGGAGGCCGTTCGCTCCGCCGTCGACGAGGCCGGCTACGAGCTCGTCGGCCAGGCCTGACAGTTCCTCCGGGACCTCCGTCCCGGCACGACGCGCATTCCCTCCCACGCCGGGACGTACCGCTCCGCTGATACGGACGCCGTACGTCCCGGCCTGTCCCAGGAGATCCGCATGACCAGCACGGCTCCCGAGAAGACGCTCAGCAGTACGACTCCCGCGCCCGCCGCCGAGGTCGAGCTCTCCATCGGCGGTATGACCTGCGCCTCGTGCGCCGCCCGCATCGAGAAGAAGCTCAACCGGATGGACGGCGTCACGGCCACCGTCAACTTCGCCACCGAGAAGGCGAAGGTCGGCTACGCCCCGGGCGTCGAGGTCGCCGACCTCATCGCGACCGTGGAGAGGACGGGCTACACCGCCGAGGCACCGCCCCCTCCGTCGGCGACGGAGACGGGGGCCGGCACCGAGGCTTCGACTGCCCCGGACGGCGGACTGCTCCCCCTGCGCCAGCGGTTGTTCGTGTCGCTGGCACTGTCCGTGCCGGTCGTGCTGATGGCCATGGTCCCGGCCCTGCAGTTCGACAACTGGCAGTGGCTGTCGCTCACCCTGGCGGCACCGGTCGTGGCCTGGGGCGCGTTCCCCTTCCACAAGGCCGCCCTCACCAACGCCCGGCACGGCGCCGCCACCATGGACACGCTGGTGTCCCTCGGTACCCTCGCCGCCCTCGGCTGGTCCTTGTGGGCGCTGTTCTTCGGGCACGCCGGCATGCCGGGCATGCGACACGGCTTCGAGTTCACCGTCTCACGCACGGACGGCTCCTCCTCCATCTACCTGGAGGCCGCGGCCGGCGTGACCACCTTCATCCTGGCCGGCCGCTACCTGGAAGCGAAGTCCAAGCGCAAGGCGGGTGCGGCGCTGCGAGCCCTCGTCGAGCTCGGCGCGAAGGAGGTGTCGGTGCTGCGCGGCGGCAAGGAGGTCCGTATCCCCGCCGCCCAGCTGGCGGTCGGCGACCGCTTCGTCGTACGCCCCGGTGAGAAGATCGCCACCGACGGCCTGGTCGTCGAAGGTGTGTCCGCCGTCGACGCATCCATGCTCACCGGCGAGTCCGTGCCGGTGGACGCGGCCGTCGGCGACGCGGTCACCGGTGCCACCGTCAACGCGGGCGGCCGGCTCGTCGTCGAAGCCACCCGCGTCGGTGCCGACACCCAGCTCGCACGGATGGCCAGGCTCGTCGAGGACGCACAGAACGGCAAGGCGGCTGTGCAGCGTCTCGCCGACCGGATATCGGCGGTCTTCGTACCGGTGGTCATCCTCATCGCCCTCGCCACGCTGCTGACCTGGCTGCTCGTCACGGGTGACGTCACCGCCGCCTTCACCGCGGCCGTCGCCGTACTGATCATCGCCTGCCCGTGCGCCCTCGGCCTGGCCACGCCGACCGCGCTGATGGTCGGCACCGGGCGCGGCGCCCAGCTCGGCATCCTCATCAAGGGTCCGGAGGTACTGGAGTCCACCCGCCGGGTCGACACCGTCGTCCTCGACAAGACCGGCACCGTCACCACCGGCCGGATGACCCTCCAGGAGGTGCACGTCGCCGACGGTGTGGACGAGGACCAACTGCTGCGGCTGACCGGTGCGCTGGAGCATGCCTCCGAGCACCCCATCGCCCAGGCCATCGCGGCCGGGGCCGTGGAACGCACCGGAAGCCTTCCGGTGCCGGAGAACTTCGAGAACGTCGCCGGACTCGGCGTACAGGGCGTCGTCGACGGGCACGCGGTGCTCGTCGGCCGTGAGCAACTGCTCGGACAGTGGGCCATCGAGCTGCCCCACGAGCTGGCCCGGGCCAAGGCAGCGGCGGAGGCCGAGGGCCGTACGGCGGTCGCCGTCGCCTGGGACGGCGAGGCGCGCGGTGTTCTCGCCGTGGCCGACGCCGTGAAGGACACCAGCGCGGAAGCCGTCGCGGAACTGCGCCGGCTCGGGCTGACCCCCGTTCTGCTCACCGGCGACAACAAGCTCGTCGCCGAATCGGTCGCACGCTCCGTCGGCATCGACGAGGTGATCGCGGAAGTCCTGCCCCAGGACAAGGTCGACGTGGTCAGGCGGTTGCAGTCCGAGGGTCGTACGGTCGCGATGGTCGGCGACGGCGTCAACGACGCGGCCGCCCTGGCCACCGCCGACCTGGGCCTCGCGATGGGCACCGGCACGGACGCGGCGATCGAGGCCGGTGACCTCACCCTCGTCCGCGGTGACCTGCGGGTGGCCGCGGACGCCATCCGCCTGTCCCGCAGGACCCTCGCCACCATCAAGGGCAACCTCTTCTGGGCCTTCGGCTACAACGTCGCCGCCCTGCCCCTGGCCGCCTTCGGCATGCTCAACCCGATGATCGCGGGCGCGGCCATGGCCTTCTCGTCCGTCTTCGTCGTCACCAACAGCCTCCGGCTGCGCAGCTTCAAGTAGCCCGCAGGGCAACGACGTCCAGAACAGGCGCCCGGTCACCACGACCGGGCGCCTGCCGGCGTCGACGGGCCACCGCGAACGAGTGGTGGCGGGGCACGGCGGCTCATGGTGGCGTGGCGAGATCCACCCTGTTCTACTAACCAGCTAAGTAGTAGAGTTTGCTCGGCGCCTCATGGAACACCGGGGTCCCTGTTCGTGGTAGGCACCCCCGGCGCCTTCAGGAAGGCGATAGGGGGCCTTGGTGAGGTGTCTCCGCTGCGTGAAAGCGCGGTTGCCGGGGGAAGTGCGGGCTCTGACAGCGAGTTCAGGGCCCGCACGCCAGCAGCAGGGGCAGCAGCGGAGCCGTGAGACTGGCCGCCGACACCGCGAGCCGTGTCGCACGACGAGGCCGGGGCTGCGGGGTGAGAACGCGTCGCAGCCGGATGAGAACGCCCGAGCCCCCGACTCCCAGAGCGCCCAGCGGCGCTCGCGCCGACGCGACCTCGTACATGGCTGTGGCGAGCACGTCCCTGGAGTGATGCCGCAGAGCCCGGTCGTCCGCGAGCATCTCCAGCAGCAGGTAGGTCTGCTCGTTGGCCCGGCGGGCCAACGGGAGACCGGAGAAGGCGCGGGCGAAGGCGTCGGCAAGGACCCGCGGCAGGTGGTGCATGCCCTTGATGTGAGCGCGTTCGTGCTCCAGCACGGCGTGCAGCTGAGCCTCGGAGAGGACGTCCAGCGCGCCGCGGGTGACCACGACCCGGGAGCGGCGGCCTGGCAGACAGTAGACGGCGGGGACGTCGTGGTCGACGATCGTGGCACCGTACTCGGGGGCCGGTTCGCCGACGAGTGCCAGTATGCCGAGTTGGCGTCGGCGGGCGCGCCGGGCGCGCCAGACGCACCGGGCGAGCCTGCCGAGAGGCAGCAGCACGACCGCTGTCGGCGCGGCCAGGACGAGGACGTCGTCGATACCCGGCGGTCCGTCGTTCACGGGCGCGTCGGCAGCCACTCCGCAGGCGGTGAGCAGCCCGAAAAGCCCGTCATGGGCGTGCTGTTCGAGGAGGACGAGGTGGTACACGGCGAGGGCGGTCGCGATGACGAAAGTGGCCATCAGACCCTGCCAGGCCAGCACCGCGACGCCGGGAGCACGCTGCGCCCAGGACGCCCCTGCCAGCAGGGGAGGCAGGACGGCGCCCACCAGGACCGCGTATCCGGCCAGCACCGCGGCTGTGATCATGCTTGCTCCGCCTGTTCGCCCTTCGGAGGGCCGAGCGTAGCGCCTGCGCCTCCCGCGGCGTGATCCGCTCCAGGAAACCGACCGCGCCGCGGGCGAGGGGTCGTTGCTCGCCGACGCCCGTCCGCACCTGACGCGTGCGGTGTGGACGGCAAGGTCCTGATGGCCTCCGGCCCCCGCTCCTACGGTACGCTTTCATGCGAAACCACTTAGTAGAGTAGCGGCCCATGGACGGAGGTCCTCCAGTGCAGGCGAGCCGGCACGTCCGGGCAGCAGGCACCCTCGGGCGTCTGCTGCTCCTCGTCGTGCTCGCGCTCGGCGTGTTCATCATGCACACGATGGGCCACCCGGACGACTGCCCGAGCATGAGCATGAGCATGAGCAGCGCGTCTCATGCGTCGGCGACCGTGCACGACGGACATGCCGAGGTGCACAAACCGGGCGTGCTGTCCGCTCACGCTTCGGCCGTGCCAAGCCGCGCGGAGAAGCCCGCCCGGCCCGCACCCGCGCACCCGCCCCTCATGGCGATGAACATGCTCTCGCTGTGCGTGGCGGTCATGACGGGCGCCTGGGTCCTCGCGGCACTTGTGCGGCCGGCACTCACCCGCCGCCCCGCCCGGCCGGCGGACCTGCTCGCGCGAGCCCACACCATGGTGCCGCCGAACCCTCCGCCGCGCGGTCCCGATCTCACCCGGCTGTCCGTCCTGCGGCTGTAGGCCGCCACGCCTCGCGGGCGCGCGCCCTCGCGCGCGGCCCGGCGATCTCGCGTACGCAAGAGCACATGACAGACAGACAGACAAGGTGACATCCCCCATGACCGCGTTTCCGCACACTCCGCACCGCAAGTCCACCCGCCGCATCGCCGCCGCGAGCGCCGTGGCGGCTGCCGCGCTGCTGCTCTCCGCCTGCAGCAACGACGGCGGCGACGGCATGAGCGGTATGAACCACGGCGGCGCCAAGAGCCCGGCGACGGCCTCGGCGGGCTCCACGGCCGGGACCTACGGCGACGCCGACGTCTCCTTCGCCCAGATGATGATCCCGCACCATGAACAGGCCCTGGACATGTCCGAGCTGGCCGACGGCCGGGCGTCCGACGCGCAGATCAAGGACATCGCGGCGAAGATCGAGAAGGCCCAGGATCCCGAGATCGCGATGATGAAGGGCTGGCTGCGGACCTGGGGCAAGCCGACCGCCATGGGCGACATGCCCGGCATGAGCATGGGTGACGGCATGATGTCCGACAAGGACATGAAGGAACTCAAGGCCATGAAGGGCGCGGAGTTCGACAAGATGTTCGCCCAGATGATGATCAAGCACCATCAGGGCGCGATCACCATGGCCGAGAGCGAGCAGAAGAAGGGGAGGAACGCGGACGCCGTGAAGATGGCCGGTGACATCGTCAAGGGGCAGTCCGCCGAGGTCAAGCAGCTTCGGACCATCCTCGACCGGCTCTGATCCGGTACCCCGTGCCCGTCGGGGTTCCATGGCGCCGACGCCGCGGAACCCCGACGGTGCGGCCGCTACCGCCACCGGCCCGGAGGCCTGCCCGGGCCGGTCGGCGCCCAAGGGTACGGAAGCCGGCCGCGCCACCGTCCCCCGGCTGAGGCAGCCGCGCGGACACGAGGCGACAACGAGGGCGCAACGGGTGGGTGGCGAGGCCCCGGTTCGGCGCGTGTCGTCCCTACCATCCGGCGAACAGGGGCACACGCAGCGGCCCCCGGGCAAAGGGGGGCCTGTGCCGTCGACCGTTCCATGGCCGGTGTTCCGGCGCTTCGCCGGCGCCGTCGCGGCCTGCGTGGCCCTGACCGCGGCCTCCGGGTGCACGGTGCCCGTGGACGCCGTCGCCGGCATATCCGTGAGCGCCGACGGCCGTCTGCTGGGCGTCATGATGGTCTGCGGGCACCGGATCGACGGGGCGACCCTCTTCGTGGACGACGACGACACCGGCCGTACGGCGACGGTCGGGTCGTGGACCGCCGACCGCCCCCTCGCGGCCGGTCTCACCACCTGGACCCTCGATTCCCGTTCCGCCGGCTGGGCAGCGACCAGGCCCGTCCCTCCGCTCACCGCTGGAACCACCTATGCCCTCTACGGCTGGACCAGGGACAACTCGTGGTCGTCGAGCGGTGTCACCTTCACCCTCGCGGACCGTGACCGGCTCACCCCGGGAACGGTGCGCTACGACGACGTCTCGGCGAACGGGGACGATTCCGCGGTCACCGTCCCCATGGCGGAGTTCAGAGCCAGGGCCTGCGAGAACGGTTGACGGTCGCCGCCCTCTCCATGGGCGCCCCGAGCGACCCGGTCCCTGCCCGGCAGGCCGGCCGCCCCGAAGGCCACCGCACCCGGGTGATCTGCTTTGCTGTCCCCGACGGTCAGGCACCTCACACCGGGAACGATCATGCGGGCAGACGTACACCAGGTCGCCGACGGCACCTACCTGGTGCACGGGAGCGACACCAACTGGGTGATCCTCACGGACGGTGACGCACTCACGCTGGTGGACACCGGCTACCCCGGGGACCGGCAGCGGCTGCTCGACTCCCTCGACGCGGTGGGCGGCGGGCCGGAGGCGGTAGAGGCCGTGCTGATCACCCACGCGCACAACGACCACCTCGGCTCGGCCGAGTACCTGCGCCGGACACACGGCACACCGGTGTACCTCCACCCGGCCGAAGTCCCGCACGCCCGCCGGGACTTCCTCCAGCAGGTGTCCGTCGGCGACGTGCTGCGCAACGCCTGGCGGCCCGGCGTGCTGCCGTGGACGGCGCACGTGCTGCGCTCCGGCGGCACCGAGCAGCATCCCGTGACCACTCCGGAGGCGTTCCCGGCGGACGGCCCGCTCGACCTGCCGGGCCGGCCCGTCCCCGTGCACACCCCCGGCCACACCGACGGGCACTGCGCTTACCACCTGCCCGATGCGGGCATCGTCATCTCCGGCGACGCCCTGGCGAGCGGCCACGCCACCTCCCGCGTCACCGGGCCGCAGCTGCTGCCCGGCATGTTCCACCACGACCGCGCCCGCGCGGTCGCCTCACTGAAGATCATCGAACAGCTCGACGGTGACACCCTGTTGCCCGGGCACGGCCCGGTCCACAGGGGTCCGGTGCGGGAAGCGGCCCGGCTGGCGCGGGAACGCGCGCGGTAGACACTCACGCTAGACACTTAAGGTTCGTGCCATGGCATTGCAGATCAGCGCCACCAACCCGGAGCACCCCCTCCTGCTGCTCGAGCTCCCCTGGGACGTGCCCCTGGCGGAGTGGCCCGAGGAGTACCTCGTCCCGCTGCCCCGGGGCATCTCCCGGCACGTGGTGCGCTACTCCCGTGCCGGGGACGAGGTGATCGCGGTCAAGGAGCTCGCGGAACGGCCCGCGCTGCGCGAGTACGAGCTGCTGCGCGACCTGGACCGGCTGGGCATCCCCTCGGTGGACCCCCTCGCAGTGGTGACCGGACGCACCGACCGCGCCGGCGCCCCGCTGGAGCCGGTGCTGATCACCCGGCACCTGGGCGGCTCGATGCCGTACCGCTCCATGTTCGAGACGACCATGCGACCGGCCACCATGCACCGGCTGATGGACGCCCTGGCGGTACTGCTGGTGCGGCTGCACCTGGCCGGGTTCGCCTGGGGGGACTGCTCGCTGTCCAACACGCTGTTCCGGCGGGACGCGGGCGCCTACGCCGCCTACCTGGTGGACGCGGAGACCGGCGACCTGCACCCGCAGCTCAGCCCCGGGCAGCGGGAGTACGACCTCGATCTAGCCCGCGTGAACATCAGCGGCGAGCTGCTGGACCTGGAGGCGTCGGGGGCGCTGCACCCGTCCGTCGACCCGATCGAGTTCGGCCACGAGATCTGCACCCGTTACCACAGTCTGTGGGAGGAGCTGACCCGTACCTCCGTGTACCCGGCCGGCAAGTACCACTACATAGAGCGCCGGATACGCCGGCTGAACGAGCTGGGCTTCGACGTGGCCGAGATGCAGATCGAGCACTCCCCCGGCGGGGACACGGTCACCTTCGTGCCGAAGGTCGTCGACGCCGGCCACCACCAGCGTCAGCTGCTGCGGCTGACCGGTCTGGACACCGAGGAGAACCAGGCCCGGCGGCTGCTGAACGACCTGGAGAGCTGGATGGCCACCCAGGACGACTACGCCCCGGGCGACCCCCTCGCCGCCCGCCCCGAGGTGCTGGCCCACCGGTGGGTGCGGGACGTGTTCCGGCCGACCGTGCGGGCCGTGCCGCGGGAGCTGCGCGGCTCCATGGACCCCGCGGAGATCTACCACGAGCTGCTGGAGCACCGCTGGTACCTGTCCGAGCAGGCCCAGCACGACATCGGCCTGGACACGGCGGTCGCGGACTACATCGAGAAGGTCCTGCCCAAGGCCCGTGAGACGCTGGAGCCGACCACGCCCGGGTAGCCGGTCACTCGTGCGGCACGACGGCCACGGGGCACTCCGCGTGGTGCAGCACCCCGTGCGCCACCGAGCCGATCCGGGCGCCGACCGCCGTCAGGTGCGCGCGGCGCCCCACGACCATCAGCTGGGCCCGCCCGGCCACCGACAGCAGCACCTGCCCGGCGCTGCCCATCTCCACCTGTTCGGCCACCGGCACGTCCGGGAACCGCTCCCGCCACGGCTTCAGCGCGTCGGCCAGGGCCTTGCGCTCGTACGGCTCCAGGCCCCCGGCGTCGTCGAGGAGCTTGAGCGAACCGGGGCTGTAGGCGAACACGGGCGGCAGGGACCAGGCGCGTACCGCCCGCACCCCGGCGCCGCGGGCCGCCGCCGTTTCGAACGCGAACCGCAGGGCGGCCGCGCTGTCCTCGGGACGGCCGTGCTGCCCCACGACGACCTCCCGCCCGGCCGCCTCGGCCGCGGGCCGGTCCCCGGCCCGGACCAGCACCACGGGCCGGGTAGCCTCCGCGATCACCTGCTGCCCTACGGAACCCAGCAGGAACCCGACGACGGCGCCGTGCCCACGCGAGCCCAGCACCAGCATCTCCGCCTCGCCCGCGGCGGCGACCAGCGACTCGATCGTGTCCGACTCGACGGCGTCGGTGGTCACCGTCAGCTCAGGATGCCGCTCGGCGACCGTCCGCCCGGCCTGGGCGACCGCCCCGGTCACCCACCCGGCCTGGGCGTCCCGGTCGGCGCCGTCCACGGCCTCGTACCGCCAGGCGTGCACCACGCACAGCGGCACCCCCCGGCGCACGGCCTCGCGGGCAGCCCAGGCCACCGCCGCGAGGGACTCCTCCGTGCCGTCGAACCCTGCCGTGATCGGGCGTGTCATGTGCGGGCCTCCTGATGATCGCTGCTGTGCGGGCCAGTCTCCACTACCCTGCCGGTCATGGCCTTGCGGTGGGAACAACTGATCGTGGACGCGGTGGACCCGGTGGCCCTGGGGCGCTGGTGGGCCGAGGCGCTGGGCTGGGTGGTCGTGAGCGACACCGCCGACGAGTACGAGATCCGCCCCGCCCCCGATCGCCTCCCGGGGCTGCTCTTCGGACGGGTGCCCGAGAAGAAGACGCCCCTCAAGAACCGGCTGCACCTCGACTTCCGGCCCGACGACCGGGACGCCGAGGTCACCCGCCTGCTGGCGCTGGGGGCACGGCACGCCGACGTCGGGCAGAGCGGCGAGGAACCCTGGGTGGTCCTGGCGGACCCGGAGGGCAACGAGTTCTGCGTGCTCGGCTCCCGGCAGGGCTGAAAGGCGCCCCGCCGGCCGTGTGTGCCGTGCCCTGTGCTCGGAGTGCACTGCCGCCGCCGACCCGGAGCACGACTCGGCGATCGAACATACGATGGGCGGGAACCGGTGCGGTGACAACGGGGTGGAGACGCATGGTACAGACCGCCGACGCAGCGCGGACCGTCATCCTGACCGTGGACGACGACCCCGGGGTGTCCCGGGCCGTCGCCCGCGACCTCAGGCGGCGTTACGGCGAGTCGTACCGGATCGTGCGCGCGGAGTCCGGTGAGTCCGCACTGCAGGCGCTGCGCGAGCTGAAACTGCGCGGCGACCTGGTCGCGGTGATCCTGGCCGACTACCGCATGCCGCAGATGAACGGGATCGAGTTCCTGGAACAGGCGCTCGACGTCTATCCCGGTGCGCGCCGCGTGCTGCTCACCGCCTACGCCGACACCAACGCGGCGATCGACGCGATCAACGTCGTCGACCTCGACCACTACCTGCTCAAGCCGTGGGACCCGCCGGAGGAGAAGCTCTACCCGGTGCTGGACGATCTGCTCCAGGCGTGGCGCAGCAGCGACTACCGGCCGGTGCCCAGCACCAAGGTCGTCGGGCACCGGTGGTCGGCGCGGTCCTCGGAGGTGCGCGAGTTCCTGGCCCGCAACCAGGTGCCGTACCGCTGGTACTCGGCCGACGAGCCGGAGGGGCAGCGGCTGCTGGCGGTGGCCGGGCAGGACGGGCAGCGGCTGCCGCTGGTGATCACCCCGGACGGTGAGGCCCTGGTCGCGCCCGAGGCGCCCGAGCTGGCCGCGCGGGTGGGGCTGGCGACGACGCCGACGGCGGACTTCTACGACCTCGTCGTCATCGGCGGCGGTCCGGCGGGCCTCGGCGCGGCGGTGTACGGGGCCTCGGAGGGGCTGCGGACCGTGCTCGTGGAGCGGTCGGCGACCGGCGGGCAGGCCGGGCAGAGCTCGCGGATCGAGAACTACCTCGGCTTCCCCGACGGCGTCTCCGGTGGCCAGCTCACCGAGCGGGCACGGCGGCAGGCGGCCAAGTTCGGCGCCGAGATCCTCACCGCGCGCGAGGTGACGGGACTCGAGGTCTGCGGGGCGGCCCGGGTCGTACGGTTCTCGGACGGCTCGGCGATCGCGGCGCACAGCGTCATCCTGGCGACGGGCGTCCAGTACCGGCAGCTGGAGGCCGCGGGCTGCACCGACCTGACCGGGTGCGGGGTGTTCTACGGCTCCGCGCTGACCGAGGCCGCCGCCTGCCAGGGGCACGACGTGTACATCGTGGGCGGCGCCAACTCGGCGGGACAGGCGGCGATGTACCTGTCCAGGTTCGCCAAGTCGGTCACGCTGCTGGTGCGCGGCCCCGATCTGTCGGCGTCGATGTCGCACTACCTGATCCAGCAGATCGAGGAGTCCCCGAACATCTCGGTCCGCGGTCACACGGTGGTCGACGAAGCGCACGGCTCGAGCCGCCTGGAGCAGCTGACGTTGCGTCATGTGTCGAGCGGGGAGCGCGAACAGGTCGACGCACAGTGGATGTTCGTGTTCATCGGGGCCGCTCCGCTCACCGACTGGCTGGGCGGGACGGTGCTGCGCGACGAGCGGGGTTTCATCCTGGCGGGGCCCGACCTGACCGCCGACGGACGGCCGCCGGCGGGCTGGGAGCTGGACCGGCCGCCGTACCACCTGGAGACCAGCGTGCCCGGTGTGTTCGTGGCGGGCGACGCCCGAGCCGAGTCCGCCAAGCGGGTCGCGTCCGCCGTCGGAGAGGGAGCCATGGCAGTGATGCTCGTCCACCGGTATCTGGAGCAGTCGTGAGCGGGCAGGTGGTGCCGTGCAGCCCGCGGGAGGTCGCCTCGCTGTTCCTGTTCGAGAAACTCGCCCCCGAGCAGCTCGGGCGGCTCTGCGCCGCGGGCCGGGTCGAGCTGTTCCAGCCCGGCCCGGTGTACACCGAGGGTGATCCGGCGACCTGCTTCTACGTGATGATCGAGGGCACGGTGGTGCTCTCCCGCCGGGTCGGCGGTGACGACGTGGAGGTCGTCCGGAGCTCGCAACGCGGGGTGTACTCGGGCGCCATGCAGGCCTACCTCGGGGACCGGGTGCGGCAGGTGTACAACAACTCGATGCGGGTGACGGAGCCGACCCGGTTCTTCGTGCTGCCCGCGGACACCTTCGCCGAGATCATGAGCGAGTGGTTCCCGATGGCGGTCCACCTGCTGGAGGGGCTGTTCTTCGGCACGAAGAACACGCAGGCGGCGATAGGCCAGCGGGAACGCCTGCTGGCGCTGGGCTCGTTGTCGGCCGGTCTGACCCACGAACTCAACAACCCCGCGGCTGCGGCCGTGCGGGCCACGGCGACCCTGCGGGAGCGGGTGGCCAAGATGCGGCACAAGCTCGCCGTCATCGCCGAGGGCCCCTTCTCCCGCGAGACGCTGGCGGACCTCATCGAGATCCAGGAACGCACCGCCGAACGGGTCGCCAAGGCCCCCGTGCTCAGCCCGCTGGAGGCCTCGGACCGCGAGGACGCCCTGGCCGACTGGCTGGACGACCACGGCATCGCCCAGGGCTGGCAGCTCGCGCCCACCTTCGTCCAGGCCGGGCTGGACATCGACTGGCTGGAGCAGGTCGCGGCGGCGGTCGGCGCGGAGATCCTGCCGGGGGCGGTCGGCTGGCTCAACTACACCGTCGAGACCGAGCTGCTGATGAACGAGATCGACGACTCCACCACCCGTATCTCGCACCTCGTCGACGCCGCCAAGCAGTACTCCCAGCTGGACCGCGCCCCCTTCCGGGTGGTGGACGTCCATGAACTCCTCGACAGCACCCTGCTGATGCTGTCCGGCAAGATCGGGCCGCGGATCGGTGTCGTGAAGGACTACGACCGCACGCTCCCGAAGATCCCCGCCTACCCGGCGGAGCTCAACCAGGTGTGGACC
>NZ_JBSFIK010000023.1:0-50650 GCF_053597535.1 Streptomyces sp. NPDC001348 | reverse complement strand
GTCCGGCAAGATCGGGCCGCGGATCGGTGTCGTGAAGGACTACGACCGCACGCTCCCGAAGATCCCCGCCTACCCGGCGGAGCTCAACCAGGTGTGGACCAACCTGATCGACAACGCGGTCTCCGCCGTCGACAGCGCGGGCGGGGACGGCACGCTGACCGTACGGACCGCGCTCGACCACGAGCGGGTGCTGGTGGAGTTCCGGGACACCGGTCCCGGCGTCCCGCCGGAGATCCGGGACCGCATCTTCGACCCCTTCTTCACCACCAAGCCGGTGGGACAGGGCACCGGGCTGGGCCTGGACATCTCCTGGCGGATCGTCGTCAACAAGCACCACGGCACCCTGCGGGTGGAGTCGGTGCCCGGCGACACCCGCTTCCAGGTCCTGCTTCCCCTGACCGCCGAGACGCCCGAGGAGGCAGCATGAGCGCGGAGTCCGCGATCGACCCGAGTGTCCCGCCGAGCGGCACCGGCTGCGTGGAGTGCGACGCGGCCGGCGGCTGGTGGTTCCACCTGCGGCGCTGCGCGGCTTGCGGCCACATCGGCTGCTGCGACGACTCCCCCGCCAAGCACGCCACCGCCCACCACCGGGAGACGGGGCACCCGGTGATCCGCAGCTTCGAGCCGGGCGAGGCCTGGTTCTGGAACTACGACACCGAGGAGCTGTACGAGTCCGGCCCCGAGCTGGCCCCACCGGCCGCCCACCCCGCGGACCAGCCCGCACCGGGGCCCGCGGGACGGGTCCCGGCCGACTGGGCCGAGACGCTGCGCTGAGCCGGGTTCCTACGGGCCGGCGCAGTCGAGGGAGTTCAGATCGACGGCGTCGGCCATCGCCTGCATGCCCTTGTCGTCGGGGTGCAGGTGGTCGCCGCCGTCGAGGAAGGGCAGCAGGCGCTCGGGGTCGTAGGGGCTGCGCAGGACGCGGTCGAAGTCGGTGACCGCGTCGAACTCCCCGCTGGTGCGGACGAATTCGTTCACCTGCTGCCGTACGGCCTCCGCCGCCGGATCCCATTCGGGCCAGCCCTTGAAGGGGCCGACGGTGGCCCCGACCACGCATTTCCCGGCCGCGTGCGCCCGGTCTGCGATCTCCCGGTACCCGGCGATCAGATCCTGGGCGGTGACGCCGGTGTGCGCCTTGAGGTCGTTGACGCCCTCGAAGAGGAAGACGGTCCGCACCCCCGGCTGGGACAGCACGTCCCGGTCCAGCCGGTGCAGCGCGCTCTGTCCGGCGCCGTCCGCCAGGACCTGGTTGCCCGAGATCCCCTCGTTGGCCACGCCCTGGAGCGGGCTGCCGGCCGAGTGGAGCCGCCGGGCGAGGTAGTCGGGCCAGCGGCGGTCCAGATCGGTGGTGGACTGCCAGCCGTCGGTGATGGAGTCGCCCAGGGCGGCCACGGCACCGGTGGCCGCGCCTGACGGGCGTACGGAGACGGCGTCGAGGTAGAACCAGGAGCCGGTCGTGCCGGTCCAGTGGGCGGCGCTCTCCTCGCCGGTATGGTCGCCCTGGGTGGCGTACGACGTCTGCATGGCCATGCCGTGACCGGTGGCGGGGCCCGCCGCGTCCGGGCTGTGCAGGCTGACCACCAGGTTCGTCGCGGCGGGCAGACCGCCGGGCAGCGGGTCGCTCCACACGGTGGTCCCGGCCGGGACGGTGACGGTGCGGGAGCCGCCGAAGGTGAGCCGCCGGTTGCTGCCCCGGCGCAGCGCGGCGCCCTGGTCCTGGACGCCCGCGTAGACACTGTCCAGGGTCAGCGGCCGGTCCCCGAATGCGTTGGAGAGCCGGATCCGCGGGCCGCTGCCGGCGGCGCTGGTGTGCACGACCAGCCGGTAGGAGCGGTCGGCGACGCCGTCGCCGAGACGGTCGGCGCTCGCCGCCCAGGTGACGACGCCGGGCGGGGTGGTGGCCGATGCCCGGACGGGGGCCGCCTGGCAGCCCAGGACGGTCAGCAGGACGGCGGCGAGGCGGCAGGCCCGTCCGATGCGGCCGGTCACCGGGCGAGGTCCTTCAGCGTGACCGATCCGCCGGGGCGCAGGGTGACGGTGCGGGACCTACCGCCGTACGCCACCTCGGTCGTACGGCCGCCGACACTCCGGATCCGGGCCTCGGTCGGCTTCCCGTCCTTCCAGTGCAGGTCGACGACGAAGCCGCCGCGGGCCCCCGCCCCGGTGAGCGAACCGGACGCGGCCCAGGCGCCCGGGAGGGCGGGCAGCAGTTCCAGATGGCCCGGACGGGAGTACAGCAGCATCTCGGTCATCGCGGCCGGGGTGCCGAAGTTGGCGTCGATCTGGAAGATGCCCCGGCCCTGCTTGACCTGGTAGATGTCGAAGAGGTTCACGGCCGTGCCGTTGCCGCCCCCGGTCGAGGGGCGCAGGTTCGTCATGACCAGCTGGTAGGCCTTGTCGGCGTTCTTCAGCCGGGCCCAGCACAGGGCGCGCCAGGCGTTGGCCCAGCCGAAGCTGTTCATGCCGCGGGCGGTGAGCAGGGCGGTGGCGCCGGCGACGAGGTCGGCGGGGGTGGAGCCGTCGGGCCGGATGCGGTCGCCGGGGAAGAGACCGACCAGCGGGGACAGGTGCCGGTGGGTGGTCTCGCCGAGGTTGTCCGGGGACATCCACTCCTCCAGCCAGCCGGTCCTGGGGCTCACCCGGGGCAGGTACAGACGCTCGCGGAGCGCGCCGACGGTGTCCGCGTACCCAGGATCCCGCTTCAGCTCGGCCGCCGCAGCGCGGAAGTTCCCGAACAGCGCCCACACCAGTTCCTGGGCGTAGGTGATGCCCTTGGCGGTCAGCGGGCCCTGCTCGGGCGACCAGTCGCTGTCGGCGACCAGCACCTCGCGCCCGGTGTCCGGCTCGGTGACGGTGACCAGCCGCGCCTCCCAGAACTCGCAGGCGCCCTTGAGGAGCGGGTAGATCCGCTCGAGGTGGGCGCGCGAGCGGGTGAACTCGTAGTGCTCCCAGAGGGTGTTGCACAGCCAGGCGTTGCCGGCCGGATGCCACCACCAGCCCAGTCCCCCGTGGGGGTTGGTGGATATCGCGACCGTCCAGCCGGCGTTCTTCCCGCTGGAGTTGCGGTAGCGGTTGCGCGGGTCGTTGAAGTGGTCCCGGGTGAGTGCCGTCCAGGACGGGAGCTGGGCGAGACAGTAGTCGGTGAGGGCGTCGAAGCAGTCCGGGAGGCCCGCCCGGTCGGCCATCCAGTAGTTCATCTGGACGTTGATGTCGGTGTGGTAGTCGCCCATCCAGTCCGGGTCGTTGCCGTCGAGCCACAGCCCCTGCAGGCCCAGCGGCAGGCTGCCCCGGGACCCCGAGATCATGAGGTAGCGGCCGAACTGGAGGTAGGCGGCCTCGAGTTCCGGGTCGGGCTCGCCGTCCCGGGAGCGGGCCTGGAGCCGTTCCCAGGTGTCGAGGGAGCGCTGGGCGTCGGACGACGTACCCAGACGGACGTCGAACCGTGCGAACAGCTCCCGGTGGTCGGCGACATGTGTGCCGAGCAGGGTGCCGGCCGGGTGGCGGGAGGCGGCGCGGACCTTGGTGCGGGCCAGCGCCTCCGGGTCGAGGGACGGGTTCCGGTAGTGGGCGGTGGCGTCCGGCGCGTAGTCGGTGCCGCCGCTGACCACGACGGTCAGTTCCGTGCATCCGGAGAAGACGATGCGTGTGCCGCCCACCCGGACGCTGCCGTCCCTGCCGTGGGCGGCGACGGCCGCCCCGTACCGCAGGCCGTTCGGGAAGGCACCGGCGAACGACGCGGCGGCCGCGGGGGTTTCGCCGTGCGTGCCCTCCAGGGTCACCGCGCCGGTGTAGTGCCCGCCGCCGCTCTGGGTGAAGTGGAGGACGATCACGTCGTCGGGGCGGCTGGCGAACAGTTGCCGTCGGTACGTCACCGAGGAACGGACGTACGACGTCGTCACCAGGCCCTGGTCGAGGTCGAGGGTGCGGCGGTAGCCGGAGACTGCGGACAGCTCGTGGCCGGGAAGGTCGACGGTGAGCCGGGCGAGCAGGGTGAAGGAGCCGAAGTCGGTGCGGCCGTAGGGGAACTGGCCGTCGGCGTCGAGGGTGTCGTTGAGGCCGCCGGTCCACATCGTGGCGTCGGTGACCAGGAGCAGTTCGCGGCCGGGGTCGTTGCTCGCGAGGGCGCCGAGACGGCCGTTGCCCACGGGCAGGCCCCGGTCGATCATCGAGTGCTCGTCGGCGGGGGCCTGCCACCACAGACGGTGGCGTGAGGTTCCTGCCACCGGAGCGGTCTCGGTGGGCCGCAGGGGTGCGGCCGTCGCGGTGAAGGCGGGCAGTCCGGCGAGGGCTCCGGTGGCGGCGGCGAGAGCGAGGAAGCCGCGCCTGCTGGTCGGGTTTTCCATGGTGGGCTCCGATTCCTCTAGCGCGGCGACCTGGGAACGTCGATGCGGTCGATGTCCGGCGCGTAGCCGGGACCGCTGCTGTCGAAGGTGAGTGTGTTGGCGCCCGCCTTGAGTGTCACGGGCACGCTCACCGTCTCCACGGTTCCCCAGTCGCCGGAGGACGGGAACCGGTGGCGGGTGGCGGCACCGGAGTTCGCGGAGATGTCCACCGAGCGGGGGTCTCCGCTGACTTAGGCGACCCGCACCAGGTAGGTGCCGGGCCTGTCGACCGTGATGTCGTTGAAGCGCAGCCTGCCGCCGAGGTAGAGGTCGCCGGTCTTCTTCCCGCCGGAGCACGCCGAGCAGTCGGCGACGGAGGCGTTGCCGGCGAGGGTGTTGGCGGCGGACTCCGCCTCGTAGCCGGTCGCGGTGAGGGCGCCGCCGTGCGGGGTGACGGTGAACAGGCGGGAGCCGTGGGCGGGCAGCGCCTCGGTGACCCTGTTCCGGTACGTGCCGAGGTCCTCGTGGTTCCACAGGTCCCGGACGGCCGCCCTGCCGGTGAAGCCGAGGGAGGAGAAGTCGGCCGTGACGGCGGCGGGGGCGTCGGCGAGGTTGAACAGGGCGACCGAGTAGGTGCCGTCGGGGTTCTTCGCGGCCCACACCTGCTGGGGGTCCGACGGGGTCACCGGCCGGGCGGGCGGGGTGCCGGCCTGGTCGACGGCGATGACCTCGCGGTTGGTCAGGAGCTTCAGACCGTAGTCGTCCAGACGGGTCAGGTCGTCGCCGGTGTAGAGCGGGGACTTGGCGATGGCCCACAGGGTGGCGTAGCTCTGCCGCTCGGCCTGGGTCAGACCGTCCATGGCGCCGTTGCCGACGTCCAGGGAGTCGAGGTCGTTCCAGCCGCCCGGACCGGCGTGCTTCGTCCAGCCGGGGGCGTCGTCCCAGCGGTCGTCGACGGAGTTCACCCAGCTGACAAGGGTGTTGCAGGAGCACTCGACGTCGGTGTCGATGCGCCAGCCGTTGGAGTACTTCTTCCAGTCGGCGGCGTGCCCGATGTCCAGGGACCAGGACAGTTCGAGGTGAACGGGACGGCCGGTGGCGGCGATGGCCTTGTTCCAGGCGGCCACGTCGGCAACGTTGTCGTACTGGTCGCCGCTCTTGCCGGAGCCCGGTCCGACGCCGTCCAGCTTGAGGAAGTCGTAGCCCCAGTCGGCGATCGACCGCGCCTGGGAGTCCACGTACTTCTGTGCGCAGGGACGGGAGAAGTCGAGCTTGTACGAGCTGTCCCAGCCGTGGGTGGTGCGCAGGTCGGGATAGACGATGTCGCCGGTGGTGCAGCCGTCGGCGTCCAGGACCGGTGTCCTCCCGTCGCCGTACACCTCCTTCTCCAGTCCTGCGGGAAGGTAGATGCCGGCCTTGAGGCCCTTGGCATGGATGCGGTCGGCTACGGCCTTCATGCCACTGGGGAAGCGCTTCGGGTCGGCCTTCTGGCGTCCGTACCGGTCGTACCCGGGCTTCCAGCCGCGGACAGGCGAGTGCCCCGCGCGGGGCGCGGGGCACTCGGGTCTGCCTTCGGTCCGTCCGCCGTCAGTGACGGGCGGCCGGCGTGTTGGCGGCGGTGACGTTGACCGCGGCCCACGCCTTGTCCACCGTCTTGTACTCGGTGCTGGTCGCCCCGTACAGGTCCTTGGCCGCCTTCAGCGTCGCCACACGCGCGTCGTGGAAGTCGGTCGTGGAGACCATGTAGCGGGTCAGGGCGCGGTAGAAGATCGCCGTCGCCTTGGTGCGGCCGATGCCCTTGACCGTGGAGCCGTCGTAGGTCGGCGAGTCGTAGGTGACGGTGCCGATCTTCTTCTTGCCACTGCCCTCGGCGAGGAGGTAGTAGGCGTGCGAGGAGACACCGGAACCCGCGTGCACCTCGGTGTCGACGGTGTCCGGCGCCCAGTAGTCGATCGTGCCCTCGAGCTTGTCGAGCGACGGCTTGTCCAGGCGGCGCAGGAACTTCTGGGCCAGGCCGAGCTTCTCACCGATCAGGTAGTCCGGCGTGTCCTTCGCGTTGTTGGCGAAGAACTCCACGTTGGAACCGAAGATGTCGGCGAGCGACTCGTTCAGCGAGCCGGGCTCGCCGTACTGGTTGCCATCGGGGTCGACGTAGGTCGGCTCGAGCTTCGCCGTGGCCTCCACCACGCCGTGGGTGAGCTCGTGACCGGTGACGTCGAGCACGACCAGCGGCTTCTTGAACATCTGGCCGTCGCCGTCGCCGTACAGCATGCAGTTGCAGGTGGGGTCCCAGAAGGCGTTGGCGACCTTCTTGCCCCAGTGGACCATCGCCTGGGCCGCCTTGCTGTTGTTGGCTATGCCCTTGCGCCCGAAGGTCTTCTTGTAGAAGTCCAGGGTCTCGGTGACTCCGAACTGGGCGTCGGCGGCGGCGCTCACCCGGCTGGTGGTCTGGCCGTTGCCCCACACGTCGGTGGTGTTGGTGAACTTCGTACCGGCGCTGAACTTCTCCGTGTACGAGCCCTTGGCGTCCCGCGTCTCGGTGCCGTACCGGCTGGGGTCCTTCAGCTGGTAGTGGCCGCGCGAGGTCGCCGTGGTGGTCAGACCGACGGTGCCCACGAAGAGGGTCTTGCCGGTGCCGTGCGCGGTCGCCGGGTAGTGCGTGACACCGGACACGCCGGAGCCGAGGAGGCCGGCGCTGCCGGTGCCGGCGCCGATACCGGTGGCCGGGTCGATCGTCTCGCCGCGCTGCCGCAGGGTGTCGAGCAGCTTCGGCGACAGGAACTCGTCGCTGTCGGGCATGTTGCTGCGCACCTTGCCGGTGACGGCGTCGACGACGACCGTGTGCGAGCCGTCGTTGTCGGTGACCGTCACCTGGTAGGCGAGGGCGGCGGCGCCGTTACGGGCGTCGACGACGAGTTCGGCGGCGCCCGCGTCGCCCTGGGCGGCTGCGGCGGCCTTCTGCTGGGCCTGCTGGGCGGTCAGCTTGGCCTGCTTGGCGGCGGGCTTCACCGCGTGGTCGGCCGCCCGGGTGACACCCGTGTAGGCCAGCTGCCGGGAGAGGTGGACGACGAGGTCGCCGCCGAGCACCTGCATTCCGTTGTGGCTCCTGACGAACCGGACGTGCCGAGCACCCTCCGGGTCGATCAGTACGTCCTGGGCGTGGAGCTCGTCGCCCTGCGACACGCCGGTCGCGGAGGCGTGGGCGAAGGCGGCGGTCCGCGCGGCCTGCACGATCGAGTCGGCCGTCGTCGCGGACGACGACGCGCTGTTCCCGGCCCCCGTGGACGGACCGGCGAAGGCCGTGCCGGCCAGGCCCGTGGCAGCCGTCGCCACTGCGATGGCAACCGCCACGCTGCGTATGTGCGGTCTACGCACTATGTAGGGTTCCTTCGTTCGAAGGCAGCCGGGGTCACCAACCGCCTTGAGACATGGCGGGGTTGGCCCGCGCCACGAGGGCTGGTCGGGCCCCCGACGAACCCTTACGGATGAGTCATGTCCGCGTAAAGGCGGAATGATCGCTTTCGCGGTCTTCTATGACAATCCTTTACGAATACGCACCGCAGGGTGATCGATGCATGACCAACTGTGTGTCACCTGTGGTGATGTGACGAGACACGAGTAGGTTCCGTTGCCCTGATGTGATGTATCTCGCACCACATGAGGTGCGGATGGGAGTGGTGACGGATGGTCAAGGCAACGGTCGGCAAAGGTCTGGTCCTCGGGGCGGTCGCCCTGTCCCTCCTGGCGCCGCCCGCTCAGGCCGCGCACCCGGGTGTGCGGGCACGGACGTCGGCGGCGGATCTGCCGGTGCCCGACACCGCCGGGCTGCGTGCGGCGCTGCGTTCGGCGGTCACCGAGGGCGCGCCCGGCGCCATGGCCCGGATCGACGACCACGGCACCGTGTACAAGGCGGTGCGGGGCGTCGCCGACCGCGGCACCGGGCGGGCCATCGACACCGCCGACCACTTCCGAGTCGGCAGTGTCACCAAGACCTTCACGACCGTCGTCCTGCTGCAACTGGCCGACGAGCACAGGCTCAGCCTCGACGCGCCGGTCAACCGGTACCTGCCCGGTCTGCTGCCGGACGACCGGATCACGGTGCGGCACCTGCTGAGCCACCGCAGCGGCCTGTACGACTACACCGACGACATGTTCGCCAAGAGCGTCTCCGGCTTTGCGGCCGTGCGCAACAAGGTCTTCACCTACCGCGGCCTGGTCGGTCTCTCCCTCGCGAAGCCGCGCACCAACGCACCGGGCGCCGCGTACTCGTACTCCAACACCAACTTCGTCGTGGCCGGGATGCTCATCGAGAAACTGACCGGGCATCCGGTACGGAACGAGTACGAGAACCGGATCTTCAGGCCGCTGCGCCTTCGCGACACCTTCTACGTCCACCCCGACACGAAGATCCCCGGCCGCTACGCCAGGGGTTATCTCACCCCGGACACGACGGGCGACGCACTGGTCGACGCCACCGAGCAGACGGTGTCCTGGGCGCAGAGCGCGGGGGCCGTCATCTCCAGCACCCGCGACCTGAACACCTTCTACTCCGCGCTGCTCGGCGGAAAGCTGACCTCGGCCGCGCGGCTGGCGGAGATGGAGCGGTGGATCCCGGTCGACGGCACCTCCGCGTACGGGCTCGGGCTGCGCCGGCGCACCCTGTCCTGCGGGGTCTCGGTCTACGGTCACACGGGCGCCGTCCAGGGCTACTACACCTACGCCTTCACGTCCGGCGACGGCCGGCGCAGCCTCACCGCGGTCGCGAACACGTCCAACAACGGCACCGTGCTGAGCGCCATGGCGGGAACCCTGGAGTCGGCGTTCTGCGGCAAGCGACCGAAGGAACGCCGGGGCCTCCTGGCCGTCGAGTGGAACGAGGACAAGATGCGATGAGAGAGGACCACGTTCCGTGATCTTGGCGGAACCATTCCGTCCGGGACACCATGCGCGCATGAAGGGTGACCTCTTTTCCAGTCAGCACGTGGTGCAGCCGGCCGTGGCGCCGGGAATGTCCGCCGAGAACGCCAAGTGCCTCAGGTACACGGTGAACGGTGAGATGCACGCCCGCCAGGGCGCGATGGTGGCCTGGCGCGGCGACCTCCAGTTCGAGCGCAAGGGGCAGGGTGTCGGCGGTATGCTCAAGCGCGCGTTCACCGGTGAGGGCCTGCCCCTCATGGCGGTGCGCGGGCAGGGTGAGGCGTGGTTCGCGCACGAGGCCCAGAACTGTTTCATCGTCGACGTCGAGCCCGGCGACCAGTTCACCGTCAACGGCCGCAACGTGCTCTGCTTCGACGCCTCGCTGGCGTACGAGATCAAGACCGTCAAGGGCTCGGGCATCGCCGGGGGCGGCCTGTTCAACAGCGTCTTCACCGGACAGGGCCGGCTCGGCCTGATGTGCGAGGGCAACCCACTGGTCATACCGGTCTCCGCGCAGGCGCCGGTGTACGTCGACACGGACGCGGTGGTGGGCTGGACCGCCCAGTTGCAGACCTCGCTGCACCGCTCGCAGTCCATCGGCTCGATGCTGCGCGGCGGTTCCGGGGAGGCCGTGCAACTCAAGCTCCAGGGCGAGGGGTATGTCGTGGTGCGCCCGAGCGAGGTGACGCCGCAGAAGGCGGAGCAGCACTGACGCCCACTGGAACGAGTTGCTCCGCGAAAGCAACCCCGTCGGCCGTACCGGCGTCTTGATCGGCAACAGACCGAGACCAGCCCTGGCCCGCAAGGCCAGGGCTGAAAACCGACGGACTATACACATTGTGTATACACGGCGTGTATAGAAAGGCAGTCATGTACGGCAAGGCATTCGCCCCGGAATACCAGGGCGCCCTCACCACCCTGTCCGTGAACTCCTCGCTGGTGGACGTGCTGGCCGAGGGCACCGAGCGGCTGCGCGCGGCCGAGCGCGACGGACGGCGCGACGAGGCCGCCCGCTGCGGGCTCGCGGTCGCCGAGGCCCATCGCCGGCTCGGCCAGGTGCGGGACGCCGACCGGGCGTGGAAGGCGAGTTACCGTGCCGCCCGGGAGGCCGGTGACACGGCGGCGATGGCATGGGCGCTGTGGAGCGGCGGCACGCTCGCCCGGCAGCGCGGCGCGTTCCCGCTGGCCTGGCGGCTGCTGGGGCTCGCCGCCGAACTCGGCGAGCGGGGCGGGGACATCGTGGTGCGCGGCTACTCACTGGCCGGGCTGGCGGAGACGGGCCGCATCCAGGGCGACTACGAGGCCGTCGGCCGACTGCACGAGCAACTGCTCTCCGAGGCACGCAGGCGCGGGGAGGCACGGCACACGGTGTGGGCACTGGAGGGGATCGCGCAGATGCACCGCAACACCGGCTCCTACGACACGGCGTACGCCATGTTCGAGGAGGCGGCGGAGATAGCCGACCGCGCGAACGACCGGCGCGGACACGCGTGGGCGCTGCGCGGTCTCGCCGACATCCTCTCGGTGCGCGACGGGGACACCGGGCGGGCGCTCGCCCTGCTCTCGCAGGCGGAGACGACGTGCCGCGCGATGAACCTCTCCAGCGCGCTCGCCTACAACCACAAGATGCGCGGCAACGTCCTGTACCGCGCCGGCCGGTACGCGGAGGCGAGGGAAATGTACGAGACGGCGCTCGGGGAGTTCCGGGCGATGGGCGAACCGCGCGGCGAGGCACTGGCCCGCCTCGGCCTCGCCAAGTCGCTGGCCCGGCTGGGCCGGGACCGGGCCGAGACGGCGGCCGAACTCGCGGATCTGGCCCGCACGGTGCGGCGCGGCGGGCTGCGGCACGTGGGGCGGATGGTCACCCTCGCACAGCAGGAGTTCGACGTCGAGGCGGAGGCCGCACGGTGAGCGCGCTCGACTCTCCGGTGCAGGCACCGCCGTCCCCGCCCGAAGTGCTGGACCGCTGCCGGGAACTGGTACGGCCCGCACTCGCCGAGGCCGTGGGCCGACTGCATCCGTGGGTGGGTGAGATGGCGGCCTACACCTTCGGATGGTGCGAGGTGGGCGGCGCGCCGGCCGTCGCCCCCGGCGGCAAGGGCGTACGGCAGGCGCTGGCCGTGCTCGGGGCGGAGGCGGTCGGCGCGCCCGCACGGGCCGGGGTCGCGGGGGCTGTCGCGGTGGAACTGGTGCACGCGTTCTCACTGCTGCACGACGACATCATGGACGGAGACGCGACCCGGCGTCGCCGTCCCACCGTCTGGAAGGCGTACGGCACCGGACCCGCGGTGCTGGCAGGAGACGCCCTGTTCGCGCTGGCCGTGGAGACCCTGGCGGTCGAGCCGGGCGGAGCGGGTGCGGTACGGGTGCTGTCGGCGGCGCTGGCCGATCTGGTGCGCGGGCAGGCGGACGACCTGCTCTTCACCGCCCGGCCGTGGGCCGGGCCGGACCGGGTCTCACCGGCCGAGTACCGGGCGATGGCCGAGCACAAGACGGGCGCCCTCCTCGGCTGCGCGGCCGCGCTGGGTGCCGCGCTCGGCGGGGCGCCCGCCGCCACGGTCGCCGCGCTCGACGAGGCCGGCCGGGCTCTGGGGGTCGCCTTCCAGCTGGTGGACGACGTCCTGGGCATCTGGGGCGACCCGGCGGTCACCGGCAAACCGGTCCACGGTGATCTGCGGGAACGGAAGAAGACGTACCCGGTGCTGGCCGCGCTCGCCTCACCGGGACCCGGCGCACGCCGCCTCGCCGCGCTCCTGGACTCCCCCGAGGAGACGGATGCGGCGGCCGGGCTGGTCGAGGAGCTCGGCGGCCGCGCCGCGGCACTGGCCGAGGCCGCCAGGCATACGGCAATGGCTCGAGCGGCACTCACCGCCCTGCCACTGGCGGCCGAACCGGCCGGTGAACTGCGGTGCCTGGTCGGCTTCCTGGTGCGTCGCCAACTGTGAAGCGGGCCGACCCCGGCGGAACACCCGGACGAGTGCGCGGTTTTACCGTGGGTTACCCCCAGGTCGCGGCCCGGCCATACGCCGTTTTCCCCAAGGTGCGGGGCTGACCTGCGGTTTGAACAAAAGGCAGGAAGCGGCTTCGAGTTGCGGATCGTTTGAACGCAACGTGTCGCGCCCCGCGTACCTCTGGGAAAGACGAGGCAGGGGTTGCAGCGAGGGATGACCATGGTCAAGGCGCACGTCTCCGCACAAGAGCTGGTAGCGGGCAGGTACCGGCTCCTCGAGGTCGTCGGCCGCGAAACGAACCGCGTCTGCTGGTACGCCGAGGACCTGGAGGCGGAACGGCCACGGCTGATCACCCGGATCGCGCTCCCGGACGGCCCGGCCGAGGAGACTCCACGCCGGACCTCCGCCCGCCTCCTGCGCACCTCGGAGGTCATGAGTGTGCTCCGCCCCGGCCGGGTGCCCACGGTGATCGACGCGATCGAGGAGTCCGGCGTGCTGTGGACGGTCACCGACGTGATCGGCGGTACACCGCTCGGCGAACTCCTCACCCAGGAGGGACCGTTCCACTACGTGCGGGCTGCCCGGATCGCGCTGGAGCTGCTCGACGTACTGGATGCCGCGCACGACGAGGGCTTCACCCACGGCGAGCTCAGCCCCGGTCAGGTGTTCGTGCGGGACCGGGGGCCGGTCGTCGTCGCGGGCTTCGGGCTGGCGGGCGCGACCCTCGCGCCACGGGTGACCGCACCGTCGTACGCCTCTCCCGAACAGGCCCGCGACGAGCGCATCGGCCCGGCCGCCGACCTGTGGGCGCTCGGCGCGATCCTCTACACCATGGTGGAGGGACGGCCGCCGTTCCGGGACCGGGGCCGTTTCGAGTCCACCCTCAAGGGAGTGGACCGGCTGCCCCTGCGCACCCCGTTGCGGGCCGGTCCACTGGCCCAGGTCGTGCAGGGCCTGCTGCGCAAGGACTCGCGGGAGCGGCTGACCCGGCCGTCGGCCCGCGAGGCGCTCAGCCGGGTGCTGAGCGAGGACTTCGACGCCGAGCGGCAGGTCGCCGCCGTGCCCCGGCTGCACGGCGCGTACACCGCGTTCCTGCACTCCGGCGGGGCGTGGGGCCGACGGGCCATGGTCGCCGGGACCGCGTTCGCCGTGGTCACGGTCGCGGTCGCGGTACTGGCCGCGACGCACCAGCTGCCGGGTACCGGCTCGGGCTCCGACACCGCCTCGTCCGCCACCGCGCCCCAGCCGTCGGCGACCGCCACCCGGTCGTCCCCGGCGCCCGGCGCTCCGGGCGACCGCACCGACGGCAGGAAGTCTCCCGGAGCCTCCGCGACACCCTCCCCCGCACCGACCGGCACACCCTCACCCCGCCCCTCGCCGTCCGCCACCACCACCGCCACCGCCCCCGCCACCGCCACCGCCACCACCAGCGCGCTCCCGGACGGCTACCACCGCTACACCGCGCCGGAGGGCTTCTCCGTCGCGTTGCCCGACGGCTGGAAGAGGCTGGACACGACCCGTGAGTCCGACGCCTACCGCGTCATCTTCGGCGAGGCGGACGGCTCCCCCACCCTCGCGGTCACCTACAGCGAGGGCGAGCGCGTCGGGCCCGATCCGGTCGCCATCTGGCGGGACGACGTGGAGCCGAACCTGCGCAAGCACGCGGGCTTCCGGCGGATCGGCTCGATCCGGGCCACCACCTACCAGGGGTACAAGGCGGCCGACATGGAGTGGGTCGAGGGAACCGGCGAGGACGCCGTGCACACCTTCGGCCGCGGTTTCCTGCTCGGCGGCCACCGCGCCTTCTCCCTGCGCTTCACGACCCCGGCGGCCGACTGGGAGAAGGCGGACAACAAGGAGGCGCAGCAGACCTTCCTGCGCACCTTCCGGCCGACGGCGAACTGACCCGGCTCCGCTCGAACGGGCCGTTTTCCGTCCGGCAGGCAGGGGACCCGAGGTTCATGGTGCAAATCGGATACACGATGATGACCGAGCAGGCTGGCCCACGTGACCTCGTCGACCATCTGGTGCGCGCCGAGGAAGCGGGCTTCGACTTCTCGGTGACCTCGGACCACTACTTCCCCTGGCTGCGCTCGCAGGGCCACTCCTCCTACGCCTGGAGCGTGCTCGGGGCCGCCGCCCAGGCCACGTCGCGCATCCCGCTGATGACGTACGTGACCTGCCCGACCTTCCGTTACCACCCGGCGATCGTGGCGCAGAAGGCGGCCACGGTGCAGTTGCTGTCCGAGGGCCGTTTCCGGCTCGGGCTGGGCTCCGGGGAGAACCTGAACGAGCACGTCGTGGGCGGCGGCTGGCCGCCCGTGGACGTACGGCACGAGATGCTCGAGGAGGCCGTGGAGATCATCCGCGCGCTCTTCGAGGGCAAGCACGTCACCCACCACGGCACGCACTTCGACGTGGAGTCGGCCCGGCTGTGGGATCTGCCGGAACAGTCGCCGGAAATCGGCATCGCCGTCTCCGGCGAGCAGTCCTGCAAGCTCGCGGGCCACCACGCCGACCTGGTCATCGCCACCGAGCCGAAAGCGAACCTTCTCGAGGCCTTCGACCGGCACGGCGGCACCGGCAAGCCGCGGGTGGGCCAGCTGCCGGTCTGCTACGACCCCGACCGGGACACCGCGATCGAGCGGGCCCACGCCCAGTTCCGCTGGTTCGGGAGTGGCTGGAAGGTCAACTCGGAGCTGCCGCACCCGGACTCCTTCGAGGCGGCCACCCAGTTCGTGACGCCCGACGACGTGGCCGCGTCGATCCCGTGCGGTGACGACCCGGACGCCTTCGTGGAAGCCGTACGTCCCTACGCGGAGGCCGGGTTCACCGAGATCGCCCTGGTGCAGATCGGCGGCGACTCCCAGCCCGCGTACCTGGACTGGTCCGCGAAGACGCTGCTGCCCGCACTGCGCGACGCGTTCGGCTGAACGGGAGAAAAGGCAATCTCCTGGCAATCACCCGAACGACTGAGCATCTTGTGCGCTTCGGGGGTACTAGAGGGTCCTACG
Source organism: Streptomyces sp. NPDC001348 (assembly GCF_053597535.1). NCBI lineage: Bacteria > Bacillati > Actinomycetota > Actinomycetes > Kitasatosporales > Streptomycetaceae > Streptomyces > Streptomyces sp. NPDC001348. Next base: position 35,446 of record NZ_JBSFIK010000023.1, on the reverse strand, counting down.
TCGATCGTCCCGGAGGCCCTCGGTGACCCCCTTCGTGCACAAGACCCTCGTCGTACAGCTCCAGGCGGGCGGTACGGAGCGCTGCCCCGTCCTCGCCCACCTGACGTACGACGCCGACGACCCGTTCGCCGTCACCGCGGTGTTCGCCCACGACGGGCGGGTGCTCGCCCGGTGGCGGCTGGACCGGGAGATGCTCGCCGACGGGCTGGACCGGGCGGTCGGCGTGGGAGACGTACGGTTCCGGCCGGTGGCCACCGGGCCGTGGCACGAGCTGCGGATGGACTTCTACGGCGACGTGCACGCCGACGGTGGCCGCCACCGGGCCGTGGTGTACGCGTGGGCGCCCGCTGTCGCCGCCTTCCTGCGGGACACCTGGGCGGCCGTGGCACCGGGCCGGGAGGAGGTCCGGGTGGACGACTTCCTGGCGCAGATCCTCGCCACCGGCTGAGTCACCGCGCGACCACGGCTGAGCAGCCGTACGCGAGCCCTGCGGCGACCCTGATCAGGGTGCACCCCGCGCCGCGCCCCGCGATCGACGTTGGACCGACGTTACCCGCCGACGGCCCGCCACGGCCGCGCCTCACCGCCGCGCGGCGGCCGGTGGCCGGTGCCGCCGACCGTGAGCGCCTGCCTCGCCTTGGTGCACGACCGGCAGCCCGACGGCGCCGGATGGTCAGCGAGAGGTGTGACGGCGCCGCGTCCACAGGGGGATCCCGTACCAGCAGACCAGGTACCAGGCGACGACCGCCGCCACCAGCCAGGGCACGTACCCGTCGTGCGTGGCCACCCGGAGGATCAGCAGGAGCGAGGCTGTCATGGTGGCCAGCAGCAGGACCAGGCCGATGAAGGTCAGCCGCGAGGCCATGCGCACCGCCTGCGGCTTCACCCGCCGCCCGGCCACGAGCCGGTGCAGTGACACCGGCCCGATGAGCGCGCCGGTCGCGCAGGCGCCCAGGCACACGGTCACGATGTAGATGACCTGGTCGGTGTGGGAGAGCTGGGCGTACTTGGCCTGGAAGACGACGGTGAGCAGGAAGCCGAAGAGGATCTGCACTCCGGTCTGGGCGACGCGGACCTCCTGGATCAGCTCGACCCACATCCGGTCGGCTCTCTCCTCCTCGGTCTCGTTGCGCCCCCGGCGCCGCTCTGCGCCCTCGCGGGTGTCCTCCACGTCTCCTCCTGCCTCGGGTATGCGAGTTCCGTAGCCTCGCGAGTTCCCCGAAACGGCGGGATCGTGCCTGCTCAACCGTCCGGCCGTGACCGGGCCGGACGGCCACCGAGCGGAGGGGCCACCGTTACCAGCGGCTCTCGACCTGGTCCTGGATACGGCGCTCGTACAGCTCCCGGATCGCGCTGAACGTCTCCTCGGGCGGTGCGGGGAGCCTGGCGGCGGCCGCGTTGGCGCGGGCCTGGTCCGGGGTGCGGGCGCCGGGGATGACCGTGGTGACGCCTGGCTGCTCGATGATCCAGCGCAGGGCCAGCTGGGCGGGGGTGTAGCCCTCGGGGGCCAGGGCCGCGAACTCGGCGGCCGCCTCGACGCCGGTCCCGTAGTCGACGCCGGAGAAGGTCTCGCCCTGGTCGAAGGCCTCGCCGTGCCGGTTGAAGGTGCGGTGGTCGTTGGCCGCGAAGACCGTGTCCCTGGTGTACTTGCCGGACAGCAGCCCGGAGGCCAGCGGCACCCGGGCGATGATCCCGACGCCCGCCTCCCGGGCGGCGGGGAGCACCTCGCGCAGGGGCTTCATCCGGAACGGGTTGAGGATGATCTGGACGCTGGCCACGTTCGGGCGGGCGATCGCGGTCAGCGCCTCGGCACAGGTCTCCACGCTCACGCCGTACGCCGCGATCCGCTCCTCCTCGACGAGCGTGTCCAGCGCGTCGAAGACCTCGTCGGAGGAGTAGACGGGGGTGGGCGGGCAGTGCAGCTGCACCAGGTCGACGCGGTCGACGCCGAGGTTGCGCCGGGAGCGGTCGTTCCAGTCGCGGAAGTTGTCCAGGACGTAGTTCTGCGGGATCTGCTCGACCCGGCGGCCCATCTTCGTCGCCACCAGCACGTGCAGGTCGGGCCTGCCGCTCAGGAAGGCGGCGATGGTCTGCTCACTGCGCCCGTCGCCGTACACGTCCGCCGTGTCGAAGAAGGTCACGCCCGCCTCGGCCGCCGCCTCCAGTACGGCGAGGGCCTCCTTGTCGTCCACGTCGCCCCAGTCGGCGCCCAGCTGCCATGTGCCCAGGCCCACCACCGACGCCCACTGCCCCGACCTGCCCATCACGCGTTCGTCCATGCCGCCAGTCTGTCACCCGGCCCCCACCCGGCGCGGGACAGGGGCCCGGCCCCGCCGTCGTGCGTCCGGGCGGGCTGCCCGACCAGGTGACGGCCCGGGCAGGTCAGGGCGCCCCGGGGGTCAACTGGGACTGCACGACCGCGCCGTAGCGCTCGGTGAGGTCGTCGACATCGGCCGAGCGGACATGGGAACCGCGCGCGATGCCGTACATCACGCCGAGTCCGAGGAGGCTGGAGACGGCCAGCTCGGCGCGCAGCGGGGCGTCGGGGCCGGTGAGCTGCTCGGCGAGACGCTCGGTCACCTGCGTGCGGAAGTTGGCGCGCAGGACGTCCCCTCGGTCGCCGTGCAGCGGCGCGAAGGCGATGCGCAGCAGCGGGTCGGCGCCCCGTTCGCGCTGGCTGGCCAGGACGTGCCGGACCATGTGCCGCCCGAGCTGTTCCAGGGGGGCGTCGAAAAGGGCGGAGGCGTCGGCCTCGAAGGACATGACCCGGGAGAAGAGGGCGTCCTTGTTACCGAAGTACTTCACGATCAGCGGCGCGCTGACCCCGGCGCGTTCGGCGACGGCCTTGAGCGTGATGTCGGCGTGGGCGTGCCGTGCCAGGAGATGGCGGGCCGCGCGGAGGATGGCCGCCTTGGTGGCTTCGGCGTCCCTGCGGGCGGTACCGGTCGCGGCGGTGTCGTGCGGGCTGCTCGCGGCGGTCACGCTTCCTCCAGTGCCCCGTCGTGGTCCCGCGTCCCGCCCGTGTCCGCCGGCACGGAACTCTCGGCGGTGGGGGCGTCCCCGGGTATGGACAGTGCGGCCGCGCAGGCCGCCAGGGCGACGGCACCGGCGATGGCGAACGCCAGGAGGTAGCCGTGCAGCGTCGGGACCGGTACCCCGCCGACCGGGCTGCTGTGGTGCACGAGGACGGCGGCGACGGCCGCGCTGGAGACGGCCTGGCCGATGGTGCGCATCAGGACGTTGACACCGTTGGCGGAGGCGGTCTGCCCGGCCGGGACTGCGCGCAGGATCAGGGTGGGCAGCGCCGAGTAGGCCAGGGTGGTGCCGGTCGCCACCACCGTCGCCCCGAGGACGATCATCCACAGCTCCCGGCTGTCGGCGATCCGCACGGCGTACCCGCAGGCGATGACGGCGGCTCCCAGGGCCAGCGTGATCCGCGGTCCGCGCGCCGCCGAGATACGGGCGGAGAGAGGCGAGAACAGGAGCATGGTGACACCACCCGGCAGCAGGCACAGGCCGGTGGCGACGATCGACAGCTGCAGACCGTATCCGGTGGCCTTCGGCGCCTGCACCAGCTGGGCGGTGACCAGGGAGTTGGCGTAGAAGGCGAAGCCCGTCAGGAGGGCGGCCACGTGGGACAGGCCCACCCGCGGCCTGGTCACGAGCCGCAGGTCGACCAGCGGGCGCTCGGCGCGCAGCTGCTGCCACCACCACAGGGCGAGCACGAGCGCGGCGGAGCCGAAGAGGGCGACGATCCGCGGGCTGCCCCACCCCCACTCTCCGCCCTGGGACACCGCCAGCAGCAGGCAGACGAGCCCGGCGGCGAGCCCCAGTGCGCCGAGCACGTCGAACCGGCCGGGCTCCCGCACCGGTGACTCCTGCACCGCCCACCACACGGCCGTGACACCGAGCGCACCGAGGGCGCTGGTCAGCCAGAACATGGTGTGCCAGTCGGCGTACTGCACGACCAGCGCGGCGAGCGGCAGCCCCAGGGCGGCGCCGATACCGACGGTGGAACTCATCAGCGCCACGGCGGACCCCCGGCGCTCGGGCGGCAGTTCGTCCCGCAGGATGCTGATGGACAGCGGCACGACGGAGGCCGCGGCGCCCTGCAGGGCGCGGGCGGCGATGAGGACGCCGATGTCGGAGGACAGGGCGCACATCACCGAGCCGACGGTCATCAGCGCGAGGGACGCGATGAGCACCCGCCGCTTGCCGTACATGTCCCCGGCGCGCCCGAGCACCGGGGTCAGGACGGCGCCGGAGAGCAGTGTCGCCGTGACCATCCAGGAGACGGTGGCCGCGGACGCACCGGTCAGCCGGGGCAGGTCGGGCAACAGCGGGACGACGACCGTCTGCATGACCGCCATGAGGATGCCGCCCGAGGCCAGCACCGGGATGGTGAGGCGCTCCCGGAGGGGCCGGGTTATGGGGACGGGCTGGTCCATCGGTCGCTCCTGAGGGGCGCGCTGCGAGGTGAATCTCCATTCACCTTACCAATTCACCCGGGCGGGTGAATGGTCATTCACCCGGGTTTCCGGTGGTCACACCCGTGTGCCCGAGGAGCGCGTGTGCAGCGCGCGGGCCGCCCTCGGTCCGAGCCACCGCTTGAGCCGGCGCAGCACCGCGAGCTGCCCGACCGCCTTGTCGAGGCCGTAGTAGAGCTGTGGGGGCACGTACGGCAGCAGCGGCGAGTGGCGCTGGCCGAGCAGGGCGAACATCTGGTGCGGGGGCAGGTCGATGTAGCGGGTCAGGTTCTCGTACCACTGGGCGCTGTAACGGGCGGCGCTCTGCGCGGCCAGCAGGTCCGCCTGGCGCTGCCGTTCGTAGGCGGCCAGGGCCTCGGGGCGCCTGCCGTACTCGCGCAGGACGTCGGCCAGGCAGAGGGCGTCCTCCAGGGCGAGGGCGGTGCCCGCGTCGGCGGAGTAGTGGGTGGTGTGCGCGGCATCGCCCAGCAGGACCAGGTTGCGGCGGTACCAGGTGCGGTTGGTGAGGGTGCGGAAGGTGAGCCACTGGGCGCTGCCGTCGGCGGCGGATCGGCCGATCAGGGGGTGGCCGTCGAGGAAGTCGGCGAACAGGTGCTCCAGCAGCGCCAGTGCGTCGGCCTCGCTCGCCCGGTCCAGACCGAGGCCGGTGAAGGTCTCGGGGGAGCACTCCACGACGCAGGTGCCGTGGGTGGCGCTGCAGCCGTGGCCGTAGGCCCAGATCCAGCCGTGCTCGGTCTCGGTGAAGGCGAAGGTGAAGGCGTCGAAGACCTGGGTGGTGCCGAGCCAGATGTAGCGGTTGCGGCCCGAGACGATCCGTGTGCCGAAGTGGTCGCGGTACCGGTCGCGCAGTGCGCTGTGCACGCCGTCGGCCGCCACGGTCAGGTCGGTGCCAGGGGGTACGGCGGTGATCTCACTTCCGTAGGCGAGACGGACGCCCAGCGAGCGGGCGCGGCGGGCGAGGAGTTCGAGGAGCCGGTGGCGGCCGATGCCGAATCCCTCGTCGAGATGCCGGGCCGTCAGGCCCCGGACGTGCGCGGCACGTTCGGTCCAGCGCACCGAGTTCTGCTCGACGGCGAGTGCCGACACGGGGTCGTGCGCGTGCAGTCTGTCGAGCAGTCCGCGACGGTACGTCACCCCCCAGCCGTAGGTCGAGCCCTCCGGGTCGCGCTCGTGGACGGTGATGTCGTGAGACGGGTTCTGCAGCTTGAGCAGGATCGCGATGTACAGGCCGGCGGGCCCGCCTCCGACGCATGCGACCTTCACGCACACACCCCCGGGATGTCACTCAAAGTGGTCGATTGGCACCGCAGGGTAACAAAGATCGGATGGTAGGGCCGGGGTTCGGGATCGCGTCAGCTTCCGGCGGTGAGCGGCACCACTCGGACGGACGGCCGCCGCCAAAGATCACCCGCAAGAGCCCCCGGCGGGCAAGGAATTCCCGCTTCCGTCCCCCTCGGGCCGTCACGGCGGCAAGATCATCTTTGTTCAACACTGTACGACATGTAGCGGATTGTCCGGATCGCAGCCAACCCGATCCGAGGGATTTCTCCCGTTCTCGGGTGGGCCGATAGGCATGCGGGGCCATCACCCGAACGCATCAGGAGGTCCCGCATGCCGGAACTCACCCGACGTCGCGCGCTCACCGCCGCGGCCGCCCTCACCGCCGCGGCCGGGGTCAGGGCCGTCGACACACCCGCCGCATCCGCCGCCGAGCACCACCACGGCTCCCCCGCGGTCTTCGACGAGGTCTACAAGGGCCGCCGGATACAGGGCCGCCCGGCGGACGGCGGCGGCCACCACCACGACCACGACAGCGGCTACGCCGTGTTCGTCGACGGTGTGGAACTGCACGTGATGCGGAACGCCGACGGCAGCTGGATCAGCGTCGTCAGCCACTACGACCCGGTGCCCACGCCGCGCGCCGCCGCCCGTGCCGCGGTCGACGAACTGCAGGGCGCCACCCTGCTGCCCTTCCCCGCCAACTGACCCCCACCCGCCAGGACATCCGGAGCACCGCGCACATGACCGTACGCAAGAACCAGGCCGCCCTGACCGCCGACGAGAAGCGGCGGTTCGTCGCCGCCGTCCTGGAGCTCAAGCGCAGTGGGCGCTACGACGAGTTCGTCAGGACGCACAACTCCTTCATCATGTCCGACACCGACAACAGTGAGCGGACCGGCCACCGTTCACCGTCCTTCCTGCCGTGGCACCGCAGATTCCTGCTCGACTTCGAGCGTGCGCTGCAGCAGGTGGACGCGTCGGTCGCGCTGCCGTACTGGGACTGGAGCACGGACCGCACGGCCCGCGCCTCGCTGTGGGCGCCGGACCTCCTCGGCGGCACCGGGCGAAGTCTGGACGGCCGGGTCATGGACGGGCCGTTCGCCGCGTCCACCGGCAACTGGCCGATCACCGTTCGGGTGGACGGGCGCACGTTCCTGCGCCGTTCGCTCGGCTCCGGGGTGCGCGAGCTGCCGACGCCGGCCGAGGTGGAGTCGGTACTGGCGATACGGACGTACGACATGGCGCCCTACAACAGCGCCTCGGACGGCTTCCGCAACCACCTCGAGGGCTGGCGCGGGGTCAATCTGCACAACCGGGTCCACGTCTGGGTGGGCGGGCAGATGGCCACCGGGGTCTCTCCCAACGACCCTGTGTTCTGGCTGCACCACGCCTACGTCGACAAGCTGTGGGCCGAGTGGCAGCACCGGCACCCGGACGCCGGATACGTGCCCTCGGGCGGCACGCCGGACGTGGTGGACCTGAACGAGACCATGAAGCCGTGGAACGACGTGCGTCCGGCGGACCTGCTGGACCACACGGCGTTCTACACGTTCGACACCGCCTGAGGCGCCGCCCGGCCGGTCAGGCCCCAAGGGGTCCTTGCACTATGCCCGCCCGGGTCGCGCGGCCTGGCACCGCACCTCGCCGCGTTGCCGAAAAGCCCTGGTAGCTCCTCCCCCACTCTCGGCTTCACTCGAGCGGGGGCCCCATCGAGGGCTCTCCGGCGCCTTGCGATGCACGGCACCGGACCACGCGACCTCATCGGGCGCTCATAGTGCAAGGACCCCTAAGCCTCGGCCGTACGGCACTCGGGGTGGCCCCAGCCCTGCGGGTTCTTCGCGATGGGCTCGCCGGCCGCGTAGGGGCGGCCGCACGCACAGCGGCCGGGGAACTTCGCCTTGATCGTGCGGGAGGAGGAACCGCCGCTGCTGCGGGGCGCCTTCCTGCGCGGGGTCCTGGCCGCCGGGACGTCGGGCGAGGGCGGCGGCTCCGGGGAACCGAGGTCGCTGCCCGCCGCCTGCTGCACGCTCGCCGCCTGGCTGGCGGCGCGGTCGGCGAAGTCGTTCAGGGGATCGCCGTCGACCTGGTGGGCGGGCACGTAGCGGAACTCGACCGAGCGGCCGTCGAGCAGCTCGTCGATGCGCACCACCAGGTCCTGGTTGGCGACGGGCTTGCCGGCGGCCGTCTTCCAGCCGTTGCGCTTCCAGCCGGGCAGCCAGGTGGTGACGGCCTTCATGGCGTACTGCGAGTCCATCCTGATCTCCAGCGGCACGTCCGGGTCGCTGGCCGTCAGCAGGCGTTCGAGCGCGGTGAGTTCCGCGACGTTGTTGGTGGCCCTGCCGAGCGGCCCGGCCTCCCAGCGGGCCGGCTTCTCGGCGTCGTCGGAGATCACCCACGCCCAGCCCGCCGGACCTGGGTTTCCCTTCGAAGCCCCGTCGCACGCGGCCACCACTCGTTCACGCATGGCCCCGATCATGCCACGCCCGCAACGGGCGCCCGGCACGCCTAGGAGACGTCCGTGGTCTTCGGCATCTCGCCCTGCCTGGTCGTGATGTCGATCACCGAGAAGTTCGCGCCCTGCGGATCGCTCAGCGCGGCGAAACGGCCGAAAGGGCTGTCCATCGGGCCGAACCGGAGGACACCGCCGCGCTTGGTGGCGCGGGCCACGGCGTCGTCGCAGTCGCCGACCGTGAAGTACACGTTGACGTACGAGGGCACCTCGGGCGGGAAGTCGTCCGTCATCCTCATCCGGCCCAGGACGGTGTCGTCACCCGCCCTGAACATCCGGAAGTCGATGCTCGCGTCGTCGATCCGCTGCGCGGTGTAGGGGAAGACCGCCGGGAGGAAGGCGTCCGTCTGCTCGGGGTCCCGGGTGAAGAACTCGGCCCAGCAGTAGGCGCCGGGCACCGCCGTGGCCTCGAAGCCCTCGTGGGTGCCGCCCTGCCAGACACCGAACACGGCGCCGCCCGGCTCACGGGCCAGGCACATGGTGCCGAACTCACCGACCTCCATGGGCCCCATGAGCACCTCGCCGCCGTTGTCCCGGATCTTCTCGGCCGTCGCGGCGGCGTCCTCGGCGGCGAGGTACAGGCACCACTGCGGCTGTCCCTCCTGACCGGGCATCGGCGGCACCACCGCGGCCACCGCCTTGCCGTCCGCATAGGCCTGGGTGTAGTTGCCGTACTCCGACGACGACTCGCCGAAGGTCCAGCCGAGGACGTCGCCGTAGAAGCTCTTGGCCTGCTCGACGTCGCTGAACATCGCATCGGCCCAACAAGGGGTTCCCTCAGGTCGTACGGCCATGGTCGTGGCCCTCTCCCGTTCGACGCCACTGCCCGATTTTCACCTCTTCACGCTAGTCATCCCCGGGGCGGCCCGCGCGCCGAACCGGGCGCGCCGCCGGAGACTGGGAGGAGACGGCGGTTTTCCGGCGGACGGGGCACGGGATGACGGACGTGGCGGGGAGGGTTTCCGCGACGATGCGGGCGTGGTCGGTGGTCCGCCCGGGCCCGGTCGAGGGCGATCCCCTGCGGCTCGTGGAGCGGCCGGTGCCGGTACCCGGGGACGACGAGCTGCTGGTCCGGGTGCTCGCCTGCGGGGTGTGCCGCACCGACCTGCACGTCACCGAGGGCGACCTGCCGGAGCGCCGGCCGGGTGTGACCCCGGGACACGAAGTGGTCGGGGTGGTGGCGGGGACCGGGGCGGCCGTCGAGGACTTCGCCGTGGGGGAACGGGTGGGCGCGGCCTGGCTGCGGCGCACCGACGGCAGCTGCGCCCACTGTCTGCGCGGTGCGGAGAACCTGTGCCCGGAGTCGGCGTACACCGGCTGGGACACCGACGGCGGCTACGCCGAGTACACGACGGTCCCGGCCGAGTTCGCCCACCGGCTGCCCGGCGGCCTGGACGACGTGGCCGCCGCGCCCCTGCTGTGTGCGGGGATCATCGGCTACCGCGCGCTGCGGCGCACCGCGCTCCCGCCGGGCGGCCGGCTCGGACTGTACGGCTTCGGGGGCAGCGCCCACCTGTGCGCCCAGGTGGCACTGGCCGAGGGGGCCACCGTGCACGTGCTGACCCGTGGCGAGGCCGCCCGGCGACTGGCGCACGAGCTCGGCGCCGCCTCGGCGCGCGACGCCTACGACCGGCCGCCCGAGCCCCTGGACGCCGCGATCCTGTTCGCACCGGCCGGCGACCTGGTCCCGGTGGCGCTGCGCGCCCTCGACCGGGGCGGGATCCTGGCGGTGGCCGGCATCCATCTGAGTGACGTACCGCCGCTGCACTACGAGACCGAGCTGTTCTACGAGAAGGAACTGCGCAGCGTCACCTCCAGCACGCGCGCGGACGCCCGAGAGTTCCTGTCCCTGGCCGCGCTGCACGGCATCCGGGCGCGGACGCACACCTATCCCCTGTCACGGGCGCTGAAGGCCCTCAGGGACCTGAAGGCCGGCCGTTTCGACGGGGCGGCTGTGCTGGTGAACGACTTCTCCTGAACCCGGCGGATGCCGCCAAGGGGGCGGGGCGGGACGCGGCGGGACGCCAAAACCCTTCGACAGGGTGCTCCCCCGACCGCTGGAATGGGGGCCGTGTGTGCCATGAAGATGCGCCCGGACGAGGTCGACATCGACGTCGATGTCGTCCGCCGGCTGATCGCTGACCAGTTCCCCGTCTGGGCGTCGCTGCCCGTGGAGCGCCTCGAGTCCGCGGGGACCGAGAACGCCATGTTCCGCCTCGGCGCCGACAAGGTCGTACGGCTCCCCCGGCACCCCGGTGCCGTGGACGACGTGCTGCACGAGCAGTGCCGGCTGCCCGGACTGGGGCCCTGGTTGCCCGTGCCCACGCCCGAGCCGGTCGGGCGGGGCGAGCCCGGCGCGGGCTTCCCCTGGCCCTGGTCGGTGTACCGCTGGCTGGAGGGGCGCAATCCGGTGGCCGGGCGGCTGGAGGAACCCGGGGCGCTCGCCGGGGACCTCGCCGGGTTCGTCCGCGCGCTGCGCCGGATCGACCCGGCGGACGGACCGCCGGGGTACCGGGGCGTTCCCCTGGCGACCCGGGACGCGCCCACCCGGGACGCGATCGCCCGGCTGGCGGACCGGGGCGTCGACACCGCCCCGCTGACGGCCCGGTGGGAGGAGGCCCTGCGCGCTCCCCGGCACACCGGACCACCCGCCTGGGCACACGGGGACCTGTCACCCGGCAACGTCCTGGTCGAGGACGGGCGGCTCAGCGCGGTGATCGACTTCGGGACCGTGGGGGTGGGCGATCCGGCCGTCGACCTGATCGCGGCCTGGAACCTGCTGCCCGCGTCCGCGCGTGGAACCTTCCGCGAGGCCGTGGGCGCCGACGACGCCGAATGGGCGCGCGGCCGGGGCTGGGCACTGTCGATCTCGCTGATCCAGCTGCCGTACTACTGGGACACCAATCCGCCGCTCGCGGAGAACTCCCGCCACACGATCGCCGAGATCCTGGCCGGGTGACGGCCGGCCGCGCACACGGGTCGGCGGCCGGCTCGCCGGTCACTCACCCGCGTAGGCCTTCTCCAGTTCGGCGACGTCGAGCTTGCCCATGGACATCATGACGCGCGTGGTGCGGGCGGCCTTCTCCTGGTCCGGATCGCCGATCATGTCGATCAGCCGGTCGTACACCACCTGCCAGGAGACGCCGTACCTGTCCTTGAGCCAGCCGCAGGGTCCGCCCTCGCCGCCGTTCTCGGTGAGCCTGGTCCAGTAGTGGTCGATCTCGTCCTGGTCCGAGCACATGATCTGGAAGGAGACGGCCTCGTTGAACTTGAACTGGGGGCCGCCGTTGAGCGCGACGAACTTCTGGCCGTTGGCGGTGAACTCGACGGCCAGCACGGAGCCGGCCGGGCCGGGGCCGGCCTCGGTGTGGCGGCCGATCCGTCCGATGCCGGAGTTCTTGAAGACCGAGACGTAATAGTGGGCGGCTTCCTCGGCCTGTCCGTCGAACCAGAGACACGTGGTGAATCCGTCGGTGGTCATGAGCTCCTCCTGGGGCGTGGAACGCGGTCACCTGTGTCGACCGATCCTCGCCGCGGAACTCATCGGCCGGGCCCGCGGTTAATTCGGATGGCCGCGGCTTTGCACCCAACTAGCCTGGCGGCCATGACACCCTCGCCCGCCGAGAGCATCCGGCCGTTCCGCCTCGCGATCCCCCAGAGCGACCTCGACGACCTGCACGACCGCCTCGACCGCACCCGGTGGCCGGACCAGCTGCCGGGCGTGGGCTGGGCGTACGGCGTCCCGGCGGACTATCTGCGCGACCTGGTGCGGTACTGGCGGCACGAGTACGACTGGCGGGCGGCGGAGGCGCGACTGGGCGAGTGGCCGCAGTTCACCACCACGATCGACGGGGCACACGTCCATTTCGCGCATGTGCGCTCCCCCGAGACGGACGCCACCCCGCTGGTCATCACCCATGGCTGGCCCGGTTCGATCGTCGAGTTCCTGGACGTCGTCGGACCGCTCACCGATCCGGCGGCGCACGGCGGTGATCCGGCCGACGCCTTCCACGTCGTGGTGCCGCACATCCCGGGTTTCGGGCTGTCCGGGCCGACGACCGAGCCGGGCTGGGAGGCGGGCCGGGTGGCCGATGCCTGGGCGGAGCTGATGCGGCGGCTCGGTTACGAGCGGTTCGGGGCACAGGGCGGCGACTGGGGCGCGGCGATCTCCCGCGAACTGGGCCGCGCGCACCCCGACCGGGTGATCGGCGTACACCTCAACCTGCTGCCCGGTGCGCAGGCGCTCACCGAGCCCACGGACGGGGAACTGGCAGGTCTCACTCCCGAGGAGGGCGAGCGGACGCTCGGCTCCTGGCGCCGGTGGGACGCGTGGTTCCGCGAGGGTGCGGGCTACGCGGCCCAGCAGTCGACCCGGCCGCAGACCCTGGCGTACGCGCTGACGGACTCGCCCGTCGGGCAGCTGGCCTGGATCGTGGAGAAGTTCCGGGAATGGACGGACTCCGAGCAGTTGCCGGAGGAGGCCGTCGACCGGGACCTGCTGCTGACGAACGTGATGCTGTACTGGCTGACGGGCACGGCGGGGTCCTCCGCCCGGATCTACTACGAGCGGGCGCACGCCACCGGCCGGACAGCCGCTCCGGCCGAGCCGTCGACGGCGCCGACCGCGCTCGCCGTGTTCCCGGCGGACCCGCAGATACCGCTGCGGCACAAGGCGGACCGGACGGAGAACATCGTGCGCTGGACGGAGTTCGGCCGGGGCGGGCACTTCGCGGCCATGGAGGAGCCGGACCTGCTGGTCGGTGACGTACGGGCGTTCTTCCGGCAACTGCGCGAGAAGGACGCGGGCTGAGGCCTTCCCGTCGCGGCTGCCGTCAGGCCGCCAGGCACATACCCCGGTACGAGACGCGCGTCCCCTGACGGCTCCCGCCCGTCCGCTGCCGGGTGAGCTCTCCCTGCGCCAGCGACAGCAGGTCGCCGAGGCCGAGACCGAGGGCCTGCGCGGCGGCCGCGAGGACCTCGGAGGAGGCCTCCTTTCGGCCGCGCTCGACCTCCGAGAGGTACGGCAGGGAGATCCGCGCCGCGTCGGCGACCTCCTTGAGCGTGCGCTCCTGCGCCAGACGCTCCCGGCGCAGGACGTCGCCGAGCAGGTCCCGCCAGAGGGGTTCCCTTTCGGCGGGGCCGGGGGCCGGCGTGCGGGGGCGGACGGGGACGGCGGGGGCCTGGTCAGGCGCTTGGTTGCTCACACGGCCCAGCCTAGGATTTCCGGACGTCCCGGGAAGGGGATCGGCCGGGACCGGCGTTCCGCCCTGCGGGAACCGCAAGGATCACGCCACCTCGCCGCGGGGCCCGCATGCGCTGCGTCACTCTGGGTACTCGCAGCGTGGGACGCGCATGGGTGGATGTTTTCCGGGTACGCGCTTCCCACGCAGTCCTGGACAGGCATACGGGAAACACCCAGCCGAAGAGGCAGACGTCGAACCTGACTTTCGTGGGAGAGGTAATGAATACCGCCGGGATCCGGTCGGAAGCAGTGGTCGCCGACAAGAAGACAGCCGAGGAAACGGCCGAGGAGTCACTGCCTGGAATCGCGGACCCGAGCACCATCGCTCCGCGTGACGCACGCGAGCTGTCCCGCCAGTTCTTCCGGCGTCTGACCGAGCTGGAGGAGGGGACGCACGAGTACCAGTACGCCCGCAACACCCTCATTGAGATGAACATGTCGCTCGTACGGTTCGCGGCGGGGCGGTTCCGCAACCGCGGCGACGACATGGAGGACGTCGTCCAGACCGGGATGATCGGTCTGATCAAGGCCATCGACCGGTTCGAACTGTCGCGCGAGGTGGAGTTCACCTCGTTCGCGCTGCCGTACATCGTGGGCGAGATCAAGCGGTTCTTCCGGGACACCACCTGGGCGGTGCACGTGCCGCGACGGCTGCAGGAGCTGCGGGTGGAACTGGCCAAGGCGCGCGAGGAACTCTCCAGCCGGCTGGACCGCGATCCCACGGTCGGTGAGCTCGCCACCCTGATGAACATCACCGAGAACGAGGTGATCGAGGCCCAGCTGGCCGCGAACGGGTACAACTCCTCGTCGCTGGACGCCGCGCTCACCGGTGACGGCCCCGAGAACGGCGAGGCGGTGCTCGCGGACTTCATCGGCGTCGAGGAGGAGGGGCTGCGGCTGGTGGAGGACTTCCAGTCCCTGGCCCCGCTGATGGCCGAGCTCAGCGAACGGGACCGGCAGATCATCCACATGCGGTTCGTCGAGGAGGCCACCCAGGCGGAGATCGGCGCGCGGCTCGGCTGCTCACAGATGCACGTCTCCCGCCTCATCAAGCGGATCATCACCCGTCTGCGGCACGGCATGCTCGGCGAACTGGGCTGCGCCTGAGCGCGGCCCGGCATCAGGGTTCCCGGCAGGCCCTCAGCGCGGAAGGTGCACCATCGCACGTACCTTCTTGCCGACGGGCACGCGTTCGGCGGTGACCTCCGCCGCCAGCGCGTGCACGATCTCGAGGCCGTGCCGGCCGACGCGCTGGGGGTCGCGCGGAAAGCGCCGGGGCAGCGCCACGCTGCTGTCGTAGACGGACACCGAGACGGCGCTGTCCGTGCCCTCCAGTTCCAGGATGTACGGCCCGTTGCTGTGCCGGTCGGCGTTGGTGACCAACTCGCTGACCACGAGGAGCAGTTCGCCGTCGGCGCGCGCGTCGATGCGGGCGCACCACTCGGTCCTCAGCTGTTCGAGGAACTGCGCGGCGAACGAGCGTGCCTCGGCGATGCATCCGGGTTCGCCCGTGTAGTGCGCCGCCCGTCTCAGCGGTTCCACGGGCACGTCGAAACCATTCGGTATCACTGCCCCGTCCACGTGGTCGGTCATACGTTTCTCTCTCGAATCCGGCCCGGCCGGTCACTGCTGCACCAGTCCTCGTACCCCGACAGAGGCCGCACAGTCCAGCCGGACCGTTCACCGAACGCGCACAAGAGGCATCGGCACGCCGGTCCGGGGCACCCGCATCGGGTGGACCCCGGCCGAGGGCGGCCGGGGCGGACGGCCGGAGGTGGACGGTGGTCTGGTGGGTGTGGCTGATCCTGGTGGTGGCCTTGGTCGCGGTGGCGCCGCTGGTGGCGCTGGGTGTCCAGGCCGGCCGGCGATCGGGAACGGTGATCGCGGTGCGGCGCGGACGCCGGTACGGCGGACGGGGTGTGTGATGGCCGGACATCTTCTGTCGGGGCCCGGGCGGGTGGGCTCGGAGCTGATGGCCGCGCGCAGCCTGTCCACCCTGCCGGTGGTCACGCTCGCGGGTGACGCGGTCGCACAGATCAAGGACACCGTCTTCGACGCCCCGGCCGGCCGTATCACCGGCTTCACCCTGAGTGGACGCGGCCTGTTCTCCGGCCCGCTGGGGCGGAGCCTGCCCTGGTCGGGCGTGCACTCACTGGGGCACCACGCGGTCATGATCGGCGATCCGGGGGCCCTGACCGAGGCGGCCGCCGTGGTCGTCCGCAAGGAGGCGGTCAAGGGCCGGGTGCTGGGTGCGAAGGTGCTGACCGACGCGGGGACGGAGATCGGCAAAGTGCTGGACGTCGTCGTGGAGGGAGGCACCAGCGGCCGGGTCGTCGGCTTCCGGATCGCGGCGAGCAAGTCCCTGACGTCCGGCTCGGGCCGCCGTCGGCACAAGGTGTACGTCCCGCGCGGCGAGACCCTCTCGGTCTCCGGACAGGCACTCGTCGTGCCCGCGGACGCGACGCTCTTCCTGGCCGAGGACCTCCCGAGCTTCGTCGGACAGGTGCAGGCCTTCCACGCCCGCGACGGCGTGGACGGTCCGCCCGGCGCTCCGAAGGAGTCACGCCCGTGATGCTGTACTCGAAGGTGCTCGGCCTGCCCGTGGTGACCCTCGCGGAGGCGGCCGAGATCGGTGTCGTGAAGGCCCTCACGGTCGACAGCGCCGCGCAGGCGGTGACACACGTCCGTGTCGGCACGCGGCGCGGCCGGGACACCGTGCTTCCCTGGGAGGCTCTGCACGCGGTCGGCTCCGACGCCGTACTCGTCCGTGAGGGACCCGAGGCGCGGAGTACCGCGCCCCCGCCGCCGCACCACGAAGTCATGCGCCACCGGATCCTGACCGAGGCGGGGAACGAGCGCGGGACCGTCCAGGACCTCACGTTCGACCCGGCCACCGGCCGCGTGGAGACGGTCTACACCGCGCTCGGCACGATCCCGGCCGACCGCCTGCTGGGGCTGGGCGACCACGCTCTGGTCGTACGCGCCGGGTGAGCGCCCGTCGCGCACCGGCGACGAGTGTCCCGGTGCGTCCCGGTCCGGTGTCACGTGTCAGGCGACGGGAACGACGAGCGCCGGGATGGTGCGCTGCATGCGCAGCGCGTCGACGGACTCGGCGAGCAGTTCGTACTCGGTGGTGTCGTCGTGGACCGCGATCCGCACCAGTCGGCCGTCGGCCAGTTCGTCGGCGACCAGTTCCTGCCGGCCGGCGTCGGCACACCAGGCACGCAGGACACCGGGCACGTCGGTGACGGTGTCCGGAACCGGCACCAGGGCGTTCGGCGGGAAGTGGGGGCCGGCGGGCTGCGGGTCGAGCCGGTCGGCGATCCAGCAGGCGCGGTCACGCAGCCACCACAGGGCCAGTGCCAGGGTGGGGGCACGGTAGGTGCCGAGCGGTACGCCGATGCGCCGTCCGTCGCACCAGCCGTACGCTGTGACATGGCACAGGAATTCGTCGTGCACGATCCACTCCCCCGAAGCGTCGCTCTGCTGCCGGCCGGGCCCTCGCTTTCCGTGCGGCTCCTGTGCGGTGAAGTGCCCCTGACTTCGAGTATCTTCACTACTGACACTCTGTCACCATGACTTTCCAGCCAGTCTCTTGGCATATTCGCCGCCGTTCCTGGCCGAAATCCGGTGGTGCGGTTCGTCGCCGCCGGCCTGCCCTCCGCGCCGCGTTACCTGCGGGGTAATCGACCCTCCCGGCGCCCACGGGCATGGTGGTGGCACCGGTTCGACGCGACCAGGAACCGGTTCCCGACCAGCATCGACGACCTCGATGGAGGCTGATTCGCCATGTCCGTGAACACCGACCGCTACCAGTTGGCCGCTGCCCGGTACTTCGAGGCCTGGAACGCCACCGAGCCGGAGTCCCTGGCGAAGGCGGTGGCCGAGGCCTGGACCGCCGACGGCTCCTACACCGACCCGCTCGCCGACGTCAGCGGACATGAGCAGATCGCCGCCGTGATCGCCGGAGCGCACGAGCAGTTCCCCGGCTTCGTCTTCCGTCCACTTGGCGCCGTCGACGGCCACCACGACACCGCCCGCTTCGCCTGGGAGCTGGTGAACGAGGCCGACGGCTCGGCCCCCGTGGCCGGCTTCGACGTGGTCACGCTGGACGAGGAGGGCCGGATCAGGTCGGTGCTCGGCTTCCTGGACCGGGTGCCGGCCGGAGCGTGACCGGTCGCCCGACGAGTCCCGCTCACCCGGACGCTCCGGGCTGGGGCCCGAGCCCCGGCCCGGGCGGCCGGGGCGGCGGCGGCCCGGCCGCCGCCCGCTGCCCGGCCCCGGCGAGCCCCGGGCCCGGCGCGAGGAACTCCCGGATCCCGAACAGTGCCAGCACGACGACGGCGAACCAGAACACCACCATGCCCGTCGGGTGGCTCCAGAACACGAACACGAGGGCAGCGCCGACCAGGATCACGATCCCGATCCACCGCTTCCACCGCCGCACGAACGGCTCCACCGGCCCCGCACGGAAGCCCGCGTGCTCGGCGACCTCGCGGACGCCGACGATCGCTGTCGTGCACGCGGCACGGATGGTCGTCGCGGGCCGGGAAGGGCCGGCGAAGAACGCGCCGAGCGCGACCAGCACCGCCAGCACCCCCACCGCGCGCACGGCCTGCCGCAGGAAGTACACCAGGGCGTCGTAGACCGACCCCGCCGCTCCGGGGGAGACGCCCTGCGGCAACTGGTTGAGGAAGTAGGTGCGGAAGACCGTGAGCGCGATGCCGAGCACCAGCATGGCCGCGGCGATCCCGAGCGCCGCGCCGATCAGCGCGTGCCTGCGGTTCCAGGCGGTGTAGACGCCCCCCGCCGCGACCAGTACCGCGACCACCGGGAGCCAGTTGCCCAGGATCTGCAGCAACCGCAGATAGAGCTGCAGTGACTGCAGCTTGGGCGAGGCGTACACCGTGAACTGTGTGTGCACGGTCGGGATCCTCGCGGCGGGTGCGAGGCCGGCGTCCACGAGCTGCTTCTTGACCTGGTCGATGACCGGTGCCAGGTCGATGGTGACCTGGTTGCCGGAGATCTGGACCGCCCCGCCGCTCTCCCCGGTCAGGGCCTTCACCATGGCGTTGTGTGCCACCGTGATGGCGTCGGTCCACGCCTTCGCGAACGCCTCGCTCGTCACGACCCGGTCGGACGCCGCGCCGATGAGGCTCTTCAGACCGTTGTCGATGGGGCCGCTCAGCGTGCCGATGAGCTGGGAGACGCGGGGCGGGACGCCTGGCTGGGCCGCCGCCTTGGACAACTCGTCGACCAGGGCCGGCACGTCGATCTTCTGCACCACGACGTCGGTGACCCGGCGGGAGACCGCCTGCTGCACGTCGGGGTCGCTCGCGAGCGGCCCCATGGTCGCGACGAAGCGGTCGGTGTCGGTGATCTCGTCCCGAGCCCAGACGGCCGTCACCGCCAGGATCGCCAGGATCGACGCCAGGACGATGAGCAGCACCGACCCCGTGGTGCGCAGCGGATGCCGTCGGCGCCGCGCGGCCGGTCCGGTGGCCGACTCCAGTTGGGCGACCCGTCGGCGGAGTTCGTCCAGTTCGTTCTCGTCCGGTGTACCGGCCCCGCCGACGGCGTCGTCCTGTGGCGGCATGAAGCACTCCCGTCCTCTCGTCCCACCAGCAAATCCGGTGGTACGCGGAGCCACCAGCGGAGGTGGCCCAACCGGGTGCCCGGCGGTCAGCGGGCCGGGCCCGGGGCCCGGACCCGCTCACGCATCACGCGACGGCCCGCCGAACATGCCGGCCGTGGTGTCCCGCTGCACCACGCACAGCGCCCAGATGATGAACCCGTAGAAAGCGATCAGCACCACCGACCACACCGGGTAGTACGGCAGGGAGAGGAAGTTGGTGATGATGAGCAGCGCGGCGATGGCCACGCCGCCGATGCGTGCCCACAGCGAGCCCTGGAACAGTCCCAGGCTGACGATCACCGCGACCGCCCCCAGGATCAGGTGGAACCAGCCCCAGCCGGTGAGGTCGAACTGGAAGACGTAGTTGCGTGTGGTGACGAAGACATCGTCCTGGGCGATCCCCATGATGCCGCGGAAGATGTCGAGCACCCCGGCGATCATCAGCATGACGGCCGCGAACATCGTCAGGCCGCCGGCCCACTGCTGCTTCGCCGTCTGCGTACGTCCGGTGGGTGTCGCGGTCATACCACTACCTCGTTTCGTTGCGGGTCGGTGTGTTCAGCGATGGGTTGTGGTGCTGCCGGGCTGCTCGCCCGGACCGTGTCCGCTGAGCACCAGTTCCTTCGCCCGGCGGAACTCGTCCTCCGTGATGTCGCCACGGGCCCGGATCTCGGACAGCCTGGCGAGTTCGTCGGCGCTGCTGGGTCGGCTCCCGCTGCTCGCGGTCTCCCGGATGTAGGCGTCCATGGCCTGCTGCTGCGCCCGTGCCTGCGTCATCTCCCTGCGGCCCATGTCCTTGCCCCGGGCGATGAGGTAGACGAACACGCCCAGGAAAGGCAGGCAGACGACGAACAACAGCCAGCCGGCCTTGCCCCAGCCGCTCATCTCGTCGTCACGGAAGATGTCGACGATGACCCGGAACAGCAGGACGAACCACAGCACCCACAGGAAGAACCAGAGCATCGTCCAGAAGGCGCTCAGCAGCGGATAGTCGTACGCGAGGTACATCGCGCTCATGTCTTCTCCTCCGTCCCGGGCGTTCGCCCCGGCCAGTCGTTCCATGCCGTTCTCAGCGTGCCCACGTCGAGATCCGCGGGGCCTCACCCGGCGCGGGTGAGCGTGCGGGCCTCTTGCCGGGGTTACTTCGGCGGGGTGCTCCGGCCCGCCGCGCCTGCCCTGCGCAGCGCCGCCCGCCAGGCGAAGGCGATCCCGAACTCGACCAGGGCGAGCAGTACCAGCCACAGGCCGAGGAGCCTGGTCAGCGCACGGGCCGACTCGGCCGGCAGGGCGAGCACCACGATCCCCGCGACGATGGCCAGGACCGCGCCCGCCAGGACGGCACCGCGGTGGGGCAGGTCCCTGGCGGCCAGTGCCGTGTACAGGGTGAGGATTCCGGAGACGAGCCAGACCACCCCGACGATCAGCGAGAGCGCGGTGATGGTCTGCAGCGGGTTGCGCAGGCACAGCACACCCGCCAGGACGTAGAGGACGGCCACCACCAGTCCCGGGAGGCGTTCGCCGTGTGCCTCCCGGCCGAACACCGCGACGAACCGGAACGCCCCGAGCACCAGCAGGTACAGGCCGATGAGCACCGCCAGGACGTGCAGGGTCTCGTCGGGCCAGACCAGCACCAGAACGCCCGGTACGAAGGTCGCCAGCGCCGAGCCCAGGATCCAGGTCCAGGAACCGCCGAGCCTGCCCAGTGCGTCCGCGGGGTCGCCGGCCGCAGGCGGAGCCGCCCCGTCGGGTGCGTTCTCCGGTCCGCTACGCGCCGCCGGATCGGGCGATACGGTCATGGCTCCTCCTCGCGCGACCGAGCGGGCGCTTCGGGACCGCCGACGGGGCGGTGTGGGGGGGACCTCACCGGGCCAGCGTGCCGCGGGCCGCGGGCCCGGCGGATCACCCGCGGCGGGTGATCCGCCCCCGCCGGCCGGGCGCTGGAGTGGGATGCGGGGGTACGCGCGGTGGAACGGAACGAAGAAGCGCCAGATGAGCGAACCCACGGCCGACCGGACGCGGCGGTTCCGGTCCGGACGGGAGGCATACCGGCCCGGCAGCGGGGTCCGCTCCGTGCGGCGGCCGGCGCGCCCGGCCGTCGCTCTCTCCAGGTACACGGTCACCGCGCTCGTCACCGCCTCCTACGTGCTGCCCTTCGACGGCCACCGCGCGGCCGGTGCCCCGGTGCTGCCGGTGTGCGGCCTGTCGGGGGTGCTGCCGGCCCTCTCCGCGCCGCCTGTCACCTGCTCCACCGGGCCGCCCTCGGCTCCTTCGCCAGGCTGACACCGCCGGCGGAGCGGAACGCCGGTACCGGCACCACCACCCTGGACCAGGAGGTCGGGACATGACCGCATCGAGCGTTTTCACCGCCCGTCTGCCGGCCGCCGAGCGAGCGGCGTACGGCAGGCAGGCCCGTACCCGCGTGCCGCGTTCCGAGCAGGGCCGGTACGAACCGGGGCCGGAGCGGCCCGACCCCGTCGAGGTGATCGAGCGGCAGTCGGCCACCCGGGTGCCGGAACTGGTGCCGATCCGCTACGGCCGCATGCTCGAGTCGCCGTTCCGTTTCTACCGCGGCGCGGCCGCGATCATGGCGGCGGACCTGGGGGCCGCCCCGAGCACCGGGCTGCAGGTGCAGCTGTGCGGCGACGCCCATCTGCTGAACTTCCGGCTGCTCGCCTCACCGGAGCGCCATCTGGTGTTCGACATCAACGACTTCGACGAGACCCTGCCGGGGCCGTTCGAATGGGACGTCAAGCGGCTGGCGGCCAGTTTCGTGACGGCGGGCCGGGCCAACGGCTTCTCCCGCAGGGAGCAGGACGACGCCGTCCGGGCGTGCCTGCTGGCCTACCGGGAGCGGATGCGCGAGTTCGCCGGCATGCGCACTCTCGACATCTGGTACGCCCAGGACGACGCCGACCGTCTGCGGAAACTTCTGGCGTCCTCGATGGACCGGACCGCCAGGCGCCGCACCGCCCGGGCCACGGAGCGGGCCCGCTCCCGCACCCAGATGCAGGCCTTCGAGAAGCTCACCCGGACCACGGCCGAGGGCCGGCGCATCACCCCCGACCCGCCGTTGATCACTCCGCTCGGGGATCTGCGTCCGGATCCGGGCGACGACGCGCAGGAGAGGGAACTGCAGACCGTGCTGGAGGGGTACGCACGAACCCTTTCGTCCGAGCGCCGGTACCTGTTGCGCCGCTACCACCTGGTGGACATCGCCCGGAAGGTGGTGGGGGTCGGCAGTGTCGGCACGCGGTGCTGGATCCTGCTCCTGCTCGGCAGGGACGACGACGATCCTCTGCTGCTGCAGGCCAAGGAGGCCCAGGAGTCGGTGCTGGCCGACCACACCGAGGGCGAGCACTACGACAACCAGGGCCGCCGGGTGGTGACCGGGCAGCGTCTGATCCAGACGACCAGCGACATCTTCCTGGGGTGGACGCACGTCACGGGCCTCGACGGGCACGGGCGGGATTTCTACGTGCGCCAGCTACGGGACTGGAAGGGCATCATGCAGCCCGAGACGATGGATCCCGCGCTGTTCACCCTCTTCGGTCACGTGTGCGGGGCCTCCCTGGCCCGGGCCCACGCCCGCTCCGGTGATCCCATCGCCATCGCCGCCTACCTGGGCCGCAGCGACCGCTTCGACCGCGGGCTCACGGCCTTCGCGCAACGCTACGCCGACCAGAACGAGCAGGACCACGAGGCGTTGCGGGCAGCCGTCCGCACCGGGCGGATCGAGGCCGAGCAGCTCTGAACGGGACGTTCCTCCCCTGTGCCGTCCCGGGTCACTCCGGCAACTGCCGCATCTCCAGTACACGCAGCCCGAGGGACTGGCAGCGCGCCAGCAGCCCGTACAGGTGGGCCTCGTCGAGGACGGGGCCGAACAGGACGGTCTGCCCGGACATGACCACGTGGTCGAGCTCCGGGAAAGCCTTGGCCAGCGTCTCCGACATGTGGCCGTCGACGCGGATCTCATAGCGCATCGGCTGTTCTCCCACGGGCGACCCACTGACCGGCGGACTGCACCCTTCCCTGCGATCCTCCGCCCCGGCGCCCCGTCCCGGCCTCACCCGGCACAGGTGATCCGGCGACCGGCCGGCTCACGGCCGCTTCCCTCAGTGTGAGATCACGATCTTGAAGACTACGATCAGCAGTCCGAGCAGCAGATTCACCGAGGCGCTGAGTATCACGAGCCTCCAGGAGGCCCCGGATCTGCGTGCCGCGGCCGCGGACCAGCCCACCTGCCCGGCCACGGCGACCGACAGCGCCAGCCAATAGGCGCCCGCCACGTCCAGGCCCAGCAGCGGACTGACGGCCACGGCGAAGGCGGGCGGGACGGCGGCCTTGACGATCGGCCACTCGTCCCGGCACACGTCCAGTACGGCCCGGCGGTCCAGGCGCCGTTGTGCGAGGCGAGCCCCGAACAGTTCGGCGTGCACGTGCCCGATCCAGAACACCACGCCGGTGAGCAGCAACAGCAGCACCAGCTCCGCGCGCGGGAACGAGCCTGCGGCCCCCGCACCTATGACCACGGAGGCCGCGAGCATCGATCCGTACACGCCTCCCGTGTAGTCGGTGTGCGCGCGGCGCGCACCGCTGCTCGCGCGGGCCGTGGTGGGGTCGGTACCGGTCATCGCGGCCTCCGCGGCGGCTCAGCTCGCCGACCCGATCGCGCCGGCCTCGGCACCGGGGTCCGGTTGCGGTGTCCGCTTCGTACGGCCGGCCGGCAACTGCGGTGTCACCAGGAAGCCGGCCAGTGTGACGCCGCCGGTGGCGAGGATCGCCGCCTTCAGACCGTCGAGCTGAGCCGAAGCGTACGACTGCGTGAGGGCGTCGACCTCCGACGGCGGCAGGCCGGCCTGCTCGGCCGCCGAGCGCACCTGGTCGGTGGGGACGAAGCCGACCCCGGCTTCGAGGGCGACACTGGTCTGTTGGCGGGCCTGGGTGGACAGCCGCGGGTCGTCCGCGACCTGTGTGGTGAAGGCGTGTGCCAGCGAGCCGATGAGGATCGACCCGATGAGCGCGGTGCCGAGGGCGGATCCGAGGTTCTGGGCGGTGAACTGCAGTCCCCCGACCTCGCTCCGCTCCGTTTCGCCGGCACTCGACTGGACGACGTTGCCCAGCTGGGACGCGAGGAGGCCGACGCCCACGCCCAGCACCGCCATGGCGCCGGCGAACTGCGCGTCGTCGATGACCGGGTCGATGGTGGCCAGCAGCCACACGATCGCCACCACCAAGGTCGTCAGTCCCAGCCGGATCACACGGCGCGGACCCCACAGCCGCCCGAGCGAGGACGCGCCCATCGAGGTCACGAGCATGGTGACGGACACCGGAAGGAGGCGCAGCCCCGTCTGGAAGGCGTCGAAGCCCTGTACGACCTGCAGATACAGCGGGATGGCGAAGAACAGTCCCAGCAGGATGAGATTCTGGCTCAGCAGTGTCATCAAGCCGGACCGCAGCGCGGGTCTGCCCAGCAGGGACCGGTGCACCAGGGGGTCGGTGCCCTGTTCGTCACGCCGCCGCTCCCAGCGCAGGAAGAGGCCGAGGACGGCGATACCGGCCCCGATGACGAACAGTGTGGGCGCGAACCCCAGGACGGTGAAGGGAGGGTTGACCGGGCGCACCCATCCCCAGCTGCTGCTCTGCAGCACCCCGAGCACGCCCAGCCCGAGTCCGGCCGCGGAGAGCGCGGCGCCCACACCGTCGAGCCGCGGGTGCGGATCCGTCCTCGGGGCCTCCGTGATCACCCGGTGGCAGGCCAGTACGGCCAGGACGACCACCACTTCGCCGGCGAAGACCAGCCGCCAGGTGAGGTACGTGGTCACCCAGCCGCCCAGCAGGGGGCCGACCGCGACGCCCGCGCCGGCGAGGCCGCCGATGACCCCGTAGGCGACGGCCCGGTCCCGTCCCCGGTACGACTCGGCGACGAGAGCGGCCATGGCCGGCAGGACCAGGGCGGCACCGAGCCCCTCCACGACCGACCAGCCCAGCGCGAGCACCCAGAGAGTCGGTGCGACGGCGGTCACCGCCGACCCGATGCCGTACACGGCCATGCCCAGGAAGAACACACGGCGGCGTCCCAGGATGTCGCCCAGCCTGCCGCCGGTGATCATGAAGGCCGCCATGACCAGCGCGTACAGCGTGATGACGGCCTGGATGGCGGTGACCTCGGTGTCGAAGTCCTCGACCAGTCGGCTGATGGACACGTTCATGACGGAGGTGTCCAGCACCATCAGGAACTGGGCCATCCCCAGCACGATCAGAGCTCGCCAGTGCGCCACGGTGCCCACCTCGCGGAGTCGGCCCGGGACACCGGTGGGCATCGGTCGGGCAGCGACCGCTGCGCACCGGCCGCCACCTTCATCGCAGCTCAGGGGACGGATGGCCGCCTCACCCGTCACGGGGGAGGCGGCTGGTGTGCCGCCGGTGAGCACAGACCGGCGGAGCCGTGAACGGGTCCGTTGAAGTCGCCCGGTTCATGAAGAGATGGCACCGAGCGCTCCCGGAGTGACCGAGAGCGATCTCTGGACCGAAACTGCCGGTGCTGAAGGCATCCGAACGTGTGCTGTTCCCGCACCGGACCGAGACCGACGTCCAGGACACCGACGAGGCTGCGGTCAGTTCCGTCTCGGCGGCATGGCTGCAGGCGGACATGATCGAGCAGCTGCGGCTCGAGCCGGGGAAGGTCGTACTGGAGGTCGGATCCGGCGACTACAACGCGGAGTTGATCGCGCACGTTGTCGGGGAACGCGGACGGGTGGTCACCGTGGACATCGACCCGTATGTGGTGCACCGCACCAGGCGACTGTGCGCGGAGGCCGGAAGCAGCCGGGTCACGGCCGTCCTCGGCGACGGCAGCCTCGGGGCGCCCGCACACGTCCCGTCGGGTGGGTTCGACGGCGTGGTGATCACGTACAACGCCGCGGACATCGCGCCGGCCCGGCGAGAACAACTGGCAGAAGGTGGAAGGCTCGTGGTGCCGCTGGAGGTGGGCGGCTACACCCGCTCCGTCACCTTCGTACGACACGGTGACGCCCTGCGCGCCGTGCACTGGACGTACTGCGGGTTCGTACGGGACCGGGGGGCCGCCGCCCGCACCGCCCCGACCGTCTCGCTGGCCGGCGGTGCCGTGACGGTGCGGTGGGAGGACGGTGCCCCCGGCACCACTTCCGGGCTCGAAGAGGCTTTGTGCGGGCCACGCCACGAACTCGCCACCGGCGTCGTCCTGCCTGGCCAGTACAGCTTCGAGACGCTGCAGCTCTACGCCGCGACCACCCTGCAAGGCTTCTGCCGCCTGACGCCCCCGGAAGGGTCCCTTCCGGTGGCGCAGCGGGACGCAGCCGCGATCGTGGCCGACGGCTCGCTGGCCTACCTGACGCACACCAAGACCCATGACGCACCGGAACCCGCAGACCGGCGATACGAGTTCTACATCCACGCCTACGGACCAGCCGGCCCAGACCTGGCCGAGCGGTTCGCCGCCTGCGTGTGGGGGTGGGACCGACACGTGCGCGACAACGGCTACCCCCAGCTGACCGTGTACCCCGCCGACACTGCAGACCGCGATCTGCCGCCAGGACAGGTGCTGGACAAAGCCGCCTCCCGCCTCGTGTTCCGATGGCCCGACCAGCACTCCCACGCCAACGATGCGGCCGACCACGTTCTCACACGGAC
Organism: Streptomyces sp. NPDC001348; assembly: GCF_053597535.1. Lineage (NCBI taxonomy): Bacteria > Bacillati > Actinomycetota > Actinomycetes > Kitasatosporales > Streptomycetaceae > Streptomyces > Streptomyces sp. NPDC001348. The sequence goes on along the minus strand of NZ_JBSFIK010000023.1, from coordinate 8,621 downwards.
GGGAGCCGAACGCTGAGGCCCCGATCGACGCAACGCGTGCGGGAGAGACTCCGCCACCACCGCCCACCACCGGAAGAACCGGATAACTGCTCGCTTGAGGCGTTCGATGACGTCGACGGTTTTGCGGACGTGCGTGACGTTGAAACCGTCGTCCGTCACCTTCTACGACAGCATCGGCGAAGTCACCTGGTCGGACACCCGCAACGGCTACTTTCACATCACCGTGGGACCAGGCACGTGGCCGGCCCCATGGTGACCGCAGCGCAGTCCATCAGGGCCGGCAAGACGGCCGGACACTGAGCAGTTCGGTCCTCAGCACGGGCGTGCCGTCGACAGGAGCCGGGTCCTGCGTAGTCGGCTCGATTCCGCCGGCAGCCACCTTGTCGAGCGTCTTCAGGCCGGCGGCACCGACCGTGCCGAACACCGTGTAGTTCGGTCGCAGCGCGGAGTCGCCGTAGACGACGAAGAACTGCGAACCGTTCGTGTCCGGCCCGGCGTTGGCCATCGCCAGCAGACCACGCCCGTAGAGGCGACGGGTGCCGGTCGGATCGCTCGGTGCCGGCGGCAGGTCCACCGGCAGCTCGTCCTTGTACTCGTACCCCGGCCCACCCTCGCCAGTGCCGGTCGGGTCACCACACTGCAGGACCTTCAGCGTCGGATACGCCGTCAGCCGATGGCACACCGTACGGTCGAAGAACCGGTGCCGCGCCAGGTGTACGAAGCTCTGGACCGTGCACGGCGCCTCCGCCCGGTCCAGCCGCAGCGGGAGCGGGCCCTGGCTGGTCGGGACAGCCATGCCGACCGTGCCGTGACTGGGGGTGTGCCGCGGGTCGGGCGGCAGGGGAACCCGCCGCGCCGCCGGCTCGTCCGGGGTCTCGGTGTACTGGCAAGGACCGTGCGTGGTGCGCGGCGGGGCATCGGAAGCCGAGGCGGTGGTACTGCCCCCGGACACGGCCAACGCTGCTGCCGCCAATGCGGTCATGAGAGCTCGGTTCATCCTGCACACCCTCCAAAAGATCGCCGGACTTCGGAGCGGTCGCAGCCTAGAGCGCGGCCCGGCAGGTGAGAACCCGCCCGCAAGCCACATCCGCCTCCCAGCCTCCGGCCCGCGGCCGCGGACCATTACGTTCGGGTGCGGCAGAGTGTCGGCCGGCCGATCGGGTCGTCCGCCCCGTGTGCGTCCCAACGACCGCAGGGCTCGACCAAGTCAACCGTTCTCACCCTTCCGGGCCGCTGCTGAGTGATGTGCACGCGTGATGAAAGCGGCGGGGCGCCCAGTACAGCATCGGGGCGGTCCCGGACAGTCGCCGGCAGGCCTGTGGCGGGGACGGTAACTCGAACCGGCGGCCCGCCGACGCCGACGGGACGCCCGGCCTACCAGCCGGGCCCCGGTCGCCTGGCCCTGATCAGTACGTCACCTCACCGTTGCCGCCGTCGAAGACGATGTCGGAGCAGGAGTAGAAGTTCTCCTGGCTGTCCGAGCGGATCCAGTGGATGAACAGCTCGTGCTGGCCGGTCTTGCCGCTCGGCAACGTGAGGTTCCAGTAGTAGTGGCCTCCGTCCGAGCCGGCGCCGCCGGACTGCGGCGGGTTGGTGACGGAGTTGATGAGCGTGAGGTCGTCCCAGGCCAGGAGCTTGGTCGGGGACCAGCCGTCTTTGGTGATGTAGACGTTGAACATGCCCGGGTGGGCCGCCCAGTTGCTGTACTGCACCTGGATGGTCGAGCCCGCGGTCAGATGCGTCTTGGGCCAGTCGGTGCGGGCCGCGTTGTACGAGGAGAAGTTGAACGGACCGGTGTGTCCGCCGCTGCAGATCTCCCCGTCCGGGATGAAGCCCTTGGTCCGCCCGCCGCCGTGGGACTCCAGGACGGCGAACCAGTTGTACAGCGGCGTGGTGCCGGTCGCCCTGACCGCGTCGGCGCAGGCCGGGTTGGCCGGCATCTGGGTGCTGCTGTGGGCGACCAGGTCCTTGTAGCACAGGTAGGTGCGCGAGCCCGGCATCATGGCGACGCCGTGGGCCGACGCGGGGGAAGGCAGCGAGCTCAGGACGAGAGCGAGCAGCGCCGCCCCCAGCAGGCCGGGCAAGCGGGGGGCGGGCATCGGCGACCTGCGCCGGCTGGTGCGTGAAGTCTTCATGTGGGGGGCTCCTCTGGGGTCATCCGACCGCGGCGGGGACGACAGGCACCGGGCAAGCGCCGGTCGGGCACCGGTCGTCCCGGAGGCGCCGGGACATCGGACCGGTGGCATCCGGCGGGGCCGGCAGCGGCCCGTCCGCGGGTGGTGCGACCGTGCGTGGCAGGCTCCCGTCGCCGGCGCACAGCGGTCCGGGGGCGAACCGGAGCCATGCATTGGGAGCGCTCCCACCCATTGGTATAGCGCGAGCTGATGGTGTCGTAAACGCCTTGTGCCGACATTCCTGCGCGGGGGTGACCAGGTGCGGTTCCGGTCGCATTATTGGCATGAGCCCGACCGGTGTAAGCGGGGACCGCGACGTCGGGCCAGTCGACGTGCCGGTCATCGGGTCCGGCATCCAGGAGGTCACCGTGATCACCGCCCCACCCGCACCACGCACCGGCCGGCGATTACTCGTCACGGCGGTGTTCGGCGTACTGCTGCTCGCCTCTTCGTTCCTCGCCGGCCTGTCGTCCCCATCCGTCGCCGCGGCGGCGTCCACCGCATCGGCCGGCCGCGCCGCCCCCGCGGACCCGGCGGGCCACACCGGCAACGCCACGCATTTCGACGGCCTCGGATCGCCCTACGGCGGGTGCGGGGTACCGCAGGCGAATCTGGAGTCGCAGAACTTCGTGGCGCTCAACGTGTGGAACACACCGGGCGACTACAGCGGGCAGCCCACCCCGCGTCCCGTCCCGTCCAGTGGCGCCGGCAGCATGGGACTGTTCGACAACGGCCACAACTGCGGCCGCTGGGTGCGGGTGACGATCGGCGACTTCTGCACCGGTACCAACGACGGCGCGGCGGGCCAGGCGTTCTGCCGGAACGGAAACTGGACGTCGGACAAGTACAACGGCGCGACCCTGGACATGCTGGTCGCCGACAGTTGCGGCGACACCAACGCATGGTGCCGGGACGACCCGTACCACCTGGACCTGGCCACGCAGTCGCTGAACGCGTTCGAACTCAGTGGCCGGCCGGTGGCGGACATGTACCCGAGCCGCTGGAACAACCGGCACATTTCCTGGTCATTCATCTCGGCGCCCGACTATTCCGGCGACATCTCGATCGGCTTCGTCAAGAACGCGGCGACATGGTGGCCCACCATCGACGTCACACACCTGCCCAACGGCATCCACGGCGTGGAGTACTACGACGGCAGAGCATGGGTGGCGGCCGACATGATCAGCGACCTGGGCCAGCAGTACAAGATCGGCCCGAACTCATCGGGAGGATCGCGCTACACCGTCCGGGTCCGTGACGTGGACGGCAAGCTCGTCCAGGGCGGCCGGACGTACACCTTCGCCATGCCGGGCTCCTGCTCCTCCGGATGTACGCAGACGTACACCGGCGTCAGCTACACCACCGGTGGAAACGGCGGCAGCGGAGCGCTGGACCCGCCGGCGAATCTCACGGTGACCGGCACCACCAGCAGCAGCGTCTCGCTGTCCTGGAGCGCCTCGCCCGGTGCCGTCGGTTACGACGTCTACCGCGACGGGCAGCAGGTGGGTACCACCACCGGCACGTCCTTCACCGACAGCGGTCTGTCCGCCTCGACCTCCTACACCTACACGGTCAAGGCCCACGACGGCTCGGGAGGCACATCGGCCGCCTCGGACGACGTCCTGGCGACCACTCAGAGCTCGGCGGGGGGCGGTGGGAGCTCCGGCTGCACCGTCACCACCAAGCTGGTCAACTCCTGGCCCGGTGGTTTCACCGCCGAGGTGACCGTCACCAACACCGGCACCTCCGCCAGCAGCCGATGGCAGGTCGGCTGGACCTGGCCCGGCGACCAGAAGGTGACGACCGCCTGGAGCACCAAGCTGACGCAGTCGGGTTCCTCGGTCGCGGCCGCGAACGTCGACTACAACAGCGCCATCCCGCCGTCCGGAAGCACGACGTTCGGCTTCAACGCCACTGGAGCCTCCTCCGGCCTGCCCGGCAACCCCGTCTGCACACTCAACTGACCGGCGCGATCGCCTGCGGCGGCGAGCGGAAGCCGGCCGCGGGCGGGTGCGGGCGGGTGCGCCTCCTTGCGGCCCGGCGCCGGGCCGTGTGCGGGCCGCGCCGGGTACGGGGTTCAGATGCCGGGGCCTCGACACCACCGACTCCGTCACCTTCGACGGCACACCCGCCTCGTTCTCCGTCGTCAACGTAGGTCAGACCGTTGTTGGTGCCGCCCGCGGTGGTGACACTGACCGCGACCGGTTCCGCCGCGGCTCCGGCCGGCACCGTGACGCTGAGCGAGCTGTCGGAATTCACGGTCGGGGTGGCCGTCACTCCGCCGAAGGACACACTGGTCGCCGTGGACAGGTCGGTGCCGCTGAGGGTGATGGTGTTGCCGCCGGCCAGCGGACCCGATGTCGTGCCCAGGGAGGACTCGAACGGGGCGCCGACGTAGAAGAACGGCACCGGGTTGCTGGTCCCGCCGGGTGTCGTCACGGTGACCCCGACGGTGCCGGTTCCGGACGGGGAGACGGCGGTGACCTGGGTCGGGAAGACCTGGGTGATGTTGGTGGCCGGCTTGTTGCCGAACTTGACCGCGCTGGTGTGGGACAGGTTCGTGCCCGTGATGGTCACCAGCGTGCCACCACCGGAAGAGCCCTCCCTGGTTGGGTGAAATGGGCATGGCTGCTTCTCCCTTGAACGAGAAACGCATGCGGTGGTCACGAACCGGCCTGGAGCCCGCCTGGCATCCGCCTGCGGCCCGAAGCCCTGAGCGCGGGCACGGCTGACGACGGCTCAGAGCGGAGGAGACCCCACTCCGGCCGTGAGGCGTACGCGGAGTCGGCCCACCAGCACTCATGACCGGCAGCGAAGGAGGAACCCGGCAGACGCCGCCACCACATGCCTCCGGCTGGGGATGGGCGGCCCACCGGTTCGATACCCACAGTGACCCATACGGCCGAACCAGCGACAGGACAGCGGGCAAGAAGGCCACCCGAAAGGAGTACGTGACCTCCGGGTCCGCCGAGTTCGTCGCGACCCTTGATCCACCGCCGCCCCACCAACCGGCACCGGCTTACAGCTGATCCCCCACGGCGGCCGGCTCCGGTGGGTGCACCCCGCCTCCATCCTTGATGTCCTGCTCGCATGTCGGTCTGTCGTAGGACTGGTCGTTGGGAATCACCAGCACTCCGGCCACCTGTTCAGGGTGCCCGGCGGCGAGCCAGTCGTCGCCCGTATGGCCCCCACCCGGCCCGAACGCCTCAGAGGAATAGACCGTCTTGCAGATCAACGCCACGCGTTCCTTGTTCACCGCGCAGGCGTCCACTGCCGGGCCGTTGTCTTCGTCGGCGCCGTTGAAGCGGTAATGGAAGTGGACCTGGTCGCCTCCGGCGGGCACCTGCGGGTGGGGCTCGAGGCGCCAGTCGACGACCTCGGCGGTGACGCCGGTGGGTCGCCCCGACGGGTCGACGACCTGCACCCTGACACCGGCCTCGCCGCGCTCCGCCCTCGTGTCGGTGCAGCCCCAGTGTGAAGAGCAGCCGGCCAGGGCGAGAATGACCAGGGCCGACGGTGCAACGGTCAGTACCCGTGCGGGGAACACTCGGACGACCTCCGGTCAGGGGCGACGGAAGCAGCGTATCCCGGGCCCGGAGCGCGCGGACGACGGCAACGGGCGGATCGCCGCCTGGCCGCCGGAGGACGAAACCGAGTACGGCGTGAGCGGCGCCGGGAACGGGGAAGGCGCTGTGGGTGGATGAGCATGATGTCGATGAGGTGTTGCAGCAGGCGCTGGACCGGCTGACGCTGCTGGCGGATGTCAGTTCGGCTCTGGCCGGCACGCTGGATGCGCAGGAGGCTCTGCAGCGGGTCTGCCGGATCCTCGCGCAGCGGATGGGCGACTGGTGTGCGGTGGATCTGCTGGTCGGTGAGCATCTGGAGCGCGTGTGTGTCACTCACCGTGAGGGAATCCCGCAGCAGCGTGCCGTCGTGCACGAAGCTCCAGCGGTCGGGGTGCCCCGGGTCGCCGACGGCCCACTGAGCCGGGTGCTGTACGGCGCCGGACCCCTCCTCGTCGACGAGGACCAGCTGCGCGGCGAGGCGCATGCCACCAGCGGCACCGTGCTGGACCTGCCACGGGCGGCCAACAGTGCGATCGTCGCGCCCCTGCGAGCCAGGCGGGAGGTGTTCGGGGCTCTGACCATCGCCCGGATGGCACCGCACGCGGCGCTGAGCGGCGACGACCTGGCGCTGTTGGAGGACTTGGTCCACCGGGTGGCGCTGGCGATGGACAACGCCCGGCTGCACCAGGAGACCGAGCGCATCGCCGAACGCCTGCAGCGCTCGCTGCTGCCCACCCTGCCGGACGTCGACCACCTGACGATGGCCGCGCGCTACACCCCCTCCCATGCCACCGCCCAGGTCGGCGGGGACTGGTACGACAGCTTCCTGCTGCCCACCGGCGACACCGCTTTGATCATCGGGGACGTCACCGGCCACGATCTCAAGGCCGCCGTCACCATGAGTCAGTTGCGGAACACGCTCCGCGGCATCGCCTGCGACCGGCGCGAGCCCCCCGGAGCGATCCTGCACCGCCTGGATCTGGTCCAGCACGCCCTGTATCCCCGGGCCACCGCGTCGTGCCTGTACGGGGTGGTCGACGGGCCGGTGGGCGGGCCCTGGCGGCTGCACTACGCCGCCGCCGGCCACCCGCCGCCCCTGCTGGTCACCTGGGACGGCGACACCCGGTTCCTGGAAGGCGGGCGCAGCCTCCTGCTCGGCATCGACCCGCACACGGCACGCCCCAGTGCCACCGAGGACCTCCCCGCCCGGTGCACCGTCCTGCTGTACACCGACGGTCTGATCGAGCGCCGCGGTGAAACTCTCGACCACGGCATGACCCGCCTGCGCCAGCACGCCGGCGCACTCGCCCGCACCGACCCCGGCGAACTGTGTGACGAGCTCCTCGCCGGGCTCGCCCCGCACAGCACCGACGACGTCGCCGTCCTGGCCCTGCGGCTTCCCCCACCCGGACCGCGGGCGAGGAGTGACCGGCGCGAGGACGGGCATACGTGACCGGGCACTGAGAGCCGGCCGTGGGCTGTCGCCCCGCCTGAGGGAAGGGAAGTGGCATGCCGGGCGTCCCTGGCTACCTGCTGAGGAGACTGACCGTCGTATCGCACCGCGCGAAAAGGACGGTGGGAGCGGCGGTGCACCAGGCCCGCAGCGCCCGCAGCAGGCCCTCTCCTGCCCCGACCGGCGAGCCTGCCCCGCGCCGCACGGCATCCTCTGCCCCGGCGGCCACCGATTGAACCGGCCGCGCCACGGACCCGCTGGTACGGCAGCGACCGGCCGCGGACACCGCGACCGGGACGGCCCCGAAGAGCGGGCGATGACGGCGGTAGTGTGGCCCGGAACGGTGAGCGAGGCGGGTGATGGCGTTGGAGTGGCGTGAGTACGCCGAGCAGATGGCACTGCTCGCCCGGGACCTGCTGGCGAAGGACTCCGTCCAAGCCACCCTGGACGAGATCGTCGCGTCGGCGGTCAAGCTGGTCGACGGCTGTGACGCGGCCGGGATCCTCGCGGTGCGCAAGGGCCGGGCCGTGACCCTGGCCGCCTGCGGGGACATGGTCCGGGAGTCCGACCGTCTGCAGGGCGAGCTGGGCGAGGGACCCTGCTTCGATCTCGCCCGCCGCAAGGACGGCGAGCGCGTGTACCGGATCGCGGACCTGGCCCAGCCCCGGCCCGCCTGGAAGCGCTTCGCGGATGAGGCCCGCCGGCTCGGCATCGGCAGCATGACCGGCGTGCTGCTCTACACCGACAACGACGACTTCGGCGCGCTGAACCTGTACGCCCGGTCCCCCGGCGCCTTCAGCAAGGACATCGAGACCGCCGGCTGGCTGCTGGCCTCTCACGCCGCCGTCGCCCTGGCCAGCGCCCGCACCATCGACCAGCTCGAGCACGCCGTGGACACCCGCCATGCCATCGGTGAGGCCATGGGCATCCTCATGGAGCGCCACCGGATGAGTGAGGAGGATGCCTTCAACGTGCTGCGCCGCATCTCCCAGCACCACAACGTCAAGCTCCGCGACGTCGCCCAACGGGTCCGCGCCGACCATACCGATCCCGCCTGATCTCCCACCCGGCCACCGAGGAGACGGTACGTGCCCTGCGGCATGCCCCTCGGGGGCCGGACCGGATCGGTTGTCGTTTCCGGAGGATCCGTCAGTCGTGGGCGACGACGGCGACGGGGGCGGTGGAGTGGTGCAGGACGGCATGGGTGACGGTGCCGATGCGGGCCCCGACGGAGGAACGGCGGATGCGCCGTCCGACGACGACCAGGGACGCCTCGTGGGAGGCGTCGACCAGGAGGAGCGAGGGGCTGCCGAAGTGCGACTGCTCGACGACTTCGACGTCGGGGTACTTCTGCCGCCAGGGACGCAGTACTTCGCTCAGGATGACGGCGTCGCCCTTCGCCATCTCCCGCTCGACCGCGGGCTCCAG